>CAZSHV010000014.1:0-13278 GCA_964606815.1 uncultured Bacteroides sp. | reverse complement strand
CTGAAGAACCTCAAACCGGGCACCAGATATAAATACCGCATCGACGGCGACACCACCCTGCGCTATTTCACCACAGCTCCCGTCTCCGGGGCCTTCCGCGCGGCCATCATCAGCGACTTCCACTCCTATCCCCCTCTGCCGGGTCGCAAGGCAGCCGCCATGGCCATGCTCGACACGCTGCAGGCCGTCAACGGAGCCCCCTTCGACCTGATGTTGCACCTGGGCGACGTGTGCGCCTGGGGTGGCAGCTACTCGTTCTGGCAGCAGCTCTACGACGAGCCTGCGTTCAAGAATTATTCCTGGGCCGGCCTTAACGGCAACCACGACAACATGGACCGCACCGGCAAGCGCAACAATCCCCTCTTCTTCCGCAACGTCAACAACGCCCCCCTCAACGGCTACGAAGGCATGGAGGGCGTGTGCTACTGGTTCCGCTACGGCGATGTGCTCTTCATAGCTCTCAACAGCGAGGCCATGCGCAGCGACGAGGGCCTGGCAGCCGCCCAGGCCTGGGTGCGAGAGGTCGTGCAGCAGCATCCGGCCCCATATGTGGTGGTGATGGAGCACTACCAATGGTTCTTCGGCCAGAGCGGCAAGGACAGCCAGTACGGCCGCTGGCGCGAGCTCTTCGACGAGCTTGGCGTTGACATAGCCCTCGGAGCCAACAACCACCGCTACGTCTCCACCCCGCCACTGCGCGACGGCAGGGTGGTGGCACCCGGCGAAGGAACCGTGTATGTACAGACACCCTCCAGCGACGACGACCGCGGCGAGACCATCGGCGAGCTCGAATACAACGCCGACATCATACAGACGCGCTGGGCTGAGGGCCCGCACACCGTGGGCGCCATGATCATGGACGTCACCCCAGAGCGAATCACTCTCACCCTCCACGACCGCCACGGCGCCGAGCTCGACCGCGTCACAGCCAAGCGCCGTCAACGTTAATACCTCTTTATCATGACTCACGAACATAAGACAAAAACCCCCGAACCGGGCTATGTATACATCCTCACCAATCGCAGCTTCCGCGACGACTGGGTGAAAATCGGCAAGAGCTCGCGCCCTGTCGACTTGCGCTCTAAAGAGTTGGACAACACTGCCGTGCCGCTTCCATTCGACATTTTCGCCACCATTCAAACTGTGAAATTCCACGAGGTTGAGAAGCATGTGCACAAGATGATCGACCGTCTCACAGATTTGCGAATCCGCCAAAACCGCGAGTTTTTCAACGTGCCTCCTCGCCAAGCTCTCGACATCTTTTACGACATCGCCCGCCTCATCGACGACGCAGTCGTGACTGAATACCAGGATAATAAGCCCATTACAGAGCACTGTGCCGCTACAGGCGAAGCACCAGAGTCGACCAAACGAACGCAGCGTCGCGGCAGGTTCAAATTCTCGATGGTGGGCATTGAAATCGGCGATTATGTCACATTCATCCCTACAGGCGTCAGAGTGAAAGTGGCCAGCGACGACTCGGTGGAGTACGATGGCCGCATCTACAAGCTATCTCCCTTCGTGGGCACGTTCATGCCCGAGGAGCACCGAAACACATCGGGAGCATACCAGGGTGCGAAGTTCTTTTCTTACAACGGCAAAGTGCTTGACGACCTACGCAAAGAGGCCGAATGCAGCGGGGCATTAGATGCGGAAGACGATGAGGAATAAATAAGCCACAAATGACTATGATTCAGATATTTTGCAAGAACACTAATTCATACATCGACATCGCCGGGGGCGAGACTCTGCTGCAGATAGCCGAGCGGGCCGTGCCGGGAATGCGCCCCATCTGCGCCCGCGTGAACAATAAGACGGAGAGCATGCTCTTCCCGGTGTTCATGCCCAAGCAGGTAGAATTCCTCGACGCGCGCCACCCCTCGGGCGAACGCACCTACATCCGCACGCTGTGCATGATCCTCTACCGGGCCGCCACGTTGGTGCTTCCGGGATGCAAGGTGAGCTTCGACCATTCTATTTCCCGCGGCCTATATTGCCGTGTTATCGGCGGCGAGAAGCCGTCGCCGATGACCGTGGATAGAATCAAAAACGAGATGCGCCGCATCATCGACTCCGACCTGCCCATAGAGCGCCACGAACGCCTCACGGCCGACGCCATCAAGATTTTCCAGGAGCAGGGGCTCGACGACAAGGTGCGCCTGCTGCGCACATGTCGCCGACTGTACACCACCTACAACACCCTCGACGGCCTGAGCGACAGCTACTACGGCGCGTTGGCCCCCAGCGCGGGCTACGTGCCGACCTTTGACCTGCAGCCTTACGAAGACGGCATGCTTCTGCTCGGCCCCGACCCGGCCATGCTCGAGCAGCCCCGCGTGCCTGTGCCACAGCCCAAGCTTTTCAGAGCTTTCACCGAATACACGCGCTTTGACGCGGCCCTGGGCGTGAGCGACGCCGGCGAGCTTAACGAGGCCGTGATCGCAGGCCACGCCAACGATATCATCAACGTGGCCGAGGCCCTCCACAGCAAGCATCTGGCGCGCATAGCCGACGACATCGCCAGCCGCTACGACAGCGGCGGCGCGAGGGTGGTGCTCATCGCCGGCCCGTCGTCGTCGGGTAAGACCACTACCACAAAGCGTCTGGCCGTGCAGCTGATGACGTGCCTATTGCACCCGCAGATGATATCGCTCGACAACTACTTCGTCAACCGCGAGCACACACCCCGCGACGCGGACGGCGACTACGACTACGAGTCGCTCTACGCCCTGGATCTGCAGCAGTTCAACCGCGACCTCGCCGACATCATAGCCGGCAAGGAGGTGCAGCTGCCTACCTACAACTTCACCACTGGCGAGCGCGAATACCGCGGCGACAGCATACGCCTCACCCCGCGATCTATCCTTCTGATCGAGGGCATCCACGGTCTGAATCCGGAGCTGACAAGCCAGATCGACGAGTTCCTGAAGTACCGCGTCTACGTCTCTGCCCTCACCACCATCTCCATCGACTGCCACAACTGGGTGCCCACCACCGACAACCGCCTGCTGCGTCGCATAATCCGCGACCACAAATATCGCGGCATCTCGGCCGAAGACACCCTGCGCCGCTGGCCCAGCGTGCGTCGCGGCGAGGAGAAGTGGATATTCCCATACCAGGAAAACGCCGACGCCATGTTCAACTCCTCCTTCATCTTCGAGCTGGGCGTGCTTAAGACCCGCGGCGAGGAGCTGCTGAGCCAGGTGCCGACCGACGTGCCCGAATACGGCGAGGCCCACCGCCTGAAGCGATTCCTGGAATATTTCCGCCCCATCCCCCTCGACAACGTACCCTCCACGTCGCTCCTGCGCGAGTTCCTGGGCGGCTCTTCGTTCCATTATTGAATTTTTATCACCCTGCAGGGCGCGAATCCGGAAATTTTTCGTAATTTCGCGTTGGTATTTATCCGAACAATCAACATATCCTTCATATTCATACCGCTATGACTATCGACAACTACAATTTCGACGGCAAAAAAGCCATCGTCCGCGTTGACTTCAACGTGCCCCTCGACGAGAACGGCAACATCACCGACGACACCCGCATCCGCGGCGCCCTCCCCACCCTGAAGAAAATCCTCAAGGACGGCGGCTCCCTCATCATCATGAGCCACATGGGCAAGCCCAAAGGCAAGGTGAACCCCAAATTCTCCCTCGAGCAGATCAAGGACGCCGTGGCTAAAGCTCTCGGCACCGACGTGAAGTTCGCCCCCGACTGCGCCAACGCCGCCGAGGCTGCCGCTAACCTCAAGCCCGGCGAAGTGCTCCTGCTCGAGAACCTCCGCTTCTACCCCGAGGAGGAAGGCAAGCCCGTGGGCATCGACAAAGAAGACCCCGCTTACGAGGACGCTAAGAAAGAGATGAAGGCCCGCCAGAAGGACTTCGCAAAAACCCTCGCATCATACGCCGACGTTTACGTCAACGACGCCTTCGGCACCGCCCACCGCAAGCACGCCTCCACCGCCGTCATCGCCGACTATTTCGACGCTGACTCCAAGATGCTCGGCTATCTGATGGAGAAAGAGGTGCAGGCAGTCGACAACATCCTCTCCGACATCAAGCGCCCCTTCACCGCCATCATGGGCGGCTCAAAGGTGTCCACCAAAATCGGCATCATCGAGAACCTCATGGACAAGGTTGACAACCTCATCCTCTGCGGCGGCATGACCTACACCTTCGCCAAAGCCCAGGGCGGCCACGTCGGCAACTCCATCTGCGAGGACGACAAGCTCCAGCTCGCTCTCGACATCATGGCCAAGGCCAAAGAGAAAGGCGTGAACCTCGTGCTCGGCACCGACTGCGTGGCAGCCGACGCCTTCTCCAACGACGCCAACACCCAGGTCGTCTCCGTCATGAACATCCCCGACGGCTGGGAAGGCCTCGACGCAGGTCCCGAGACCCGCAAAGCCTTCGCCGACGCCATCAAGGGCGCCAAGACCATCCTCTGGAACGGCCCCGCAGGCGTCTTCGAGTTTGACAACTTCACCGCCGGCAGCCGCGCCATCGCCGAGGCTATCGTTGAGGCCACCGACAACGGCGCCTTCTCCCTCGTGGGCGGCGGCGACTCCGTGGCATGCGTCAACAAATTCGGCATGGCCGACCAGGTCTCCTACGTCTCCACCGGCGGCGGCGCTCTGCTCGAAGCCATCGAAGGCAAAGTCCTCCCCGGCGTAGCAGCCGTCAAAGGCAAATAAACCCCGACACGACACATCAGAGACTGATAACAGTCTCACCCACCCCCATCCCGCCCCGGCGCCCCACGGCACCGGGGCGGCTTTTATAGGTGAATGTAAGGCTGAACGGTCAGTTCGGCCGCCGATAACGTCAAAGACGAGAATCAACAAAGCCCCGGAGGGGCGCGTTTCGGGAGCCGTGGATTTTAATCCACGGGAAATCAAGCATTTAATAAACAATCCCCCTCCCCGATTTTTCGGGGAGGGGGTCAGGGAGTGGGGCAATCACGCTGAGGCTCGGGCGGGGAGGATGGACAGCGTGCGGCAAACGTTATTTTTCTGGGGTGAGGTTCATGCCGAGCTGCATGCCTTTGTAGTTGTCGAGCACGCCGCTGAGGGAGCTGACGGTGGAGTTGGCTTTGCCTGCCACCTTGGCCACGGACTTGGCGAAGCTCATCAGCTTGTCGGCCTCGAAGAGGAGGGTGAGCTGCTTGGTGTCGTAATAGACGGTGGCATTGAGCTTGATGCCGCCTTTGAGCTTGAGGGCGAGCTGGCGGTTTTTGGCATCGAGCTCGTAGGTGCCGCTCAGGGGCAGCTTGCCCAGGCGCATGGTGCAAGTGTTGTCTTCGGCGAACGTGAAGTAGCATGTGCCGGGGGCGATGCCGAGGCGGGAATAGATGGCGCTCACCTTGTCTTCCACGGTCTGCGCTGCCACGGCGCCCCCGGCCTTGGCCAGGGCATTGTCGGAGGTGAAGCGAACGTCGGGGGAAGCGTAGTTCCAAGTGCCCACGAGCATCTTGGCATCGAGGGGAATGGCGCTACCCACGAGGCCGCTCAGCAGTCCGCCGAGAGCGTTCTGCGCGGTCGGGGAGGAGGTTGCGGTGGATGTGGTGTCGGCGTCGGCCGATTTGCCGCCCAAGAGCGAGCCGAGAGCCGAGGCGAGCTTGTCTTTGCTGGTCTGGGCCATGGCTGACTGTGCTCCCAGTGTGAGAGCGAGGGCAAGGAGGATTACAATCTTTTTCATCTTTTAATATTGGAAATCATTTAGGTATACGAGCCGGGTAGATGACCATGCGGTCGGCGGTCGAGAAAGTGATGAGTATCTGCTTCATAACGTCTTCTGGCACGGCCACGCATCCGCCGGTTGAGGGCTTGGTGCCCATGCAGTGGAGGAAGATGTTGGAGCCCTGGCCGTGCACGCGCTCGGGGTTGTAGTCGCTGGCCAGACCGTAGTTATACTCCGGGGTGTACTCCCACATATGTTCGCCCTCGCGTGGCACACCGGGGGTGTTGGCGTCGACGATCATGTTGTAGTATTCGTTCTCTGTGTCGATAGCGTAGATGTCGGGAGTCACTTGCACATAGTCGAAGGCCGTGCCGGGGTCGGGCTTGATGCCGAAGGCTGTGATAAAGCCGAAGTCGCCGATGGGCGAGCAGCCGTCACTCTCGGTCTTGGTCTCGGAGATGCCGTCGCGGCCAATGTAGGCGGGGGTGGCGAGGGTCATGGTCCAGGTGCTGGTGGAGTCGTCCTTCTCATATATATAAGCGTCGGCAAGCGAGCCGCCGGTGCAGCTCACAAGCAGCACGTGGCGCACCTCAGGCACGTCGCGGTATTTGGCCAAGGCGTCGCCTCCGGCGCCGTTGTCCTTCATGGCCACAGGCTCGGAAGCCTGGTGGGAGCATGAGATTAGGCAAGTGGCTAAGATCAGCAGAGGAAGTAGCAGGTGTTTCATTGTAGCGAAAATTATGGGTGAAAACTAAGTTATACAGGCAACTTGCCGGGGGCGGTGAGAAGATGGTATACCAGGTCGCGGAGCAGGGGCTGTTCGCCTTGGCGCGAGCCTCGGCCTTTGCTCATGGCGTCGTAGTCGCGGATGGCGCCTATGCACTCGATCACCTGGAACGCGTTGTAACGCTGCATGCCGGTGACGAATCGCTTGGCGGCGAATCTGTTCTTGAGCCCGAGGGCGGCCGCTATCCCCCCCTCGCTCTTGTCGGGGGCGTAGTGGGCGAGGAGCAGGTCGCTGAAAAAGCCGAATAGAGTGCCGGTCACCAGCGTAGCCGGGGCAGCCTTGGGGTTGGCGTTGAAGTATTTGACGATGCGCATGGTGCGGGCGGCGTCGCGTGCCGCCAGGGCGTCGAGCAGCTCGAAGGTGTTGTAGTCCTTGCTCATGCCAATGTTGCGCTCGATGGCTTCGGGCGTGATCTTCGCGCCGGAGCCGAGGATCTCGCACAGCTTGTCCACCTCGTTGAAGAGGCGCGACAGATCGTTGCCAACAAATTCATGCAGCATCGAGGCTCCTTTGGCGTCAATGCTCATGCCTTTCTCGCGCACGTAGTTCTGAATCAGAGTGGGCACGTTCCAGTCTGCCACCTTCTTCGACAGGAACACCACAGCCCCAGCCTTCGCGGCTGCCAGCAGATCTTTTCCCTTAGCATCTGCGCCGCGGAATACGAGCACGAGCGTGGTGCTGGGCGTCGGGGCCTTGACATACTGATAGTAGCGGTTCACCTGGTCGGCTCTTGCGGCCTGGCATTCCTTCACGATGATCATCTGGCGGTCGCCACCCATGGGAAAGCGCCGGCAGAGGTCCATTACGGCTCCCGGCTCATGCTCCAGGGCATAGAGCACGTGCTGGTTGAAGACGCGGTCTTCCTCGTCGAGCACGTTCTCCAGGGCTCGCACGAGCACATCAATATAGTATCCCTCCTCGCCATGGAGCAGGTATACGGGCGCTAGCTGGCGAGCCTTGATGTCGCGCAGCAGCGATTCAAATGTCACAGCCGCGGCAGCCATGGGCGGGAGGTGTTAAGGGGTTGGTTCATCAGCGTTTGGGCAATGAAGGTGAGTGGGCTTGGCGATAGCTTTGTCAATAGCAAAAGGAGCACCGGCGCTTGGAAATGGCGCGGTGGACTTTCGCAGCTCGCCAATTTTGCGTAAATTTACGCCGATTTTTTTAAGTACACAAGATTTTGCAACTAAATTTGCCATCCTTCGATATCCGCACGCGCCGTGGCCCTGACGGCGCGCTCCAGGTGTGGGACCCGCTGCGCAGCAAGTTCGTGGCCTTGACGCCTGAGGAATGGGTGCGCCAGCATTTCGTGCATTTCCTGTGCGAGCACAGAGGCTACCCGGCGGCCTTGATGGCCAACGAGGTGGCTATCAACCACAACGGCACGCGCCGCCGCTGCGACACCGTGGTTTACGACCGCCAGGCCCGCCCCGCGGCCATCGTCGAGTACAAGGCTCCGGAGGTGAGCGTCACCCCGAAGGTGTTCGACCAGATCGTGCGCTACAACATGGTGCTCGGCGTGCGACTGCTCATCGTCAGCAACGGCATCTCGCACTACTGCTGCCGCTGCCCCGGCGACGGCACTTACCACTTCCTGCGCGACATCCCCTCCTACCCCGCCCTCCTCGCCGATACCAAGTAATATTCCGAATACTCCTCCTCCAAAATATCACACCGATTTGGCAGTCTGACGTTTTTTCGCTAATTTCGCACCATGAACACCACGGACCATCACCCTTCCGCGCTGGAACCTCTCGTTGAGTTCGGCGTGGCCCTGAGCGGAGGCGGCGCGCGAGGATTCGCGCATGCCGGCGCCCTTAAGGCTATCGAGGAGGCCGGAATAAGGCCCCAGATCATCGCCGGCGTCAGCGCCGGCTCGGTTGTCGCTGCCCTTTATGCGGCAGGCATGTCGCCCGACGATATCCTCGCGATTTTCGAGTCGGAGAAGCCATCCGACTTCGTCAACCTCAACATTTTCCGCGGCAGCGTGATGCGCATCGACAAGTTCATGGACTTCCTTAGCCAGTACCTGCCAAAGGACTTCTCGGAGCTGCGCATGCCCACACACATCGGCGTCACCAACCTCTCCGACGGCGTGCACGAGGAGTTTCACTCCGGCCCGCTGCTGCCTGTGGTGCAAGCCTCATGCAGCATACCCATCGCCTTCGCCCCTGTGAAAATCAACGGAAAGCACTACGTGGACGGCGGCGTGCTGCGCAACATGCCAGCATGGACCATACGCCATAAATGCCGCATCCTGCTGGGTGTGAACGTGAGCCCCATGCCAACGATGCACGAGGAGAACCCAAGCCTGATGGACGTGGCTCTGCGCACCTACCAGCTAATGGCCAAGTCAAACCAGCAGGTGGACATGGACATGTGCGACCTCGCCATCGACCTGCACGAAATCTCCCACCACCGCGTCTTTGACCTCAACAACATTCGCCTGGTGTTCAACTCAGGATACATTCACATGCGCAAGGCCCTGCGCGACCGCGGCCTTTGGAATCTTTGACCCCCATGGACCAGAAACCCATCATATACCAGCTCATACCTCGCCTCTTCGCCAACTACTGCGAGGCCCCAGTGCCCAACGGCACCATCATGCAAAACGGCAGCGGCAAGCTCAACGATATCACCCCCACCGTGCTCCGCGCTATCCGCGGCCTCGGCATCACACATGTGTGGTACACAGGCGTCATCGAGCACGCCCACACCTCCGACTACACCATCTACGGCATCCCGCGCCACAACCCCCACGTGGTCAAAGGTCGAGCCGGCAGCCCCTACGCCATCACTGACTATTACGACATCGACCCAGACCTGGCAGAGGATGTGCCCGCGCGCATCAAGGAGTTCGAGGCCCTCGTGGCCCGCACCCACCGAGCTGGCATGAAGGTAATCATCGACTTCGTGCCCAACCACGTGGCGCGCCAGTACGCTTCCGACGCCAAGCCCGCCGGCATCGAAGACCTGGGCCAGGGCGACAATACGGAGATGTTCTTCTCCCCCACCAACAATTTCTACTACATCACTCGCCAGCAGTTCTCCCCCGTGGGCGTTGACCTGGGCCAAGGAGCGGAGGCTTACGTGGAATTTCCCGCCCGCGCCACCGGCAACGACTGCTACACGGCCTTCCCCGGCGCTTGCGACTGGTACGAAACCGTGAAGCTCAACTACGGCGTTGACCCCTGGAACGGCTCCGAGCACTTCTCTCCCATCCCGCCCACATGGCTCAAGATGCTCCACATCCTGCGCTATTGGGCTGCCAAGGGCATTGACGGATTCCGCTGCGACATGGCACACATGGTGCCCGTGGCATTCTGGAAATGGGCCATAAAGAACGTCCGCGCCCACTACCCCAATGTCATCTTCATAGCCGAAATCTACGACGTCTCGCTCTACCGCTCATTTATCTTCGATGGCGGCTTCGACTATCTCTATGACAAAGTCACGCTCTACGACACACTCTTCGGCATCGAGCGCCACAACGTCAGCGCCGCCGCCCTCACAGGCTGCTGGCAGACCGTGGAGGGCATCAACAGCCACATGCTCTCCTTCCTCGAAAACCACGATGAGGTGCGCTACGCCTCCCCGCAGTACGCCGGCGAGGCCTCCCGCGTGCTCCCTGCCCTGGTGGTCACAGCTATGATCGGCACAGGCCCCGTCATGATTTACGCCGGCCAAGAGCTGGGCGAGCGCGGCGACGAAGCCGAAGGCTACAGCGGCCGCGACGGTCGTACCACCATCTTCGACTACTGGAGCATCCCCACCCTGCGCGCATGGCTCAACCACGGCGCCTGCGACGGCCAGCTCACCCACCGCCAGCAGCAGCTCCGCGAACTCTACGCCCGAGTGCTCACGCTATGCAACCGCGAGGCCGCCATCCGCGAAGGCAAGCTCTTCGACCTGATGTACGTCAACATGCAAAATCCCACGCTCAACCCCCACCGCCAGTTCGCCTTCCTGCGCTCAACCGGCGAGGAGTCCGTGCTGATAGCCGTCAACTTCGACGACGCTCCCGCTGATCTGCAGGTCAACATCCCCTCCCACGCCTTCGAGACCCTCGGCATACCGCAGACCCGCTACCGCCAGCGCGAACTGCTCACCGGAGCCCGACGCACCGCGGAGGTTGACGCCCAGACCCCCTTCCCCGTTGCCCTCGCCCCCCACGGCGCCGCCATCTGGAAGCTCACCCCCATTGTATAACGTTCTCACGTAGGGCTGCACCACGGTACAACTCACGATAACACCCTCATTGCCAGCAAATTGTAGAGTCGCCACCTGTGGCGACCGCCAACACTGCAGCTAAGATAGCTAATAAGCTTAGCCGGCATTGATGTAACCGCTAAAAACAGTGCGAGCCGCCCGGGATGGGCGGCTCGCTTGTTATGATTGGGTGCAAGATTACTTGCCTTTGGCCATTTTCTCTTTGACGTAGGGCATGATGCTGCGGTAGCAGGCCACGGCGATGGCGGCGCCGACCAGCGGACCGACTACCATGATCCAGAAGTCGCCCCAGGCGTTGGGCGAGAACACGGCAGGACCGAAGGAGCGGGCGGGGTTGACGGAGCAGTTGTCGACGGGGATGCCTACGATGTTCACCAGACCTAGGGCGATACCGATGGCGAGGCCGGCGAAGTTGCCCGCGCCCTGCTTGGCGTCGGTGACGCACAGGATCACGAACACGAAGAAGAAGGTGAGCAGACCCTCGGCCAGCAGGGCCATGCCTGCGGTTGCTCCGGGCTGCAGCACGTTGGCTGCCAGGTCGTTCTGGCTGATGTCGGTTATACCGCCATAGGCATATGCACCGTTGCCGAGCTCCATAAAGGCGTAAAGCAGACCGGCGCCGATGGTGGCGCCCACGAGCTGCGACACCACGTAGCCAAGCATCTTGCCTGCGGGCATCTTGCCTGCCAGGAACATGGCGAACGACACGGCGGGATTCACATGGCAACCAGACACGTTGCCGATAGCATAACACAGGCACAGGAGCACCAGGCCGAAGCACAGGCCTATGCCCAGAACGCCGATTGCAGGGCCGGCAAGCACTGCGCTGCCGCAAGCAAGGAGCACGAGGAACATCGTGCCCACGCCCTCTGCGATGTACTCTTTCATATACACACGGGGATTTAGGGGGGGAGTGGATAAATAATTGAAAAGTAAAACATTCGTGGTCGGCGCTGAAGCCGAACACTTGACAAAAATAATGATAATCTACGAATCTTCCAAATAAAAAAGCATTTCCGCCGAAAATCAGTGCAATTCGTAACGTTTAGAGCCCATGCCTTGTTCATTCGGGCAAGCTAACGCTTTGCACCAGTGGGAAGCCGAGCATCACCGACACGTGGGGCTGCAGCAGCGTGAAGGTGTCGCCGCGGAGGGTGAACTCGCTGGCGCGGAATCGCGTCACCGTCGGCCCCAGGCCTTGGTAGTCGATGAGCAGGGCAGGATAGTCGACATCAGCCGACGCTGCCACCAGGCTTCCGCGGTGCTCGTAGACGGGGAACGGTATGCGCCCCACCTCGCGGGCCTGAGCGGGATCGAAGTCGCGCATGGCTTCGGGCAGAATCACCAGCGGCTCCTCCCGGCCAACATAGGAGCGGATGAAGGCAAGCGGCACGCGCACCATCAGATTGCGCACCGACGTCTTCATCAACGTCAGGTCGACACCGGGCATCATGATGTCGCGGTATACCACACCGTCTGGGCTCTCGCGGTATGCCTCCACCACTTCGTCCATCTCCCGTGTCAGCTTAACCTGCGCGGTGATGGCTGCCGACACGTTCACGATGCACAATGTTATCGACACGCACACCGCGGCGGGGGCCACCCACCGAGGGCAGTTCGGCCTCCAATGGCGGCACATCAAGCGCAGCAGGCCCAGCCCGCACACCTGCTGCAGGAACCACGACGTGCGCGGCCCGAAATAGTAAACCATCATCACGGCAGTGCCCACCACGCCGAAGGTAAGAATCATGAGCATCTCCGCGCTCTCGGCCCTAGACTCTACGCGGCCTCGCAGCCAAAGCCAAGCGCATGACGCGGCATACAGCCAAAACATGCAGTTGAACACCCCGGCGTCGACGATCACCTCCATCAGCGGCTTCTGCATCAGAGGATTCACAGCGTCGGCGCTGCGCGTCCAGAGGGCCGGGAACGAAGCGAGCACTATTAGCCCTGCCACCATGCATACCTGCATGACTAACAGCCGACGTGGCACACGCCAGCACACCGCACAGTTGTAGACAAAGAACCCCGCGGCCATGGGCACGGAGAAGCCTTCGTGCATCCACCCCGCGGCGAAGGCCGCCACGCAAAGCCAAGGATAAAGTCTGCGACTGACTCCCTCCGCGGAGCTCAGTCGCGCTGCTGCCCACAGCACCACAACGGCCAGGGCAGAGGTGCACACATAGTTGAGCCCGTATATCACCGCCACAAGGTGGTCAAGCCACGGCATGCACAAGATATAGAACGCCACCCAAACGGCACCGGCCATTGGGCTCTTGCCCACGTACTTTACGCCAAGCGTCAGAGTGATCCACACTGCCATTGCCGCCACCACGCCGAAAGCCCATTTGGGCAGTAGTGCTAAAAAGATAGGCGACAGGATGTTAGCAAGCCGGCCGGTGTCCCACTGCAGGTGGTCGACAACGTTTGTCCACACCACTGCCGCGCGCTCCATCGGGTCCGCTATGCCGTCGGCTCCGAGCGAATACCATAGGTCGTCAACGAAAAATGGCGCCACGGCGTAGAGCGCGCCCATCAGAGCGGCCACTAAGGCACAGCCACAAGCGAGTACCCGCAGCCACC
>CAZSHV010000013.1:33277-34867 GCA_964606815.1 uncultured Bacteroides sp. | reverse complement strand
CAAGTACACTCCCTCATCACACGAACAACTCTGCTCAATGGCTGACCGCCTCAGCTTTAACAGATTTTATAGGACAGGCTCTTAATCCCCCTTCATATCCCCACAGGCTGCGGCGCCTGCTCCGGCTTAACCCGCCGGGGGCGCCGTGCCTTTCTTCATTCTCCTCACCCCCATTCCGCTCTTCATCATCCACCCGCTAATGTTGCGCAGACTCTTCCTCACACTCGCCGCCGCGGCCCTCGCTGCCTGCTGCTGCCTGGCCCAGACGCCCGACGTTGACCCCGCCGAGCCCGCGGACTCCATACACATCCTCAGCGTCATCAACGCCCCCGGCAGCTCCATCCGCGTCGACATGCCCCCGCTGCTGGCACAAAGGCTGACGTTCGGCTCCGCGTCGCTCATCGACGAGCGCGCCTCCGAGAGCCAGCGCCACGCCTCCGGCCGCCAGGTGGGCTACCGCGTGCAGGTGTTCTCCGACAACAACCCCCGCACAGCCAAGAGCAACGCCGAATATCGCAAGCGCACCATCGAGCAGCGGCTCCCCTCCATGCGCGCCTACCTCAAGTTCGCGCCCCCTTACTGGCGCGTGCAGGTCGGCGACTTCCGCACCGAGGGCGAGGCCCACGCCGCCCAGCAGCAGCTCGAGGCAGCCTTCCCCGCCTACGCCTCCGATATGAAGGTGATCAAAGAGCGAATCAACATTTCCAACTAACCCCTCCCCTCTCCCGCCTCGCACCCATCCACATGGACCAGCAAGAAACCCTCCAGCAGTTAGCGGCCCACTTCAAGGCCATCATCGAGCTCATCGGCGAAGACCCCGAGCGCGAGGGCCTGCGCAAGACCCCCATGCGCGCCGCAAAAGCCCTTTACACCATCACCGAGGGCTACCGCCAGCAGCCAGCCGAGCTCATACGCCAGGCCATCTTCGAATACGCCGGCTCGCAGATAGTGGTGGTGAAGGATATCGAGTTCTACTCCATGTGCGAGCACCACATCCTCCCCTTCTTCGGCCGCGTCTCCATAGGCTACATCCCCCGCGGCGAGATGGTGGGTCTCAGCAAGCTCGCCCGCGTGGTCAACGCCTGCGCCCGCAAGCTCCAGGTCCAGGAAAGGCTCACCGCCCAGATTGCAGCCGAGATCGACAGCGCGCTCGCCACCCGCGGTGTCATCGTCAAATGCGAGGCCCAGCACCTGTGCATGAAGATGCGCGGAGTCGAGAAGCAAGACTCCAGCACCACCACCATCGAATACACCGGAGCCTTCGCCGCCGACCCCGCCCTCCGCGCCGAATTCTTCTCCATGCTCTAAATGCCACCCATAACGCATTGATTGCCAAATGGATGTAGGGACGCTCATTTTGAGCGTCCGCGACAACGCCCACGACAACGCCCTCAAAATCGCCGACCGCGCCCAACATTGTAGGGCCGCAAGTTCGTTGCGGCCGCATGAAAACATAAAGCGTTGACTATATGGATGTAGGGACGGCTCGTGCATCCGCACCAACACCGACGATAACAAATACTACTACGCCAACGCCCCCAATCGGGCGCATACCCTCCTGTAGGGTCGCCACCTGTGGCGACCGCCAAG
>CAZSHV010000013.1:0-33177 GCA_964606815.1 uncultured Bacteroides sp. | reverse complement strand
GTGGATAACACCCACAAAACCAGCATATTGTAGGGCCGCAAGTTCGTTGCGGCCGCGGAAACGCCAACCATGCGGTACATATTGTAGGGCCGAACGGTCGGTTCGGACGCACAAAACAAAGAAACATTGACATTCAATCAGTAGGGTCGCCACCTGTGGCGACCGCCAAGGTGGATAACACCCACAAAACCAGCATATTGTAGGGCCGCAAGTTCGTTGCGGCCGTTGTTACGTAACGTATGGGATTTCCCCACACTGCCTAATCCGCCTTCTCCCCTCCCTGCACCTCGGACTTCTTGGCTTGGCGGCGGCGGAAACTTTTCCACTCTTTGTTGTACTTGCGCTCGGCGGCAAGCATGTCGAGTCCGAACATCTGCTTGATTCTCTGCAACGCGGCTTTCCCGAAATTCATCTTCACCTTCTGATGCGCCAGACGCTGATCTATAGGGGTGTCCAGATGCACCGCATCGTGGTCAATGCCCTCCACGCGGGCTATCAACCGCAGCGTGGCCTCGGGCAACTCCCCGGCTCCCGCTGGGGTATATATCTCCACGTCGTTGCGACCGGCTGCCCACAGCTCAGCCTCCTTCTTCGTTACGAACTCCTTATCTAAAATATACACCTCCGCCCGCGTGGTCACGAACACGGGCTGGCCGGAGTGGGCGAAGCGGAACATGTCGCGCCCGCGCCCGCGCGACTCTATCTCGCACCAGTAGCCCTGCAGGTCCAGCGGTCGAGCCGCTATGCTGTCGGCCAGGTCGAAATCAAGGTGCATGGCAAAGCGCTCGAAGTCCACGCCATCGTTGCGAAAGAACGCCGAGGCCTCCGGTATCCAACGCCTGCCCGCGTCGCCGCTGAGCATATCCGCATCAACCTGCAATCTGCTGCCCTGCCGCTGCCACGCCTCACATTGTCCGTACCGACCGAAGTTGTAGGACGCACCGACAAGCCCCTTCGACAAGCTGTCGGGGAGCACTGCTGTGGGAGGTATGCCCAGCCAGTCGGCCCAACTGAAATGATGCGCGCAGCGGTCGCTCACGCTGTCCAGGCCCTGCGCGTTGGTGAAGCGGTAATAAGACCTCGAGCCTATAACCCGCGGTAGCCGCCACGACGGCATCTTGCTTTTGCCCGAGGGAGGCAGCATATAGTCCACCATCTTCTCGCGGAAGAGCGTCACGGTGTCGGTGTACGTGGCCAAGGTGGAATATTCTCTGACGTAGGCCAGCACGTGCAGGGCTCGCTGCTGCCTGCCGTCCACCACCACATCCTTCAGCCTGCGCGGCTGCTGCTCTCCATTGCGAGCCGAGGCGAAAAGCCAGGGCATCGCCGCAAGAGCGCACACGAGATATAGATAGCGGAGGGGGAACATAATTCGGGGGGATTCTACACAGCAAAATTAGCTAAATTCCATGTTGCCAAACGATAAGAAATCATAAATTCACTTAATTGCCTAATCGCGGGCGGATGGCGAGGCGTTTCTATAAGCGAAGCGCGAATTTTTTTCGCAAATTATTTGCATTTCTAACTTTACTTTTCGTATCTTCGCAGTGTAATCTATTAGCGAACCAAAATTGCCTTATTATGATATTCAATTTCCGCATCGGCAGCGATGAGGTGCACAACTTCAAGCGCGAGATCAAAATTGACGGCTCGGCCACTTTCTACGACCTGAAGAACGCCATCTGCGACAGCGTGGGCTACGACAAGAGCCAGATGTGCTCCTTCTTCCTGTGCTCCGACTCTTGGGAGATGCAGCGCGAGATAACCTCTGAAGACATGGACCGCGACGACGACCAGGAGGCTCTGCTCATGGACGAGTGCGTGCTCTCTGACTACATCGACGACGAGGGCCAGAAGCTGCTCTTCGTCTTCGACTACATGACCGAGCGCTCCCTGAAGATGGAGGTGCGCGACATCACATATTCGCAAAACCTCTCGGAGCCCCTCTGCACCCTCTCGCTGGGCAAAGCCCCCAAGCAGACCGTCGACATCGAGGACTTCGCTCAGGTGCTCGATATCCCCGTCATCACCCCCGCGGCCATCCAGCCTTCCGACCTCGACGAGGAGATGGACCTCTACGGCGCCGACGACTATGACGCTGACGAGATTGACCCTGACAGCTTCTCCGACGTCACCGAAGAATAATCAGCGGCTCCCGTCCCACCCTCCGGCGAGCGTGAACCTTGGCGGCGCGCAGGGCGTTATATTTTCATAACAGACAAACATTCACTATTATGAAAAAGGAAAACGATACCCCTACCCCCGCCCAGATGGCGGATCGCTACCCCGGTGCAGCCGTAGACGCTGCCGATGACGAACGCGCCACAACGGCCGAAGAGAAGGAGCGCACCGACGTGCTCGACGACAATCCCCGCTCCGACAAGCCTTTCGACGCTGCCGAGTGACCGGTCTCTTTCCGGCCCCCCTTAGTCTTCTCGGCTGAGACACCACGCACAGCCGCCTGCCCACTTTCCGCGACAGGCGGCTGGCTTGTTTTCATACCTATCTTATTAAACCATCGTCCATTTACTTGCATATGCCACATCTCCTCCCGCGGTTCCGCAGCCTATTAATCACCCTGCTGTGCCTTTTGTTTTTCATTCCTCTGAATTCACAAACATTGCCGACCAACCCCGACTTCGCTTTCCCAAAAAGGGTGATAGGCAACGCCGAGGCTGTGCTCAAGACTGCATCGCAGCGCAACCTCGGGGACCCCGCACAGGCCAACATCGTGCTCCAGGCATGGATACAGTATTTCATCGCGAAGACTATGGTCAACCCGGCTGACGCGCCCAAGGTCATCGACCAGATGGAGCAAACGCTCGAGAACACACCCGATGGCGACTTCCGCGCTATGCTCAGCCTCCTGCTCGCGCGTTTCTACCTTGATTATTATCAAACCGACAGCTGGAACTTTGACCGCCGCGAGCTGCCCGCACAGCCCGTGCCGAAGGATATCACGGAATGGAGCGGGGAGATGTTCAAGACCCGCATTTCGGAGCTTTGCAGCGATGCTGTGAAGCTTGCCTCGCACTCGCCTCTGAAGCCCTACATCGGTGCTATCGATGCGTCGGATCTGGAGCTTGAGTGCTTCCCTACCGTGCGCGACTTCGCGCTCATCGCTACCGTAAGACGATTCGAATCCTTGGACTTGCCCGCGCAGGAGTACGTCACCATGGGTCTTGAGGCGCCCATAGGCTCCGCGTCTCGCATGGCTTGGGAGTTGGAGGCCCTGCCGGACAAAGACTCGGCATATCGCGAGAAGCTCTACAAGCTCGCCACTCCGGTCGAGGCCAGCCAGTGGACAGCCCTGCCGCTGCTCGAACTCGCCTTCAACGTATCATCCAGCATAACACTCACAATCGACGGTACCAAGCATTACTCTCCGGCCTTGACCGCGGAGGCTGTGGACGCTTACCTCAAAGCATGGCCGGGAAACCAGTTCGAGAGCTACATGCTCGACGCCCGCAAGCGTCTCTGCGCGCCGCATGTCCATATCCGTTACCCCGACATGGCGGCAAGCGACTCCATCGAGGTGAGATACACCGTCACCAACGCTTCTAAATTCACTCTCACGGCCTACCGTCTGCCCGATGACTCACAGGGATCGGTGGACATCAGCAAGCTGGGCGCGCCTGTGGTCACCAAGGTGGTGACTATTGACCGCCAGGCGCCATTCACAGAGAAAGGCGTTGCCACAATCAAGCTCCCCGGCTACGGATTGTACACCATCTATCCTTATGCCGAGGGCACTATCAAAACTCGCCAGATACACACCCAGTGGGGAAGCATCCGCATTGCGCCAGTGCTCCCCGTGGCCGTCGGCTCGGTCGTCAACCCGATGGTGGTGGTGGTCGACGCATCGAAGGGCACGCCCGTATCCGGCGCCCAGGTTACTGCCAAGAGCATATATCGCAATCAATCTGCCAAAAGCCAAACGAGCACCACCGACGCCCTGGGCATCGCAAAGCTCAGTAATGACCAAAAGGGTGGCACCAGCGATCTGTCGGTGCGCTATGATGGCCGCAACTTCAATTTCCGTTCCTTGAGGCTGTACACAGCCAATGCCGAGGATAAGGAAAAGAGCACCATCCAAGCCCGCGTGCTTACCGACCGCGCTATCTACCACCCCGGCGACGTGCTCCGCTTCTCCGCCGTCTGCGCTTCTGTCCATATCAAAAGCGACAGCAGAGAGAGCACCGTGGCAAAGGACCTGAAGGTGAACGTTGTGCTTGAGAATGCCAACAGCCAGCCTGTCGACACCCTCGTGGTCACCACCGACGCCTTCGGCCGCGCTTGCGGCGAGTTCACGCTCCCCTCGGAGGGCCTCACTGGCCGATTCACCATCAGCGTGCACACCGATGATATAAACTATGTGGGCGACGCCAGCGTGATGGTTAGCGACTACAAGATCCCGCAAATGCACTTCACCGACCTCGGCTCCGAGCGCGGCGTGCCTGGCGAGGGATGCGTCACCGTCTCTGGCCGAGTGATGACCTATTCCGGCATGCCTGTGGCCAACGCCAGCGTCACGGCCGAACTCTTCACATCCGTCTTCCCGCGATGGTACAACTCCAGCACCCAACTCAGCGACTCTCTTGTCACAACCGACGCTGAGGGCCGATTCTCGTTGGTCTACACGCCCGAGATGCTGAAAGACGACGAGGACGAGGACGAAGACGACGATGACCTCTTCCCTTCCGCCCCGTTCTTCCAGGTGCGTCTTCGTGCTGTCGACTCGGCTGGCCAGTCCGTATCTTCAAGCGTCAACTTCTCCGCCGGCAAGCCCTATGCCCTCGACCTCGGCATCCCGGACAACATCGACGGCGAGAAGCCTCTGAATATCAAAGCCACCGCTCGCGACGCCAACGACAAGGTCGCAAATATCCCACTGCGCTGGAGCCTCGAGCGCACGGCCGACAGCATCATCGTGGCCCAAGGAGACTCATTATCTAATATCGACATCAAGTCTGTGCGTCCCGGCAGTTACAGGATTATCGTGACGCCCGTAGACACCACATTGGCCAACCCTGCATCCACTAACGTCGTAATCTACAACCGAGCCAGCGGCATCGTGCCTGTCAAGACGGACATATGGACACCCGTCTCGTCGGTCGACTACGTCCCCGGCCCGGGCACTTTCATGATTACCACCACCGGCCCTGAAACCACAGTCTATGTGGCCGTGGGCGCGGGCAATCGTATCCATTCCCTGAAGTGCTACACGCTCCCCGAGGGTTACCACGACATCCCCTACGACTTGCCTGCCGAGCCTTGCCAATTCGGAATCAGGATGTTCACCGTCCGCGACTGCGAGACCACCGAGATTGGCGTGAGTGTGGTCAGGCAGCAGCGTCGCGATCTCACCATCACGGGCGAGAGCATGCGCGACCTCCTCACCCCCGGCCAGCCCGAGACGTGGCGATTCCGAGTCACCGACCCCGACGGAAAGCCCGCGGAGGCCGCTGTGGTGCTCGACCTCTACAACGAAGCCCTGAATGCGCTCTCCTCACATGGCTTGAACGTGACATTCCCGCAGTGGTTACCCAACTCCTCCATGTCCCTGCGCACCATGAGCAAGGGGAGTGCTTTCCTCACAACATCCGCTATCACACAGTGGAAACAACTGCTGTGGACTCTGCCTCGCTTCAACTATTTCGGCCAAAATCCCCGCTTCTCTCGCGGAGAAAATATCATGTACAGCCTCCGCGGGACTTCCAGCATCTATGGCTACCGCGTAATGGGATATGGTGTCGTTCAAGAAGATGCGGTCGTGAATGAGGCGAAGTCGGCCGACATGTTATTAGAACAAGTCGTGACCACCAAAAGCGCTCACACGGGTGCTGAGGCAAGCGACGGGGCAGACTTGGCCAGGGCCTTGGCCACCCAGATAGACGACTTCCGCGAGGCGGAGGTGGCGGTGGCGGCGTGGGCGCCGATGCTCACTACCGACGCCCAGGGCAACGTGGAGTATTCCTTCACCGTGCCCAACGCCGTGGCCACATGGCAGCTGCTCGTGGCGGCCTGGGACGAGGATACCCGCGCTGGCTCCATGATGCGCTCTTTCATCGCCAACAAGCCCGTGATGGTGCAGCCCAACTGGCCCCGATTCCTCCGCCACGGAGACAGCACGCTGGTGATGGCATCCGTATTCAACAACACCGACTCGGCCGGCACCGCAATGGTGGACTTCCAGATCTTCAACCCCCTCACGGGCCAGACCCTGAGCGCGGGCACCCGCATGGTGCGCGTCGCCGCCGGCCAGAGCGTCACCGTAGACTTCCCCCTCAACACCCTGCAACTGGGCATGCCGCAGATGAGCGCCGTAGGGGCGCGATTCAGCGCACGCATGGCCGGATTCTCCGACGGCGAGCAGACGGCCGTTCCCCTGCTCCGCAGCGAGGCGCAGCTGATCGAGACCACGCCCTTCTACCTCAACCCCGGGGAGGACGATTTCACGACCAAGCTGCCAAAGGCCAAGGACGCCCGCCTCTCCCTAACCTACTGCGAGAACCCCGCCTGGACCATCGTCAGCGCCCTGCCGGGCCTGCGCCAGAACATGGGTTACGCCAACAGCGCGGCTGCCGCCATCCTCTCCGCCGCATGCGCCCGGGGCATCATAGCCGACAACCCCGCCATAGCCGACGCCCTGCGCGCCTGGAGCGAGAACCCGGAGGATTCGGCACTGGTGTCGTCGCTGCAGCGCAACGAGGACCTGAAAATCGCCCTGCTCTCGGCCACCCCCTGGGTGCAGACCGCCATGAGCCAGACGGAGCGCATGGGTCGCCTGTCGCTGATATTCGACGAGAAAGAAACATCCTCGGCCATAGCCGAGGCCGTGGCCACGCTCCGCAAGCTGCAGCGCGCCGACGGCGGCTGGGCCTGGGCTGAATGGTGCAAGGAGTCGTCGACATGGGTCACATCCAACATCATGGAGCTGATGGCCTTCCTCCACACCCATGGATGGATGCCCGCCGACAAGGACCTGGCCGACATGACCGCCGCCGCCCTGGCATACCTCGACTCTGACGACTTCGCCACCCGCGACATCGTCTACGCCATCGCGCGCCCGCAGCTGAAGGACTTCCGAGCCATCCCCGCCAAGGGCCGCTCCGGCATCGCCAAGACCCTCGACGACATCCGCGCCCGCTGGCGCGACTACCGCGCCGACTACAAGGCCCTCGCCGCTCTGGCCCTATGGAACAACGGCTACGAGTCCGAGGCCCGAGGCTTAGCCGCCAGCGTAGCGCAGTTCGGCGTGCCCTCGCCCTCGCAGGGCATGTCCTTCCCCTCTGTCAGCTCCCTGGCTTCCTACGGTGTGATTCTGGAGGCTCTGGCCACCATAGCCCCCGACAGCCCCGCCGTCGACGGCGTGCGCCAGTACCTGATCGTGCGCAAGCAGGCCACCGACTGGGGCAGCGCCGTGGTGACGACCCAAGTGGTGACGGGCTTCCTCAGCTGCGGCACGCGCTGGACCGCGCCCGCCGAGCCCGCCGAGATCACCGCGGGCAAATCGAGGATCGAGCCCACGGGCGCCGCGCAGACCGCCACCGGCCAGCTCCGAGCCGACCTCTCCGCCTATGCCGGCAAGACCCTGACCATCCACCGCACAGACGCGCTCACCCCCGCCTACGGTGCCGTCTACGCCCAGTTCTCGCAGGCCATGACCGAAGTCAAGGCCGCATCCTGCCCCGACCTGAGCGTGGAGAAGGGCCTCACCGTGCGCCGCGACGGCGAGTGGGTATACGCCGACAACCTGCGCGTCGGCGACCTGGTGAAGGTCAAGCTCACCATCAAGACCAAGCGCGAGCTCGACTACGTCAGCGTCGTCGACGAGCGTCCCGCCGCCTTCGAGCCCGCGCAGCAGCTCCCCGGATACGTCTACTCCGACGGGGCAGCCTTCTACCGCGAGAACCGCGACGCCGCCACCACCCTGGCCATCATGCACCTCAGCCCCGGAACCTACATCCTGGAGTACGAGATGAACGTGGCCCGCAGCGGCTCCTTCATCTCCGGCGTGGCCTCCGTGCAGAGCCAGATGGCCCCCGAGCTCACCGCCCACTCCTCCGGCTCCCTCCTCATTATCGAATCCCCCGAAGACTAACCCCTACCCTACATCTCTTACACATGTCCAATCATCTTGAATCCTTCCTCGCCGCGGTCAACTCCCTGCTGGCCGACCATTGTCTAATCGTGCTGCTTCTCGCGGTCGCCCTGTGGTTCACATGGGCCACGCGGGGCGTGCAATTCCGCATGGCGGGCGAGATGCTCCGCCTCCTGGCTCTGTCGGGCAAGAAGCACGAAGGGCAGCAGACAGGCAAGGGCATATCGTCATTTCAGGCCTTCGCCGTGTCGATAGCCAGCCGCGTGGGCACGGGCAACCTTGCCGGGGTGGCCATAGCCATTGCCGTGGGTGGCCCCGGGGCAGTGTTCTGGATGTGGATTATAGCCCTGCTCGGAGCCGCCACGGCGTTCATAGAGAGCACTTTGGCGCAGCTGTATAAGGTGCGTGGCGAGGACGGCTACCTGGGCGGTCCGGCCTTCTACATCCTCAAGGGCACGGGCAAACGCTGGTGGGCTGTCACCTTCGCCGTGCTCATCACCCTGACATTCGGCTTGGCCTTCAACTCCGTGCAGTCCAACACCATCTCCCTTGCCTTCGAGGGCTGGGTGGGTGTGCCCCGGCAGGTGACGGCTATCGTGCTCACTGCCGCCACGCTGCTGATCGTGTGCGGCGGCATCCGCAGCATAGCGCGGTTCAGCCAGATAGTGGTGCCCGTTATGGCAATTGGCTACATCCTCGTGGCCCTGGCCATTATCATCGTCAACATCGCTGAGGTGCCGCGCATCCTGGCCCTGATCGTGGAGGATGCCTTCGGACTGCGCCAGGCGGGCGGCGGAGCGTTCGGCATGGCCCTGGTGTGGGGCATCAAGCGCGGACTATTCTCCAACGAGGCCGGCGAGGGCTCCACGCCCTGCGCTGCGGCGGCTGCGGCTGTGAGCCACCCCGCTAAGCAAGGCCTGATCCAAGCTCTCGGAGTGTTCACCGACACGCTGGTGATATGCTCGGCCACGGCGTTCATCATACTCTGCAGCGGCGTGTGGAGCGCGGCAGGAAGCGCCGACGGCATCGTGCTCACGCAGCAGGCCGTGGAGGCCGGCATGGCCCAGATGGGCCTGCGTGGGGCTGGAAGCGCGCTGGTGACGGTGGCAGTGTTCTTCTTCGCCTTCACCTCTATAATAGCAAACTATTATTACGGAGAGAGCAACCTGCGCTTCATACTCGACAACGACTGGCTCATTCGCGCCTACCGCTTGGCCGTTGGAGCCATGGTGTGGATCGGTGCTGTGGCGTCGCTGGGCGTGGTTTGGAGCTTCGCCGACGTCACCATGGCGCTGATGACCATCTGCAACCTCGCCGCCCTGGCCGTGCTGGGCCACCAGGCGGTGCTGTGCCTGCGCGACTATCAGCGCCAGCGCGCCATGGGCGTAGACCCGCACTACCGCAGCAGCACGATTCCCGAGATTGCTGACAAAACGGAATGCTGGAGGAACTCATAATTCATAATTCATAATTCATAATTCTTGGCTGCGCCAAGCGCTTCGCGATAACATAATTATTGACTGCACCAAGGGCTTCGCGATAACAAAATTCCGGCGGTTGACACATCAGAGCATTATATGATGTAAAGATTTTTCGTAACTTCGCGGCATGAAAGTAATGAAGTTCGGGGGCACCTCTGTCGGTAGCCCCGCCCGCATGCGTGATGTGGCCCGGCTCGTGACTGGCCAGGGCGAAGTGATGGTGGTAGTGTCCGCTATGTCGGGCGTCACCAATACTCTGGTGGAGCTTTGCAGCCTCGCCGAGCAGGGCCGCAAGGACGACGCTACGCGCCTAATAGACGGCCTGGAGAAGAAATACGTCGACGTAATCACCGAGCTCTTCCCCGACGAAGATACCAAATCGGCCGCCCTCGCATATCTCGCTGATAGTCTCTCCACCCTCCGCCAAGCCGCCGCGGACTGGAACCCCAAGCTGCGAGGGGCGGTGCTGTCGCAGGGCGAGAAGGTGAGCAGCTACCTGCTTGCTGCTCTCCTTAACGCCACTGGCCACCCTACCCTCCTGGCCGACGCGACCTGCATGGTGCAGTTACACGATGAACGGGAGATCAATCTTTCAATAATGGAGCGCGAGGCCCGAAAGGTCGTCGACCAGGCCCGTGCGAAAGGCGCGGAGATTATCGTCACCCAGGGCTTCATCGCCCTTGACGCCGACGGCAGCGTCACTACCCTGAGCCGAGGCGGCAGCGACTACACGGCCACTCTGCTGGGCAGCGCCCTGCCAGCCAAGTGCGTGGAGATATGGACCGACATCGACGGCATGCACTCCAGCGACCCCCGCGTGGTTGAGCATACGCACCCCGTGCGCCAGTTGTCATACGACGAGGCTCACGCTCTTGCCTACTTCGGAGCCAAGATCCTGCACCCGCTCTGCGTGGTGCCCTGCCGCAACGCCAATGTGCCCATTCACCTGCTCTGCACCATGGACCCTTCCGCCCCAGGCACCGTGATCAGCACGAAGCCCAGCGGCAAGGAGATCGTGGCCACGGCCATGCGCGAAGCTACGCTGCAAGAGGGTGGCAAGCGAGCCTACTTCATCGACAGCGACGACTACATTGTTTTTGATCGCACCCTCTATCTCCCTGCAGGCACCTCGTTAACGGTTATTTGCGCTGCCGGCGACGTCACCGTGGAAACGTTGCATGACATGGCACACAAAATCATGCGTACGGTCAACGTGCCTGTGCTGTCAGGCAGCATAGTTGGGCAGGCTGCCATTTGCGTCGTTGACACCTCCAATGCCGCCGCCGCTCTCCGAGCCGTCACCCCGGAATAAAATGGTGAGTAGGGTGAGCAGAAGGCAATAAGCAAGAGATAAACACCAGAGATTCAGGGTATTAAGTACCAAAATTACCCATTCTTTGAGTATCGTGGCCGAACCGACCGTTCGGCCCTACTATTCGCACTGCATTCCTGCCGTTAATTGCGGCCGCAACAAATTTGCGGCCCTACAATTCGCACCGCAGTCGGCGTTATCGGGCGGCCGCAACAAATTTACAGTCCTACAACTTATTGGTAAAATAATCCCCCGCACCGGGGATGCCGGGCGGGGGAGATGTGTGGCAGCCAGGGGGTTGGCGTTTATTTCTTCTCGGGGCGGTTGTAGCCGTCTTTGTTGCAACGTTTGGTCATGCGCTCGATGCGGGTCTTGGTCTCGGGGTGGGAGGAGAACATCTTCTGCACGTAGCTGGAGTTGCCGCCGTTGGCGCTCTCGAGGTTGAGAAATTTCTCGAAGGACATCACCATGCCCCAGGGGTTGCGGCCGTTGGCCACGAGGAAGTCGTAGCCGCAGTCGTCGGCTTCTTTCTCCTGCTTCTGGGAATATTTGGCGTTGACGAGGCTTTGGCCCAGCTGTCCGAGCTGGCTCTCGGTGAGGGCAGCCGCTTTGCCGCCGGTGGAGGCCACGGCGTCTTTGAGGGCGCCGGTGAGGAGCTCGGTCTTGAAGGCGTTGCGGGAGTGGCGCTTCATCACGTGGCCGATTTCGTGGCCGATGATGCCCATCAGCTCGTCGTCGTCCATGATGTCCATGAGGGAGGAGAACACGCGCACGCTGCCGTCGGGGCAGGCGAAGGCGTTGACGTCGATGACCTTGTAGACCTTGAAGTTCAGGGGTATGCCGTCGGCGTCTGTGATGCCCTCCACGAGGCGGCGCAGGCGGATGTCGTAGGGGTCGTCAGGACCAGCCACGGGGTTGTTGGCGTCCATCCACTCTACGCTTTCCTTGACGTAGGCAGCCATCTGCTCGTCGGTGAGGGTGAAGGCCTGCACGGCTTTGGAGGCGCCGTCGACGGCCTTTTTAAGGTTGAACTGCGCCTGGGCGACAGTGGCGCTGAGAGCGCACAGGGCCAGGGCAAGAAGTTTGATGAATGATTGCTTCATATCTTTTTGAGATTAGGATTAATTATCGGTGTTCTTGGCCTTCTGGCCGGGGAGGGTGATATTCTTTACCACGGGGATGCCGAAGAGGCCCTGCTCTATGGTGGCGGGCAGCTTCTGGCCCTTGCGGGCTTTGACATACTGCGAGGCGGTGAGTGAGAATGTCTTGACACGGCCCTGGGGCATCTGCACGTCGATGCAATAGGCTGTGTAGGGCACACGGCGCGTGCCGCGTCTGCCTACGTACCGGTATCGCTGCTGGGAGTATTTGCGGGTGACGCGGGCCTCGTAGTCTATGGCCGTGGAGGGGCGGGAGAAGCAGTAGTTAGTGGTGTAGAACAGGCACAGCTCTGCGCTCCATGTCATGGCCGCACCGGCGATGGCGGCGACAAGGGGCACGGAAATCCGCAGCCAACGGCTCAGCGACCCGCGCCAAAGGAAGCCGACCACCATGGCGAGCACGCCGAAGGTGAGGGCAGGCTTCCAGCCGTTGATGATGGTGCGCTGCTGAAGCACTGCGGCCACGACGCCCAGCATCGTGAACACTATGGCCACAATGGTGATAACCACCCAGTTAGGCTTCTGCTTCTTCATCAGGTTCTGCGGGGATGTAGTCTGTGAGGCAAGCGTCGAGGGCGGCGGTGATGGCTGAGCGGTCCATGTGCTGGCCTATGAAGACGAGCTTCTGCATGCGGTCTCCGTAGAGGGGGTCCCAGTCGCGGCGGAGCGTGGGATCCATCTTCATGAACTGCTCGAGCTCGTCGGCGGGGGCTGTGGCGTACCACTGTCCGCTGGCCGTGAGCTTTTTCTGGCTGCCGGCCTGCTCGAAGAGGAAGCTCATGTCGGGGTCTTCGCTGAAATAGCACACGCCCTTGGCGCGGAGCACCTCGCGGGGCCAGGAGCTGTGCACCCACCAGTCGAATTTGTTGAGGTCCATGGGGCGACGGGCGTAGTATACGAATGTTCCGATGCCGTACTCCTCTGCCTCGCCCTCGCCGTCGTGGTGGTGATGGTGATGATGATGGTGATGGCCGTGGTCATGCTCGTCATGGTCATGATCGTGCTCGTGGTGATGATGCTCGTGGGCATGCTCGTGCTCGTGGTGATGATGCTCGCGGGCGTGCTCAGCGCGGTCGTCTTCGTCGTCCATATCCTCCACTGAGCTCTCCACGCCTTCCACCCAGGCAGCGCTCGTGGCGGCGCGTTCGAAGGAGAAGAGGTGGGTGTTGAGCAGCAGGTTGAGGTCGACGTCGCAATAGTCGCACTCGATGATTCGGGCCTTGGGCTGAATGGCCTGCACCACGGCTCGGATGCGACCGAGCTCGGCGGGGGTCACCTCGGAGGCCTTGTTGAGGAGGATAAGGTCGCAGAATTCTATTTGCTCGATCACGAGGTTCTCCACGTCTTCCTCGTCGATGTCTTTGGCGGTTAGGGCCTCGCCGGAAGCGAACTCGTCGCGCAGGCGCAGGGCGTCGACCACGGTGCATATGCAGTCGAGGCGGGGCTCGGCGGTCTGGGTGTATTCCGGGGCCACGCGGGGCATCATGCAGATGGTCTGGGCGATAGGCGCTGGCTCGCATATGCCGCTGGCCTCGATGACGATATAGTCGAATGCCGCCATGTCGAGCAGCTGGCCGAGTTGGCGCATGAGATCGGTCTTGAGCGTGCAGCATATGCAGCCGTTCTGCAGGGCCACAAGGCTGTCGTCCTGCTGGCCCACGATGCCTCCGCGCTGTATGAGGTTGGCATCGATGTTAACCTCGCCTATATCATTGACTATCACGGCGAAGCGTATGCCGCGGCGGTTGGTGAGTATGCGGTTGAGGAGGGTGGTCTTGCCGCTGCCCAGATAGCCTGTGAGCAGCAGCACGGGGATTTCTGTCTTCATAAAGTACACTTAAGTGATTCAAGGCAGACGCGGCCAGATGTGTCACGCGCGGGCTGCCGCCGCGAAGTTAGCGTTTTCCCGCCGCCCATGCAAGCGCGGGCCGAAGAAAAATATTTGCGCAGGTGTCAGAACCTTTTCACCCCCAGGCACGTTAGAATTTAAAGTAACTAAAGCATATCAACTATTTCATTATGAAAAAATTCGCCTTACTCCTCGCCGCCCTCGTGATGGGCAGCGCAGCATTCGCACAGAAAATCAACAAGACAGAGCTTCGCCAACTGCAAACGTTCCTCGCCCAGCCCGGCGAGAAGGACGCCACCAATGCCGCCGCTCTTAAAATCACTGACCTGCGCAATCCCGCCACATGGGAGGGCGTGACCGTGGAGAACGGCCGCGTGACCTCGATCGATTGGCGCGACAAGCACCTGGCAGGCAACCTCGACCTCTCCGGCTTCACGGCCCTGCAGAAGGCCGACCTGAGCCGTAACCGCCTCACGGCTGTCAACGTCACCAACGACGCCGCCCTTACCGACCTGAACGTGAGCCGCAACCGCCTCACAGACCTTACCCTCGACGGCGCAGCAGCCCTGACCAAGCTGTCGGCTAACAACAACCGCCTGGCTGAAATCACCCTGGAGGGCACGCCTGCCCTGGCCACCCTCAACGTGGCGGACAACCTGATGGAGGCCCTCAACGTCTCCGGCGCTCCTGCCCTGAAGACCCTCAACTGCATCGGCAACCGCCTGCAGAGCCTTAACGTCAGCAACTGCCCCGAGCTCAAGAATCTCTACGCTGGCTATAACCAGATCTCCGAGGTGCTTCTCGCCGGCACCAACAGCCTGCAGAACCTCAACCTTGACACCAACCGCCTGCAGAACATGGTGATGAGCGGCCAGCCCTCGCTCTCGAGCTTCCTGTGCTCCGACAACCAGATGCAGACCCTGGGCGTACGCGACTGCCCCGCTCTGATCGACCTTGTTTGCTCCTACAACGACCTAACCGAGCTGTCGGTGCAGAATTGCCCCCAGCTGCAGTTCGTAGACTGCTCTTATAACGATCTGACTACCCTCAACCTTTCCAACCAGACCTTCCTGCAGCGTATTCTCTGCAACAACAACGAGCTGACCACCCTCGACGTCTCCTTCGACCCGGCCCTTACATACATCAACAGCCGCTTCAACACTATCGTCGACATCCGCACCGAAGGCAGCCCCAACCTCAACCAGATCGCTAACCGCTGGGCATACTAATCAATTCAGAATTCATAATTCATAATTCAGAATTCAGAATTCAGAATTCTTGGCTGCGCCAAGCGCTTCGCGATAACATAATTAGTTTATAATTAAGATATTATTCCCTCGGAGGCCCACCGCCTTCGAGGGAATATTTATTTCCAATTTTATGTGTTTTAACTCTCTTTAGCGCACGTGTGCTGATATTTTGCACACCCTCGGTTATAACTTTGCATCGTAAACCTCTTAAACCTCTGCAATTATGACTTCAAACGCTAACAAGATTATCCGCGACGGCGATGTGGTGTTCGCCCGCGTGACTCTCATGGGCTCGACGCTGATGAACGCGCGCCTGGACAACGTTGACTCTGCCGCCGCCGTGGTCGACTGGGTGCTCCGCAAATTAGGTGACTTTACCGGCATGGTAAAAATCACCCTTCGCAACGCCTCCCGCGGATGGTCGTCCGACATCTACCGCACTGCCCTCCGCACCGCTCTCGCTTCCTAATTTCAACACATAAATACTTACTCGATATGACCGACCCCATCCTCGACTTCGGCATCTGTCTGGTGCTCGCCTCCGCGGCATTTCTTTTCCTCGCCGGCATCGGCGCAGTGGCAAAACGCTTTGGCATCGACCGCGAGATAGCCCGCTACCTCTCCTCCCACCTCGACGCAGAATAATCCCCTACTTATTTTTTAAAACGCGAAGCCTCTACCATTAACATTTTTTGGATGGCGGGGGATGGGGAATGTGGCGGAAAATCCGTAACTTCGCGTATTTATGTTACGTTCCCTTTTGTCAATGCTTTGCCTCGTGGCCGCTGCATGCGGCGCGATGGCGCAATCCATATCTTTCCGCAATGCGGGCAAGGAGCCTGTGCGCGTCGACGTCGACGCCAGCACGGGCCTTGATGCCGTATACGTGCTTTCCGATGCGCAGGGGACAGACCTGATCATCACCGCCCCCTCCGGTCAGCTGCGATACAGCCTCTTCGACTCGCGCGGAGCGGCCTACGGCGAGGAGACATCCGCCCCGCAGGGCACGACACAGGTCGCCATTCCCCTCACCGGCGACGACTTCGGCCTTATGGCCTGTGACGGCCCCCAAGGCACCAAGCCCCGCTACTGGTGGGTGGTCAACTACGCCAAGCATCGCTGCGTGCTGCGCGGCCTTACCATGGCCGATGAGCAGGAGTGCGACCGCGCGGCCCTCATCCTCTCTGGCTCGGCCCCCGACATCACGGCCTACACCATCAACGGTCGCCCCTTCACCGTGAGCCGCGAGTTGGAGCTCAACTACTCCACCCTGGCCTTCAACGACGAGGCTGCCCGCTACGAGCCCCAGGAGATGACGCAGACACTCACGGGCACCTCCGGCACCCTGCGCGTGGCCGCGCCGCTGTGCGCCACATCTTTCACCCTCACGGGTGACCGCTTCCTGCGCGCCTGGGGCGAGGCTGAAACCGCCGAGAGCCCCCTCATCGAGCCTTGGGCCGTGGAAGCTCACACCACCGCCGAGATGACAGAGCATACCGCCGACAACGAGCAGAGCAGCGGCGACACCGACGGCCTGGGAGGCTCGGCCCCCGCCGAGGTGACCTTCGCCGCCGAGACCACCGACGCAGCCGTGTTCGTGGAATGGCAGATGGCCCGCGACGCCGACTTCGAGACCGTCATCGACCGTTACCGCGAGCGCGAGTTCACATACACCTTCACCGAGGCCGGCACGCACTACGTGCGTTTTGTCTGCGACAACGCCGCGGGCTCTTGCCCCTGGGAGGGCCAGGTCTACGAGGTGAACATCGGCGAGTCGGCCCTGGTATGCCCCAACGCCTTTTCGCCCCTCAACGGCGACGGCGTCAACGACGAGTGGAAGGTGAGCTACCGATCCATCATCAGCTTCGACTGCCATATCTACAACCGCTGGGGCCACGAGTTGGCCCATCTCACCGACCCCTCGCAAGGTTGGGACGGCCGCGCGGGTGGCAAGCTCGTGCCGGCCGGCGTATACTTCTACGCCCTCAAGGCCACGGGCAGCGACGGCAAGCGTTACGACCTGAGCGGCCACATCAACATCGTGGGCCAAAGCGCCGGCATCCCTGGCACTGACACCGGCGGCGACGACGTCACGCCCGCGGAGTAACCAATCAGCTAATGGCTAATTTAGCTATTTTAGCTACTTTAGCTATCTTAATTAATCCCCAATATTTTCAGCACACTCATCTATGAAACACCGCATCATCATAGCCGCGGCCTCAGCAGTCGCAGCAGTAGCCCTGACCCTCGGGGCCGTATCTCTGATTTCATCCGCGCCCAGCGGCAAGAGCGAAGTCTTCTCGCGGGCCGTCAACCCCTCCACGCCCTCTCATGTCACTGTCTGCGGGCAGAAGGTCGACCTTGACCGCGCCGACATGTGGGAGCGCTTCGACCGCGAGCTCACATCCATGGTCTACACCCACGGCAACACGCTGCTCACCATCAAGCGCGCCAACCGCTACTTCCCCGTCATGGCTCCCATACTCAAGAAGCACGGCGTGCCGCAGGATATGCTCTACCTGGCCTGCATCGAGAGCTACCTCAACCCCTCGGCCCGCAGCGGCGCGGGGGCGGCCGGCATTTGGCAGTTCATGCCCGCCACGGCCAAGCAGTACGGCCTGGAGGTGAACGACTACGTAGACGAGCGTTACAACCTGGAGAAGGCCACCGACGCGGCCTGCCGCTTCCTTAAGAGCAGCCTGCGCCGCTACGGTCGCTGGGAAGACGTGATGTCGGCCTACAACGGCGGCGACGGACGAATCACCAAGGAGCTCGAGAGCCAGATGGCACAGAGCGCCTTCGACCTGCACCTGGCCGAGGAGACCTCGCGCTACCCATTCCGAGTCATGGCCATGAAGACCATCATGGAGCAGCCCCGCGCCTTCGGCTTCACCCTCACCGCCGACCAGCTTTACCAGCCCATCGCATACAAAGAGGTTACCGTCAGCGGCCCCGTCGACGACTGGCAGCTCTGGGCCAAGCAGCACGGCACCACTTACGCCCAGGTGCGCCGCGACAACCCATGGATCCGCGCAAAGAGCCTGCCCAACAAGAGCGGCAAGACCTACCGCGTGAAGCTGCCCGCCAACGCATCGGCCCTGAGCCGCAGCAAGCAGCAGCAGACTGTGTATAACGAAAACTGGATATCGCGATGAGCAAGGCCGCCACTAACCCCACCAAGCCCTCGAAGGCCGCAAAGGCCCCGAAGGCTGCCAAAGCGGCCAAGCCCAAGAAGGCAGCCGCCAAGGCTCCACGGGCCGTGGAGGTGCCGGCCCTGCCGCCCCTGCAGGTCACGGGCGCGAGGGTGCATAACCTCAAGAACATTTCCGTAACCATCCCGCCACGCAGCCTCACGGTGATCACCGGCCTGAGCGGCAGCGGCAAGTCGTCGTTGGCGTTCGACACCATCTACGCCGAGGGTCAGCGACGCTACATAGAGACCTTCTCAGCCTACGCCCGCAACATGCTCGGCACCCTGGAACGGCCCGACGTGGACCGCGTCACAGGCCTCAGCCCCGTCATTGCCATCGAGCAGAAAACCGTGAACCGCAACCCCCGCTCCACCATCGGCACCACCACCGAGATCTACGACTTCCTGCGCCTGCTCTTCGCCCGCGCCGGCGAGGCACGCAGCTACCTCAGCGGCGAGCCCATGATCAAGTACACCCAGGAGCAGATCGCCCAGGCCGTGTGCGAGCGCTTCGCCGGGCATAAGCTCTACATCCTGGCCCCGCTAGTCAAGAACCGCAAGGGCCACTACAAGGAGCTCTTCGAGAGCCTGCGCAAGAAGGGCTACCTGCACGCCCGCGTGGACGGCGAGGTGATGGAGATGACCTTCGGCATGAAGCTCGACCGATACCGCAACCACGACGTGGAGCTCGTCATCGACCGCCTCAAGGCCCCCGACACGCCCGACGAGCGCCTGCGCGACAGCATAGAGAAAGCCCTCGCCCAGGGCCAGAAGGAGCTGCTGATTCTCGACGCCGACGATGATTGCCGCCCCTACCACTACTCCCTCTCGCTCATGGACCCCGCCACGGGCCTGAGCTACCGCGAGCCCGCGCCCCACAACTTTTCGTTCAACTCGCCCCAAGGCGCATGCCCCCGCTGCAAAGGTCTGGGCTACATCGACGTTGTGGACCGCGAGAAGGTGGTCCCCGACCCTTCGCTCTCTATATATAAAGGTGGACTGGCTCCTCTGGGCCGCTACCGCGACACTATGGTGTTCTGGCAGATCGAGGCCATACTCCAGCAGTACGGCTGCACGCTCAAGACGCCCATCAGCAAAATCCCCGAGGAGGCCATGGAGAAAATCCTCCACGGCACCGACGACCGCCTAGACCTCTCGGCCCGCACCCGCGAGAGCCGCACCTTCTTCACCCGCTACGAAGGCATAGTGAAATACGTCGAGGCATCGCAGGCCGACGACGCCGGCTACGGTGCCAACAAGTGGAGCGGCCAGTTCTACAGCCGCGCCATGTGCCCCGAGTGCCAGGGACAGAGGCTGAACAAGGAGGCACTGCACTTCTTCATCGACGGCCAGAACATCTCCCAACTGGCCCGCCTGGACATAGAGCAGCTGCACCAGTGGTCAGAGACCATACTCGACAAGCTGCCCTCCCGCTCCCGCGCCATCGCCGAGGAAATTATCAAGGAGATACGCCACCGCCTGCGCTTCCTCGTGGACGTAGGCCTCGGCTATCTGAGCCTTGACCGCGCCTCGGCCACCCTAAGCGGCGGCGAGAGCCAGCGTATACGCCTGGCCACGCAGCTGGGCAGCGAGTTGGTGAACGTGCTTTACATCCTCGACGAGCCCAGCATAGGCCTCCACCAGCGCGACAACCGCCGCCTAATCTCATCCCTGCAGCGGCTGCGCGACGCGGACAATTCCATCATCGTCGTGGAGCATGACCGCGACATCATGCTCGACGCGGACTATGTGGTGGACATCGGCCCCGGTGCCGGCCGCAAGGGCGGCGAGGTCACCTTCGCCGGCACGCCCAAGCAGCTCATGGAGGCATCTACACTCACTGCCGACTATCTCACCGGCCGCCGCGCCATCGAGGTGCCGACCGCCCGACGCAAGGGCAACGGCAAGCATTTGACCCTCACCGGCGCCACTGGCCACAACCTCCAGGACGTGACCCTGCGCCTGCCCCTGGGCACGCTCACATGCGTGGCCGGCGTGAGCGGCAGCGGCAAGAGCAGTCTCATCAACGGCACGCTCCAGCCCATACTCTCGCAGCATTTCTACCGCTCCGAGCAGCAGCCGCTGCCCTACAGGAGCATCCGCGGCATCGAGAATATAGATAAGGTGGTCACCGTGGACCAGAGCCCGCTGGGACGCTCGCCGCGCTCCAACCCCGCCACATACACGGGCGTATTCACCGACATCCGCAATCTATTCATCAACCTGCCCGAGGCCAAGATCCGCGGCTACAAGCCCGGCCGATTCTCGTTCAACATCGCCGGCGGCCGCTGCGAGGCCTGCTCCGGCAACGGCTACCGCACCATCGAGATGAAGTTCCTGCCCGACGTGCTGGTGCCCTGCGAGGTGTGCCAGGGCAAGCGCTACAACCGCGAGACCCTCGAGGTGCGCTACAAAGGCAAGAGCATCGCCGACGTGCTTGACATGACCATCAACCAGGCCGTGGAGTTCTTCGCCTCCGTGCCCACCATCCTGAAGAAAATCAAGGTACTACAGGACATCGGCCTGGGCTACATCAAGCTCGGTCAGCCGTCGTCAACCCTCAGCGGCGGCGAGAACCAGCGCGTGAAGCTGGCCACCGAGCTAGCCAAGAAGGACACCGGTCGCACCCTCTACATCCTCGACGAGCCCACCACGGGCCTCCACTTCGACGACATCCGCACCTTGCTCTCCATCCTCAATCGCCTTGTGGACAAGGGCAACACCGTGCTGGTGATCGAGCATAACACCGACGTGCTCAAATGCGCCGACCATCTCATCGACATGGGCCCGGGCGGAGGCCGCGACGGTGGCCGTATCATCGCCCAGGGCACGCCCGAGCAGGTGGCTCTCACCGACTCGCCGACTGCCCCGTTCATGCGCGAAGAGCTGAATATCTCAAAAGACTAATCTCACCCCATCCCCATGGCCATTTCACTCCTTATCGAGCACCTCACCAAGAGCTTCGGCGACCGCATGATTTTCGCCGACTTCACCCTCGGCATCAACGAGGGCGACAAGATTGGCATCATAGCCCGCAACGGCGCCGGAAAGTCAACTCTGCTGCGCACCATAGCGGGCATCGAGGCCGCGGACAGCGGCACGGTGACGCCGCGCTCGGGGCTGCGTGTGGCCATGCTGGAGCAGGACACGCCTTTCGCCCCCGACGCTCCCATTCTCGACGCGGCTCTGGCCATCGCCCAGGAGCGCAGCCAGCTCCCTCAGCCCATCGACCGCGACGCCCTGGCCCGGCTCATGACCCAGCTCGGAGTGACGCGCCTCGACGCACCGTCTGCCACCCTCAGCGGCGGCCAGCGCAAGCGCGCAGCCATTGCCGCCACGCTCATCCAGGAGCCCGACATTCTGCTGCTCGACGAGCCCACCAACCATCTCGACATCCCCGCTGCTGAATGGCTCGAAGCCTATCTGCGACGCTCAAGGGCCACGGTGCTACTGGTCACTCACGACCGCTACCTGCTGGAGCGTGCCTGCAGCAAGATGCTGGAGATAGACCGCGGCGAGGTGTACGTCTACGAAGGCGCGTACCACAACTTCCTGCGCCGCCGCTCCGAGCGCATCGAGGCCGCCGCCGCGCAATTAGCGCGCACGCGCAACACGCTGCGTCGCGAGCAGGAGTGGATGAGTCGCCAGCCGCAGGCCAGAGGCACGAAGCAGAAGTCGCGCATCGACCGCTTCTATCAGCTCAAGGACGCCTCCCAGGTGTCGCTCACCGAGCGCGGCCTCGACCTCAGCGGCAACGCTGCCTCATACATTGGCTCGAAGATTTTCGAGGCGCGCCACATCCGCAAGGCATATGGCGAGAAGGTGATACTCAGCGATTTCTCCTACACCTTCGCCCGCGGCGAGAAGATTGGCATCATAGGCCCCAACGGTGCAGGCAAGACCACCTTCGCACGCATGCTTCAGGGCTTGGAGACTACCGACGGCGGCACCTGGGACGTGGGCCAGACCGTGCGCTTCGGCCACTTCAGCCAGGAGGGGCTGAAGGCCGACCCCGGCAAGCGCGTCATTGACGTCATCACCGACATCGCCGACGATATCCCCACATCCGACGGCACTCACATCTCGCCATCGCAGCTGCTGCAGCGGTTCCTGTTCCCGTATGCCGACCAGCAGAAGTACGTCTACAAGCTCAGCGGCGGCGAGCGCCGACGCTTGCACCTGGCCACTGTGCTGATGCGTCGTCCCAACTTCCTGATTCTCGACGAGCCCACCAACGACCTCGACATCCCTACCCTCGGCCTGCTCGAGGACTACCTGGCCAACTTCGGCGGCTGCGCCATAATCATAAGCCACGACCGCTACTTCCTCGACAATATCGTCGACCACCTCTTCGTGATGGAGGGCGACGGCACCGTGCGCGATTTCCCCGGCACATACAGCGAATATCGCGCCTGGCGCACCGAGCGCGACAAGGCCGAGGCCGCCGCGGAGGCTCCGGAGACGAAAACCTCAACGCGCCCCCGGGCCGAGCGCAAGCCCAAGCTCACATACAAGCAAAGGCGCGAGATGGAGGCCCTGGAAGCCGAGATACAAGCCCTCACAGAGGAAAAAACTGCCCTGGAAGCCACTCTCTCCAGCGGAGGCAGCGCCGAGGAGATTCGCGCGGCGTCTGAGCGCTATGCCGCTGTCAGCGAGAGGCTTGACGAGGCCGAGATGCGTTGGCTCGAACTCTCCGAAATCGAAGATTAGCCTCGCCCTGCCGGCTATTTCCTATTAATATAAATGAACATTCACCCGCTCGGCGCCGTTAACATAAAAAAACACACGCCCCGCATGAAACGTTACTCCCTCATCTTGCTCCTTATAGCCGCTATCTCAGCCGCCATGCCCGCAGCCGCGCGCCGTATCAACCCCCTGGCACGTATGGCCATCGACGAGCTCACAGACACCACTGCTGCCGCTCGCCGCTCGCCTCGCATCCACGGCACCATCGTGCCCGACGAGGCCGGACATCCCTACATCCCCGTGCTGATGATGATCGACCCTAATTCGCGCGTGCTACATCAGATGGACAGCCTCGGAGTGGTCATCTACAACCATCGCGGGCATATATACATGTGCGGTTTGCCCCTGCAGTCCGCTCAAGATGTGCAGCAGCTTGAGGGCATCGTTGACATCAGCGCCGCCACCATCGCATCTTGCACCATGGACAAGGCCAGGGAGTTCAGCTTTGTCGACGCGGTGCAGAGCGGCAAGGACCTTCCCAGGGCCTACGACGGCACAGGCGTGGTCGCCGGATTCTCCGACATCGGTTTCGACCCAAACCATATAGCTTTCAAGGACCACGTGGCCTCTGTGGCCAATTTCTCGCCGGAGCTCGACGAGAGCACAATAGCCGCCACCCCGCAGGCCATCTCGCAGTGGACCACTGACCATGCCTTCCAGACCCATGCCACCCACGTGGCCAACATCCTCGCAGGCTCTTACACGGGCAATCCCTACCACGGCGTGGCCCCGGGCGCCACCATCGTGGCCACCACAAGCGGCCTCAACGACGTGGGCATCCTCCAGGGCGTGGAGCATATCATCAGCTATGCCAAGGAGCACGACATGCCAGCCGTCATCAACCTCTCGCTCTCTTCTTTCACCGGCCCGCACGACGGCACATCGCTCATGGCGCAGTATCTCAACGCTGCCGGCGAGGACGCTGCCATCTGCATCTCCTCCGGCAATAACGGTGCTCAGCCCACATATTGCGACTTTACCGCCACAGCAGACCGCGACTCTGCTATGTTCGAGGTCGGCTCATCTTCCGACTGGACCCACTTCCGCGTCTATGGCTACGTGGACCTCTGGAGCCTCGACAGCACCCCGCTCCGCACCCGCGCTTGGGTCTACGACAACAGTGCCGACTCTCTGGTGTGCGCTTCCCCCTGGCTCGAAGCCTCCAACGATTCCGTCGTGGTCTTCTCGCCCGAGCAGTTCAACGGCCACGTGAAGATGGCCTCATACATCAGTCCCCTCAACGGCCGCTATAACGTCACTGTGTCCGCCAGCTATACCACCGACGCCGTCTCGACCCACGGCGAGTGGGCCAGATACAACACCGTCATCGAGGTGCAGACCGCCCCCGGCAACACCGTATACGCATATCCCGACGCGTCGCCCGTAATGGTGGGCCACCTCCCCGCTCACTACTCCAACTTCCGCCATACCTCCAACGGCTGCGTCAACGACATGGCCACTTGCGAGAACGTCACCTGCGTAGGCTCCTCCAACTCGCGCAATTCTGCCACCACTTCCTCAGGTCTCGTCACCAGCTGGGGCTTCGACACGGGTCGCACCTCCAATTTCAGCTCCTACGCCTCGGCCACGCCACTATGCCGCGCTCTGCCCGACATCTGCGCCCCCGGCAATATGGTTGTCTCCGCCGCCTCTTCCCCTTACGTGAAGAGCACGAGCGATTTCACACCCCTGGCCCACACCGACGTAGACGGCAAGACATATTATTGGTATGCCGAGTGTGGCACCTCGATGGCTTCGCCCCACGTGGCCGGCGTATACGCTCTCTGGCTCCAGGCCGACCCGTCGCTGACTCCCTCGCAGCTCCGCGACATAGCGCAGTCAACGGCTCGCACCGACTATGTCGACTTCCCCTCCGCACAGTGGAATAAGGGCGAGATTGACGCTGCCGCCGGCCTGAAGCAGATCCTGGCACAGGTAACCGCCCTCCCGGGCATGAGCGCTGACCAAGAAGACGACACCGTCACGGCCATCTACACCCTCTCCGGCGCCAGCGTGGGCCACACCGACACCTCCCGCCTCTCCCCGGGCATCTACATCATCTCCACGCCATCCGGCTCCAAGAAAGTTAAGTTCTGACATACCTTCCATAATTCATCACATTCATGTCGCTTTTTCTCGCCATCATCTGGCTCGTGGTTGGCGCGGGCCTCATCCTCTGGGGCGCTGACCGCCTCACCGACGGCTCCGCCGCCATTGCCCGCCGCCTGGGAGTCTCTGACCTCGTGGTGGGCCTCACCGTCATAGCCTTCGGCACATCCACTCCGGAGCTCGCCATCAGCCTTATGTCAGCCCTCAAGGGCTCGTCGGCTATGGCAATAGGCAATGTCGTGGGTTCGAATATCTTCAACGTGCTCGCCATCATCGGCATCACGGCCATGCTCCGCCCCATACATGTGGGCAGAAGCCTTATGCTCAACGAGATTCCCCTCGTGTTCCTCTCCGCAGTGGCTCTTTTGGCCATAGGCCTGCAGCCCGAGGTGAGTCGCACCGACGGCATTCTGCTGCTCCTTTTCTTTGCCATCTTCATGCGCTACGTCCTCGCCCAGGCCAAGAGCGGAGATGGCCCCGACGCAGCCCCAGCTATGGCAGAGGAAGCCAAGGCCGAAAATAAGAAGGAGATGAAGGCCTGGGCCGCAGTGGCATGGGTGATTGTGGGTCTGGCGTGCCTCGTTTTCGGCGGCGACCGCTTCGTGGCCGGAGCATCCGCCATAGCCTCCGCCATGGGCGTCAGCGACGCCATCATAGGCCTCACCATCGTGGCCGTCGGCACCTCGCTGCCCGAGCTTGCCGCCTCCATCGCCGCAGCCCTTAAGGGGCACCCCGACATGGCCCTGGGCAACGTCATAGGCTCCAATATCTTCAACATCTTCATGGTCCTCGGCCTCACAGCCACCGTCTGCCCGCTGCCCTTCGGCGGAATCACCATGCTCGACCTGTGGGTGCTCACCGGCGCGTGCGGACTCTTCTGGCTCTTCGGACGCATCATAGGCCGTCACACCATCACCCGCCTCGAAGGCACCCTCATGCTCGCCTGCTACGTCGCCTACACCATCCTCCTCATCCTCCGTGCGTAAGAATCAAATCGCAAATCCGCAAGTTCGCAGCGGCCACTTATGGCATAAAACATTGACTATCTGGATGTAGGGACGCTCATTTTGAGCGTCCGTCGATAACTCCATCGAAAACACCATCGAAAACACCCACTTGTAGGGTTCGCCACCTGTGGCGACCGAGGCAAACCCAGTCGGATGGTTTGCCATAATCGATGTGATTTACGGCCGCTCCGACCGAGCGGCCCTACAATTCGCTGATGTTGTGGACGTTGCTCATCTTCGCCTCACGCTGCGAGCTCCGCAAGCATCGTCGTGAATAATTTCCCCTGATCCACGACAATTCCCCCAAACTGTTGAGCCGAAGCGGGCTGTTCGGCCGCGCAAACGCCCTACATAGGAACCCACACGTGATAACACTCTCACGTAGGGCTGTACAACCGTGCAGCCCCGATAACACCCTCATTGCTAACCAATTGGATGTAGGGACGCTCATTTTGAGCGTCCGTCGATAACTCCATCGAAAACACCATCGAAAACACCCACTTGTAGGGTTCGCCACCTGTGGCGACCGCAGAGAGGGATAACGAATTGATTGTCAAATGGATGTAGGGGCACTCGGCTCGAGCGTCCGACTTTTGAATTTGGGATTTCCCCACCCGCATTGTTTTGATTTCCCCACCCGCATTGTTTTGATTTCCCCACCCCCTAACCCCCTCCCCACATGCGGCGGGGAGGGGGAAGTGGAGAGGAGGCCATTCCAACCCCGGGTTTTCACCCGGGACTACCTTGCACCCGCCCACTCCGTGGGCTCCGACGACATCGTCATTGTTGACTACCAGAGCGTTACCTCCAAATAGTAGGGCCGCAAGTTCGTTGCGGCCGCGTAAACGCCCACTAATTCCCACGCATGCAGGGCCGAAGCGGGCTGTTCGGCCTGCTGCAGATGAATCATTAGTTGACCGGTTCTTCAAGCGATATTCATATCCGCCCTGACTTTTTGAGAAATTCCACGTATTCTCTAAAAGGTGTCTTCGCGTCTTCTGCTAATGGTTTGAACACAAAGTCGCCAGTTTGCTCTTCTACGACCGACAAATGTTTAGTACAATCAAAGGCATAAGGGATACCGTCTGGAAAAGCTCTACAGCCACAGGTTAATCCGTCATAATTGTTTCTACAAAAATGCTCACATTTGAAACAAGGAGCGTTGTCTCCGTAATACAAAATTTTTCGTTAAGTATTTAACCTTTATAGGTTTAGCTAAAGAATTCGTGTTTAATGCGTCTATCAAAGTATGGGAGTATCCTTGAGGAAACGTTCAACAAAATCCGAGTACTCTTCAAGATGCTTGACGCAATCCGCTTCAATCGCTTCATCGGTATCAAAATCTAACATCAATCTGCTCATAAGTTTGTGGTTCTCTTTGATTTTATCGAGCATCTCGTACTTTTGAAAGGCGCATTCCAAAGTAATCATACGCTCTTGCAATTCCCACATTCTTTCAATATCCATAATACTTTTTCTTCAAGTTATGTCAAATGCATACAAGAATTTGTCAAATTCGAACTCAAATTTTTCAGCCATGGTTAATTTGTTTTTTCATGTTATCTGGTGTAGGCTGCTTTACCTGAAAGGCGGATGAACTCGCGCTTCGTAATGTCGCATTGCTCACCCGCTTGTGTGTTGCTTGTGTTTTGAAACAATCTGGCACTTTGCGGCACGGGCTGAAACACGGGCGGACTTTTTTTAAAGGCCGCGGAAGAAAAGAAAAGCACCGAAACCGCCTGATTCAGACTGATTTCGGTGCTTTTGCATTTGTCGGGGTGACTAGACTCGAACTAGCGACCTCACGCCCCCCAGACGCGTACTCTAACCAACTGAGCTACACCCCGATTTCCTAAATGCGTTGCAAAGGTACGGGCTATTTTCGAAACATGCAAGGGTTACGCCTAAAAATTCACGTATTTTCACACAATTAACGTTCATTCACTAAAATCAGACCAAAATTCGCCGTTTTTCTTGGCAGTTCGGCATTTTTTGCGTAACTTTGTACGAAATACGCGCCCACGTGCGAGGCGGTCTCCAACCCCGCCCGCAGGCGCTCCGCGGCCACGCGGCGAAGTCATACTTCATCACTATATAGAATAGAAACCAAAGAAACATATGGCAAACAACTCTGAAGACTACAGCGCCAGTAACATCCAGGTGCTCGAAGGCCTGGAGGCCGTGCGCAAGCGCCCGGCAATGTACATCGGCGACATTTCGTTTAAGGGTCTGCACCACCTGGTAAGCGAGGTGGTGGACAACTCCATCGACGAGGCTCTGGCCGGCTACGCGCATAACATATCCGTCACCATCAACCCCGACGACTCCATCACCGTCGTCGACGACGGCCGTGGCATCCCCGTGGACATGCACGAGAAGGAGCACAAGAGCGCCCTCGAGGTGGTGCTCACAGTGCTGCACGCCGGCGGTAAGTTCGACAAGGGCTCTTACAAGGTCTCCGGCGGTCTGCACGGCGTGGGCGTGAGCTGCGTCAACGCGCTATCCACTTACCTGCGCGCCGAGGTGCACCGCGACGGCAAAGCCTACGTGCAGGAGTTCTCATGCGGCAAGCCCACCACCGAGCTGCGCGTCGTGGGCGAGAGCACGCACACTGGCACGAGCATCACCTTCAAGCCCGACGCATCCATCTTCACCGTCACCGAGTACGACTACGACCACCTGGCCAACCGCCTGCGCGACCTGGCATACCTCAACGCCGGTATCACCCTCAGCATCAAAGACCTGCGCAACCTCAACGACGAGGGCGTGGCCCGCTCCGAGACGTTCTTCTCGCAAGACGGCCTCAGCGAGTTCGTGCGCTACATCGACTCCAGCAAGGAGAGCCTGATCAACGACGTGATCCACCTGCAGAGCGACAAGCAGGGCATACCCGTGGAGGTGGCCCTTACATATAACACCACCTTCAACGAGAACGTCTATTCCTACGTCAACAACATCTACACCATCGAGGGCGGCACGCACCTCACCGGCTTCCGCCGCGGCCTCACCATGACGCTCAAGAAATACGCCGAAGACAACAACCTGCTGCGCAACGCCAAGGTGGAGATTTCCAGCGACGACTTCCGCGAGGGCCTCACCGCCGTGGTCAGCGTCAAGGTGCTCGAGCCGCAGTTCGAGGGCCAGACCAAAACCAAGCTTGGCAACAGCGAGGTGATGGGCGCCGTGCAGGTGGCCGTCAGCGACGCCCTTCGCGTATACCTCGAAGAGCACCCCAAGCAGGCCAAGACCATCGTCGAGAAGGTCATCCTCGCCGCCCAGGCGCGCCACGCGGCCTACAACGCCCGCAAGCAGGTGCTACGCAAGTCGCCCCTCTCCGGTGGCGGCCTCCCCGGCAAGCTTGCCGACTGCTCATCCCGCACAGCCGAAGACTGCGAGCTCTTCATCGTCGAGGGTGACTCGGCAGGCGGCACCGCCAAGCAGGGCCGCGACCGCCGCATCCAGGCCATCCTGCCCCTGCGTGGCAAAATCCTCAACGTGGAGAAAGCCATGGAGCACAAGATCCTCGACAACGAGGAAATCTCCAACCTCTTCCGCGCCCTGCGCGTCACCATCGGCACAGAAGACGACCCCAAGGAGGCCAACCTCTCAAAACTCGCCTACCACAAGATCATCATCATGACCGATGCCGACGTCGACGGCGCCCACATCGCCACGCTCCTGATGACGTTCTTCTTCCGCCGCATGCGCCCCGTCATCGAGAAGGGCTACCTCTACCTGGCCACTCCCCCGCTGTATAAATGCAAGAAGGGCAAGGTGGAGGAATACTGCTGGACCGACCAGCAGGTGAACAACTTCATCATGCGCTACGGCCAGGGCGTGATGGTGCAGCGATACAAAGGTCTGGGCGAGATGAGCGCACAGGAGCTCAAGGACACCACCATGGATCCCGAGCACCGCATGCTCAAGCAGGTCACCATCAGCGACGCCGCCGAGGCCGACCGCATCTTCTCCATGCTCATGGGCGAGGACGTGGGCCCGCGCCGCGACTTCATCGAGGCCAACGCCAACTACGCCAACATCGACGCCTAAGAGCATCCCACCTAAATACACCCCCGACGGCCCAAAACATCGCCCAGCGAACACTATAGCCGCCGGGGGCGTTATAAAAATAAAACCCTGATTATGCCACGTTCAACATCTTCTAATAATAAAAAGAATATATCATCCAAGCAGGCACGCGCCATGGTGCGCGACTACATGGAGGCCAACCCCGGCACCACCTTCAACTATCGCCAGGTAGCCTCCGCCCTGCAGCTCACCGCCCCGGCGCAGCAGCGGCAGGTGGCCATGTGCCTGGCAGAGATGGCCTTCGACGGCGATGTCGTGGAGACATCCCCCGGCAAATACAAATCCCCCGTGCGCACCGTCACCGCCACGGGCGTGTTCTCCCGCCGCTCCAACGGCAAAAACAGCGTCATCACAGACGAAGACGGCGAGACCATATTCGTGGCTGAGCGCAACTCCATGCACGCCCTCAACGGCGACCGCGTGGAGGTTTCCATCGCTGCCCGCCGCCGAGGCATGGAGCCCGAGGCCATCGTCACGAAGATCATTGAGAAAAACGAACAGGTGTTCATCGGCACCCTGCAGGTCGACAAGCACTTCGCATACCTGCTCACCGACTCCAAATTCCTCGCCACAGATATCTTTATCCCCAAAGCCAAACTCAAAGGCGGAAAGACCGGCGACAAAGCCGTGGTCCGCATCACCGACTGGAACGACGACGCCAAGAACCCCCGCGGCGAGGTCATCGACATCCTCGGCGTCACCGGCGAGAACACTGCCGAGATCCACGGCATCCTCGCCGAGTTCGGTCTCCCTTACAAATACCCCGAGGCAGTAGAGAAGGCCGCTGACGAGATTACTGGCGAAATCACGCCTGCCGACGTAGCCGAGCGCGTCGACATGCGCGGAATCCCCACGTTCACCATCGACCCCAAGGACGCCAAGGACTTCGACGACGCCCTCTCCATACGCCGCCTCCCCAACGGCAACTACGAGGTAGGCGTCCACATCGCCGACGTCACCCACTACGTCAAGCCCGGCTCCATCATCGACCGCGAAGCCGAAAAGCGCGCCACATCCGTCTATCTCGTTGACCGCGTCGTGCCCATGCTCCCCGAGCACCTCTGCAACGAGGTCTGCTCCCTGCGCCCCGACGAAGACAAGCTCTGCTTCTCCACTATCTTCGAGATGACACCCGACGCCAAGGTGGTCAACTCCAAAATCACCCGCACCGTGATCCGCTCCCAGCGCCGCTTCGCCTACGAGGAAGCGCAGGAGGTCATCGAGACCGGCCGCGGAGACTACGCCGAGGAAATCCTCGCCCTCAACGCATTGGCAAAGAAGATGCGCGAGGAGAGGTACGAGAACGGATCCGTGGACTTCGACCGCATGGAGGTGCGCTTCGACATCGACGAGCAGGGCCACCCCGTGGGCGTGTACTTCAAAGAGGCAAAGGACTCCAACAAGCTCATCGAGGAGTTCATGCTCCTGGCCAATAAGACCGTGGCCACGGCCATCGGAAAGCCCGGCGGCAAGAAGAAAGCAAAACCCTTCGTCTACCGCATCCACGACATGCCCGACCCCGAGAAGCTCCGCACCCTCGCCGAGCTCTCAAGCACCTTCGGCCATAAAATCAAGACCACAGGCGAGCCCCAGGACGTCAACAAGTCCATCAACAAGATGCTCACCGACATCAAAGGCCGCGGCGAGGAGAACCTGCTCTCCACCGTCGCCATCCGCTCCATGGCCAAAGCCGTGTACTCTTGCACCAACATCGGCCACTACGGCCTCGGGTTCGAATACTACACCCACTTCACCTCCCCCATCCGCCGCTACCCCGACATGATGGTGCACCGCCTCCTGGAGCGCTACCTCGCCGGTGGCCGTAGCGTCAACCTCGAGAAGCTTGAGGAACAGTGCCAGCACTCTTCGGCCCAGGAGCAGCTCGCAGCCAACGCCGAGCGCGCTTCTATTAAATATAAGCAGGTGGAATATATGCACGACCACCTCGGCCAGGAGTACACGGGCATCGTCAGCGGCGTCACAGAGTGGGGCCTCTATGTCGAGCTCGACGAGAACAAGTGCGAGGGCCTCGTGCCTGTCCGCGACCTCGCCGACGACTACTACGATTTCGACGAGAAAAACTTCGCCCTCGTGGGCCGTCGCCATGGCAACCGCTACCGCCTCGGCGATGCCGTCAAAGTGCGCGTCGAGCGTGCCAACCTCGACAAAAAGCAGCTCGACTTCGCCATCGTCAACGCCGCTCGCCCCGGCAGCGACGAGAAGGGCGAGATAGTCACAGCGGCTCAAGCCATCGCCCGTAAGAACACCCGCCGTCCCGGTGGCGGCAACCATTCCCGCCGTCGCAAGAAATAAGCATGGCCACGATATTCATCCGCGACCTCCTGGTGCAGGCATGCCACGGCGTGCTGCCCCAGGAGCGAACGGTAGGCAACACCTTCCGCGTCTCCCTCAGCATCGACGTCCCTGGCGCCGAAGCCGCGGGTCTCACCGATGACCTTGACCTCACCGTCAACTATGCCGAGGCCGTAGCCATCATCAAGCAGTGCATGGCCACTCCGCGACGCCTGCTCGAAGCAGCCGCCACAGACATTATCTCGGCCCTGCGCCAGCACTTCGGCCAAAGCATCCGCGGCGGCGAAATCACCATCGAGAAGCTCGCCCCCCCCATCCCCGGCGCCCAGATGCAAAGCGTCGGCGTCACCCTCCGCTTCTGACCTCGCAGACAACCGACATCCTCATCGTTCGCCTGTAGGGTCGCCACCTGTGGCGACCGCCAAGTGGTATAATGTGAACAAACCGACATCCTCATCGTTCGCCTGTAGGGTCGCCACCTGTGGCGACCGCCAAGTGGTATAATGTGAACAAACCGACATCCTCATCGTTCGCCTGTAGGGTCGCCACCTGTGGCGACCGCCAAGT
>CAZSHV010000012.1:33741-34888 GCA_964606815.1 uncultured Bacteroides sp. | reverse complement strand
CATGGGCTCGCTCGAGGCCATGGAGCACGGCTCCAAGGACCGCTACTTCCAGGGCTCCGTCACCGACGCCAAGAAGCTCGTGCCCGAAGGCATCGCTGCCCGCGTGCCCTACAAAGGCTCGCTCTACGAGGTGGTATACCAGATGCTCGGCGGCCTCCGCTCCGGCATGGGCTACTGCGGCGCGCGCGACATCGACGCCCTCCACAACGCCAAGTTCGTGCGTATCACCAACGCCGGCGTAGCCGAGAGCCACCCCCACGACGTGGCTATCACCAGCGAGGCCCCCAACTACAGCGCCTTCCACCAGTAATCCCCCCAACCATTCCCATATCCGCGGCCTGCCGTCGAGCCATTCGGCCCGGCTGCGGGCCGCTTTAGCATTCTTACTCATGCGCACACCCCCGCCCCAGCGTCGCTCGCAATTGATGCGCCTTATAGTGCTGCTCCTCCTTGTAGTCGGTGCCATGGCAGCCCTTCGCATGTGCTCCAACCGTTCCTCCGACCCTTGGGCCCGGTCCGATGGTTTCTCCGAGGGCGACACCCTCGACATCGCCATCGAGATGAACCCCGCCGTCTTCGCCGTCAAGGGCGACAGCGTCTACGGACGCGACTACGAGTTGCTCCAGGCCATCTCCCGCCGCGAGGGAGTGCCCATGAAGTTCCACCCCTTCGTGCCTCTCGACCACGCCCTCCAAGGTCTCGCCTCCGGCCGCTACGACGTGGTGGTGGCCTCCATGCCCAAGACTTCGGAGCTCGCGCAAACGTGCCTGCTCACCGATGAGGTCTACACCGACCGCGAGGTGCTCGTGCAGCGTCTCGACTCTCTCGGAGCCGCCCCGCAGATCTCTTCGCCCATGATGCTTGGCGGAGCCGAAGTGTGGATTCCGCACGGCTCGCCAATCGCCACACGCATTCGCAACCTCGCCGCTGAGATCGGCGACACCATCATCTTGCGCAGCGACCCGCGATATTCCTCCGAGCTCCTCGTGCTCCTCACCCTCCAAGGCCGCATACCCCGCGCCGTCGTCAGCGAGAGCGTGGCCAAAAGCATGGCCGCCGACTATCCTCTGCTGCACGTCAGCACGCCTGCGTCCTTCACCCAGTTCCAATGCTGGGCCGTCGCCCCGGAGCGCAACGCACTTCGCGA
>CAZSHV010000012.1:19779-33641 GCA_964606815.1 uncultured Bacteroides sp. | reverse complement strand
TATCATGGTCGGTTGCTCCGATAACAATGTCTACGACGATGTGCCCACGCCCATCTCCAAGTTCCTCGCGCATTATTACCCCAATTCAGCGCTGGAAAGCTTCACTGCCACAGGCACATCCTACCGCGCCGTGATTAAGAATGGTCCAACCCTGACCTTCAACACCTCGTGCCAGTGGACCGACATCAACGGCAACGGCGAGCCGCTGCCCGAAGTGTTCCTCTTCAACGAAGTTCCGCCGGCCCTCTACGCCTATGTGCAAGAGACCGAGAACCTCAACAGCGTCTACGCCGCCAGTCGCGACGGTGACACCTACACCCTCACGTTCCTCAGCACCGCCGTCACCTACGACGCCGCCACAGGCCAATTCACCGGCGCTCTAGGTGAACAATAACTCCCACGGCGTTGTTACTAATACAAAGACAACGACATCCCTTTTCCTTTAACCTTTGTCAAAAACACTAACCCCCAAATACCCCACTACTATGGACAAATACATCTGCGACGTATGCGATTGGGTCTACGACCCCGAAAAAGGCGACCCCGACAACGGCATCGCTCCCGGCACAAAATTCGACGACCTTCCCGACGACTTCGTATGCCCCATCTGCGGGGTAGGGAAGGACCAGTTCTCAAAAGTTCAGTAATTTTCAATAATCGGAGTGAGAGCGCGACGCCGTCAAGGCTCGCGCTTTCTTTTTTATCAAGACCTACAAAGCGGGCGATCGCCAAAATTCACAACTATTTGAATATCAATTGGATGTAGGGACGCTCGGACCGAGCGTCCGCGGAAACGCCAACGTTGACAAACATTCGGGCGAATGCCCGCACGTAGGGCTGCACTACGGTGCAGCCCCTGATAACGTCCTAAAAAACACCACTTTGTAGGGCCGCAAGTTCGTTGCGGCCGCAAAAACGCATGCGATGCGAATCAAATTGTAGGGCCGAACGGTCGGTTCGGCCGCGTTATCACAAACGACGATATCAGGGAATTCCAGCGGGGGGCACTTCGGTTACCCGGGTGAAACCCAGATGATTCATCGACGATTAAAACACCGCAGCGGCAACAGCTCGGCGGATTGCAGCGAGTCTGTCCATTAAGGTGCGATTTGATTTCGCCATATGGTTAGAGCCAGTCCCATAAAATCTGTTAACGCTGAGGTCGCATATCTTGGAGGGATTTTGGAGGCGGCGTGAGGGAGCAATGCCGGCGCATTGTGACCGAGCGGAGGCTTCAAAAGCGCCCAAGAGATGCGAAACAAAGGAAATTAACAAGTTAAATTTAATCATGTTATTAAAATCTTTCCATAAGTGAAAGATTCCAACGCCTCGGCCATCCATTGGCATATTCGTCCGTGTTCTTCGGTCGTGTACGTCAAGTACACTCCCTCATCACACGAACAACTCTGCTCAATGGCTGACCGCCTCAGCGTTAACAGATTCTATGGGACAGGCTCTTATATTCGCTCTGCAGATTAAGCCACATTTCGGCCGAAATGCCCAGTGCGGCTTCGAGCAAAAGTGCCATCTCGGTGTTTACGCTGCGCTTCCCGTTCACTACCTCGTTAAGCAGGGAAGGTGAGACACCAATCTGACGTGCCAATTGAGCCTGCGAAATACCACGGGCCTCAAGTTCATCGCGAATCAATTCGCCAGGGTGAGTTGCAGCGAAAGGTTCAAGATTGTTAGCAATCATATCGGGGCGGACGTTAGGAAGAGAAAACATATCAATCATAATGGTTTGAAAGTTCGACAATATTGCAAAGTAATAAAAAATGCCCCATATTCACAAAAATGTGAATAAAAAATTCTTCCGGTGGCCGAAATGACAGCTTCGGTCCTTAGATAGAAGGTTATACTAAATCACCAACTACGACTTCAAGGGAGCCCGCGGGGTGGGGAATATTCCCCTTGTATAGTTTTACCGCGGACGCACAGACCGTGCGTCCCTACATCCAATGCGTTGGCAATGCAGATAACATCCACTAATCCAGCATATTGTAGGGCCGCAAGTTCGTTGCGGCCGCAAAAACGCATACGCATCAAATAGTAGGGCCGAACGGTCGGTTCGGCCGCGTTATTTATAAACGTCGACACCCAGGGGAGTGCGATGCTCCGGGCGCAAGCCTGGGTTTTAGAACGCCCACCCCCTGACCTCCTCCCCGCACAGCGCGCGGAGAGGGGAAAATAATTCATAAAATCCTGATTACCCCTGTGTTTAAACCCACGAAAACGAAATGCGCCACTCCGGGGCTTTATCGATTCTCGTCTTTCGCATATTCGGCGGCCGAAACGAACTTTCGGCCCTACAATATGGGATTGACTCTGGCGGGGGGGCAATCCTACTTTCGGCGGAAGCGGAGGGTGGCGCCGCGCAGGGGGAAGCGTAATGTCAATAGTTGGCCGCTTGGGTCGAGGCTCGCGCTCATCTCTCCCTGGAGCACGCGCCCGGAGGCATCGCGCCACACCAGGTCGTAGTCGCCTTCAAATCGAGTGGATTTCAAATATCCCTTAACAGCTCCCGAAGGCCAGAGGCGACGATTGATGTCTGCTCCGCCGAGGAGCACAATGTCATACTGGCCATCGCCGGCAGAAACAACTGCAATGGTGTACGTGCCCCCGAGGCTGGTGACAGCGGGCGACTTGATGTCGCGGTCTAAAAACTCCCATTCGCCCTCCACGCCTTTCGCCTTAAGCGACAGCGGAAGACGATACTGGCGGATGGGTGGCACAGTGTCCATAAACACATTGGCGCGGACCAGGCGGTTCTTCCCGGGGCCGTCAAACGTCTTGAACCGCCGGGGGTTGTTGAAAGGCACCTCGCCCACTATCCGCAGCTCCTTGGCGCCAGCATAGAGTCGGGCCACTGTGTCGGAAGGCTGGTCGTATATCACATGCAGCGAACATCCTCGCCACGACTCAGCGTCGCCGGGCAAAGGCACGCGAAAAATCTCGCGACTTTCCCCATCTGCCTCGGTGTCAAAGCATACCTCCTCTACCACGATGGTGGGCGGGGCGGGGAACACGTCCTCGAATCTCTGATGCTCCGTACCCAACACTCGCACTCGCACTTCGGTATTTTCCGACTCCCATGCTATCCCCCACTCGCCATGACCCTCGGCACGGGCTTCGAAGCTCGCGCCTATCACCAGGCAGCTGTCGGCCGTGCCGCATAGCCCGAACGAGCGCGCTCCAGCAGAGTTAATGCCAAAGAAAGCGAGGATGATCAGGATGGCAAGTCTGGGCATAGGCTGCGGATGGCGCTAATGAAGTCGGATTCTGGCATGTCGTATGGCAACCAGTGGAGGGTGAGGCCGCGTCGCTCCATGCCGCGCAGCCACGTCATCTGCCGCTTGGCGAACTGATGGATGGCAATCTCCAGCTCGCGCTCCATGGAGGTGCGGTCAAGCTGACCTATTACGTGCAGGGTAATGAACTTATACTCAAGGCCATAGTAAATCAGCGATTCAGGGTCGACGCCACTGTCAATGAGCCTGCGCACCTCGTCAATCATGCCATCGTCGAGCCTCTGGCGCAGACGAGCCGATATGCGCTCGCGGCGCGCCTCGCGGGGGATATCGAGAGCGATGATCACTGCGTCGGTGCGAGGCCGCGGCTCGGTGAGGCGTCGCTCGTCGGGGTGCTCCTGGTAGTAGGTCTCGATCTCAATGGCACGACGGGCGCGCTGAGCCGTGTCGATGTCGGTGACGTTGTGGAGAGTCTTCATTTGCGCCAGCATGCGTGCCAGTTCGGGCAGCGGCACATCCTTGAGCTGCTCGCGCAGGACGGGATTCTCAGGCACGTCGGGCAGCTGCACTCCGTTGACGGCAGCCTCGGCATACATGCCCGTGCCGCCGCAAAGTATTGGCACGCGGCCTCGCGACCGGATGTCAGATTCGGCCTGGTGGAAAAGCTTGAGCCACTGGTGCAGGTTGAAACGCTCGCCTGCCTCGGCCACGTCGATCAGGTGGTGGGGCACGTCGCCATATTCGGCCAGGTCTTTGCCCGTGCCCAGGTCCATGCCGCGGTACAGCTGGCGCGAGTCGGCGCTGATCACCTCGCCGCCGAATGCGCGGGCCGCGCTGACGGCGCGCGCCGTCTTGCCGCAGGCCGTGGGGCCCACGATGGTGAGGAGCGGAGCGTGCATGGGTCAGTGCTTGTTTGGGCCTGCCGTGAGTCGGCGCCAGAAGCGGCGCAGACGCCAGAAGCGGCGGTCTTCGTTGTGCTTGAACACGTCCATCCAGCGCGTGTCCTCGTAGTCCACGTCCCAGTTCTTGAAGTCAGCCAGGCGGAATGTGGGGCGGTAGTTCTTGATGGGATAGAGGCGTCGGCCGTCTTGGGTGTACGACTTCCAAGCCATGGTGATGGTGAAGATGCGGTGGATGTCGTACTGCATTCGCGGCGACAGCTGGCCGGAGTTGTATAGCAGGTCGATGGAGTGGAGCGTCATCCACTGTGGGTTAGCGCCGTGGATGTCAATCTGGGCATCATCGGGGATGAACGCGGCATAGACCACGTTCACCTCGTCGCCGTCGTCAATGGTGCGGTAGAGGCGGCGCAGTGTGAAGTCATCGCATCCCGCGGAGCGGGCGAAAATCTCGCGGGCCTCTTTTTCGGGCAGCTCCATGGAGAACGGCTCGGTTGACACCACCGGGGTGTCCCAAAGCGTGACGCCCGGCAGCCCCGTGCTCATCTGGCACAGGAGCATCTCGTTGTCGCGCACCACCAGGAAGCGCACCTTCATGCTCCGCGGCAGGGCAGGGGCAATGCCCACCGTGGCCAGCTGGAATTTCAGACCCGAATAGTGGGTGAATACATAGCACATCGACAGCACCGTCAGACCCACGGGCACGAAGCAGAAGTAGAACTTATCAGGGCGGTTGAAGTTGACGTCGATATAATATGTTGAGTAGTACCAAAATCCCACGGCCGACGAAATGAAGCACACCACCAGCGCTACGCGGCCCATGAATTTCATCTGGGTGCGATAGATGCTGTGGGTGATACTGCGCTCCATGCCTGTGAAGCTCTGCGCGGCGCATTCGCGGCAGTGGCTGGTGCGCCCCTGGCGCAGAAGCTGCCAGAAGCACATCACCGTCAGCACCGGATATATGATCAACGACGGCACATAGGGCACGCGCTCCGGGTCAACCTCGAGGCCCAGAAGGCTCTGGCCCCAAACGGTGCGCGATATGTTGATTGCGATCATGATCAAGGCAGAGAAGGCGAGGCCATACTCCGTGTAGCGGCGTATGAGAGTACAGGGGATAGCATCCTCGGAGCGGAGCGAACGGCCCACAAGCACCAGCAGGGGCACGACGGCCATGGTGAGGAAGGGCAGCCATGTGGCTGGCACCCATATGCTCACCAGCACGATCAGCGCCGGCGCGGCCATCGCGGCCATCCAGTTGTATTGCAGGCTATTGAGTATGCGTGTATAGTTGAGTTTGGATTGTCCCATAATGAGCAATTCGTGATGAGCGTATTACTTAAAATGTTGGGGGTGAGAGGGGTTATTTCTTAAGGTGAAGGTTGAAGAAGCGCAGCATGTTGGCATACACCACGGCGCGCGAATTGCAGCCGCGGATGCTGTGGTTCTGGTTGGTGAACGACATCATGTCGAACAGGCCGCCCCCGGCCTGCATGCGCGAGGCATACTCCAACGTGTTGGCCGGATGCACGTTATCATCGGCGGTGCCGTACATCAGCAGCAGCGGGCAGTCAACGAACGCCGTGCGGTTGATGGGGGCCGAGATGCGGTATCCGTCCTCGTTCTGCTGGGGGGTGAGCATATAGCGCTCGGCATAGATGGTGTCGTAATATCTCCAGTCGGTGACCGGGGCTATGGCCACAGCCGCGGCGTAGGGGGCCTGCGTCTGCGACACGCACATCAGGGCCTGGTATCCACCATAGCTCCAGCCGTAGATGCCGATGCGGGAGCCGTCGACGTAGGGCAGCGACGCGGCATAGCGCGCGGCGGCCGTCTGGTCGATGGTCTCGTAGTGGCCGAGGTTCTTATAGACTACGTCGCAGAAGGCGCGGCCTCGGCCGCCTGTGCCACGGCCGTCGACGCACACCACGGCGTAGCCCTGCAGCGCGAAAGCCTGCTCCCAGTCCATGCTCCAGCGGTTGAGCACCTGCTGCGAGCCGGGGCCGCTGTATTGGCTCATCACGGCCGGGCACTTGCCCTGCGCGCCCGCGGGGCGGATCACGTAGCCGTTGAGCGTCACGCCGTCGCTCTCCATGGTGAAGAATTCCTTCTTCGGGGCGCCTGCGAAGCGCGCGGCATATTCAGCATTGTCCTCCACCATGCGCAGCTGCTTTCCATCGGCGGGGGCGTTGATGGTGTAGACTGGCGGGGTGTTGACGTCGGAATATGTGAACATAGCCACAGCCATGCCGGGGGCGAAGCGTGCCGAGGAGGTGCCCTCGGTGCGAGAGATCACGCGCTCCACGCCCTTGGCGTCGATGCGCCGCAGGGTGCGGTCCATGGGCGTGGGCAGCGCGGCCTGCACGTAGGCTGCGCCGGAGGGGTCGATGCCGTAGAAGGCGGTGATGTCGTGGTCGCCGCTGGTGATCTGGCGCACCATGGCGCCGGAATAGCTGTAGAGGTAGGCGTGGCGGAAGCCAGAGCGCGACGACAGCACCACGAAGCCCTCGGGCAGATAGGTGAGCGACTCGTAGGTGTCAGGGTCGATCCAAGCCTGCGACTCCTCGACGTAGACGGAGCGCACCACGGTGGAGCGGGGATTGCAGCTGTAGATCTCCATGCGCGTCTGGTCGCGGTTGAGGGCGGTGATCAGCAGCCTGTCGGGGCTGCCGGCGTAGCTGATGCGGGGTATGTACTCGATGCGCTGGTCGGGCAGAGGTATCTCCTTGACTTTGCGCGTCTCCACGTCATAGCTGTGCACGGTCACCTTGGCGTTGGCCTCGCCGGCCACGGGGTATTTGTAGGTGTATGTGCCGGGGTACAGCTCATACTGCTTGCGGGGGTCGCATGCGCCCTCATAGATGGGCAGTGAGTAGACGGGCACCTGGCTCTCGTCATAGCGCAAATAGCAGAGCGTGAGGTTGTCCGGAGCCCAGGTCATCGACACCGAGGTGCTGAATTCCTCTTCGTAGACCCAGTCGGGCACGCCGTTGATCACGGCTCCAATGGCTCCGTCAGTGGTGACGGCCACCTCGCTGTGGTAGTCGAGCTTGCTGATGTAGATATTGTTGTCCTCGGCCACGAATGCCACCATGCGGGCGTCGGGGCTGAACATCGGCTCGCGCTGGGCGGGGTGGTTGGCGCTCAGGGGCCACAGCAGGCGGCTGCGCAGCTCGTAGACGTAGTGCTTGGCCTGCGATGAGCGGCGGTAGATGGGCTCAGTGTCCGTGGCCACGATGATTTTAGAGCCGTCGTCGCTGAGGATGAAGCTTTCGATGCTGGGGATGGTGTTCTCTCGGGTGCGGGCCACGTCGAGCACGGTCTCCACGAGCTTGCCTGTGCGAGTGTCGTAGCGGTCGATGGTGCGACCGTCGGCGCTGAGCACCAGGTATGTGGCGCCGTCGGCGGCGTAGGTGAAGCCGGCGGGCGCGGCGGGCACGTTGGCCGGGAAGACGTACTGCTCCACGGCGGCCATCTCCGGGGCCTTGCGGGCTGTGGCGGGGCCCGCGGCGGCAAGCAGCAGGACTATGGGGAGTATGATGCGTTTCATTATAATCGAGGGTGGGGGATGGTTGTAGGAAAGGAAATGATCAGAAGAGGGTCATCTGCGCGTCGCTGTCGCCGCCGCGGGGCTTCTTTGGCGGTGGGGTGTAGCCAAAGTCAGGGTCATCCTTGGGCTTGGTGGGGAAGCGGTCGGGCATAGGGGCCGAGGAGAGGAAGTCGCTGTGCATGATTACATCGTCGATGTCCGTTGTGTCGTCGATATTGATGCCTTCGCCGGCTGCGGGCTCGCAGGTGAGGTCCGCGGCGGGACGCTGCTCGGCGGCAGCCTGCAGACGCTCGATCTGGTCGCGCATCTGCTTCTCCTGCTGGGCGTGCAGCAGCAGATTGTTTTTGATGGTGGCTCGCAGCTGCTCGTTCTCGTTCTCGGAGCGAGAGAGGGTATCCTTAAGCTGGGCAATGCGGCGGTCAAGCTTGTCTTTGACGTCGCTGAAACGCTGCACCTGAGCCATGATTTCGTCAAGCTGCTCTTGTGTGGGAGTGCCGGCGGCCTGCTGAGCGCGAGCTTCGGCCTCGGCTATGGCGTCGGCGGCTTTGGCCTCTGCCAGGGCCAGTGCGTCTTGCAAGCTCTGGCATTGTGCCTCGAGCTCGCGGGCGCGGGCAGTGGCCTCGGCGGCTGTCTTGCGCAGCTCGGAGTGCATGGCGTCGTCCATGCGGTCTTTCACCTCGGCGGCTTCGCGGGCATCTGCCAGGCGCTTGGCCTCAGCGGCATGCTGCTCGCTCTCGTGCTGCAGACGTTCGTTATCGTCTTGTAGTTTCTGTATAGTCTCGCGCAGCTGCTCGGCCTCTTTCCGCGCTTCCGCTATAGCGGCGGCGTCGGGCTGGGGGGCATCGGCAGAGGCAGCGGCAGCAGGTGCGCCCGCGGTGGCCTCGGCCAGACGGTGGCGCATCTCTTCGAGCTCAGTCTCGTAGACGTTGGCCACTTTGGCTTTGTTTATCAAGCTCTTATTCTCCAGCTCGAGCTGCTCGCGCTCGGCCTCGAGCTTTAGGATCTGGGCCTCGAGGTCGTGCACGCGCTCGCTAAGGGCGCGCTTCTGGCGGTCGGCGCTGAGCTGACGCTCCTTCATGGCCGAGCGCTTCTCCTCGAGCTGTCGGGCTTGCTCCTTGAGCTTTTCCATTTCGGTGCGCAGCTGGTCGCGCTCGCTCTTCCACAGCGCCTCGCAGCGCTGGCGGGCGGCGTCGTCGAGCGAGAGGATGTAATGGCGCATCGACTCGTCCAGAGCGTCGAACATGTACTGCTTCTCGCGCTCGGGGTCCACGCTGCGGGCCAGGAAGTCGGGCAGGGAGCTGTTGACGATGTCCACCACCTTGTCGAAGATGCGTCGCGTCATCTCCGCCTGGTCTTGCGTCTGCGCCGGCGCGGGGCTTTGGGGCGTAGTAGGCGCGGCGGACGGGGTGGCCGCGGTGTCGTCGGTATATTCGTTCTCGTCGTCGGAGCCTGGGCCGAATCCGAGCATTTTGGAGAGTCCTGATAAGAATGACATTTTGCTTGTAGCCTTAGGTGGTTTAGGTGGTTTGTGGAGAGGGAGCCGCAGCCGGGGCTGAGTCTTTAAGCATCACGCCGGCGCTCTTTTTGCCGTTGATAGCAATGGTGAGCGCGCGGGGGAATCGCACCACGCGCAGCGCGGGGCTTTCGTATTCGGCGCTCTGGGCGGCGAGGTATTCGAAGTCGCAGACGTCGCCTTCAGAGCCGGGGTTGACGGTGAGGTAGCCTACGCCCATCGACGTCAGGTTCTGGAAGAAGTGCGTGCCCTGGCTGGGCTCAATGCGGTAGCCGTCGAGGGCTGTCTCGGCGATGAGGCGCGCGGCGGAGATCTGCGCCCACTTCACAGGTATGCCCAGAGCGGGGTCGCTGGAGCCCCAGCGGCCGGGGCCGATGAGGGCGTAGGTGCGGCCCTCGGCGGCGAGGCGGGCGTTGAGCTCGGCCAGCTCGGCAGCCGCGGCGGGGTTGCGCAGCGAGTCGAAGTTCTCAGGGCGAACGTAGACGATGGTGTCGACGTTGTCGATGTTGCCGTGGCCGAGAGCTGCGTGGCTGCGCAGGATCACGTCGGAGGCTGGGGCCTGGATCAGCTCGTCGTCCACCATGTCTTTCTTGTCGATGATGGGGCGTATCTGCAGCCAGTAGATGTGGCCTTTGATACCGTCGGTGCGGGGCTTGTCGAAGACCACGGCGGCGTATTCAATCTCCACGGGTCGGCGCATAGCCTGCTGGCCCTTGGTGAGCATGAACTCCGTGGCCTCGGCAAGGGGGAAGGCCTTGTCGCGCAACATGTTGGTGAATGTGACCACGCGCCTGCCGCGGCCACCCTCGTAGTCGAGCAGCATCTGCGACGACGCGTCGTAAGTCGACACCATGTGGCGCAGAGCGCCCGTGCCTGCCAGGTCTTGGATTGACCGCTCCACGATGTTGAAGCTGTCGTTCACCTCGAAGGTTTCGGGGGCGTTGGCGCTCTCTAGGGCGCAGAATCGCGTCTGGGTGTCGCGCAGGGCCAGGTCAAGCGTGGAGGTCTGCAGCACGCGCTCCGGGAATCGGGGCGAGAAGCGCAGGGCCTGACCGCCGTCCACGATGTATTTGCCCAGACCCACGGCCACTTGCGCCACGCCGTCCTCGGCGCGCTCGTCGCCCAGCGGGTAGTAGTTGAGCGAGCGTCCCACACCCGAGAAGGACGGGAAGTAGAGGCCGCGATGGTCCTCGCCAGCCACTTCCTGTATGATCACAGCCATCTTCTCTTGGTCGATGACGTTGGAGGTGGCTGTCATATAAGCCTTTGAGGCAGAGAAGAATACGGATGCGTAGACGCCGCGGATGGCGTCGCACAGCAGGCGCAGCATGTGGTCGCGGTCGGCCACGCGGGGTATCATGTACGTTGAGTATATGCCGGCGAAGGGCTGGTAGTGCGAGTCCTCGAGCAGGCTCGACGAGCGCACGGCCAGAGGGCGGTCCACCACCTCGAGCAGCGCCAGCAGGTCCTCCGTGATTCTGTCGGGCAGCGGAGCCTTGAGGAATCGCTCCAGAATCTCGGCGTCCGATGCTTGGCTCAGGGCCATGGGGTAGAGGTCGGAGGCCGACATGAACTCGTCGAAGATGTCGGTGCACAGCACCACGGTGCGGGGGATGCTGATCGTCGCGCCCTGGAAGTTGTCGCACACAGGGTGCTTCTTGATGATGGAGTCGATGAACGCCAGGCCGCGGCCCTTGCCGCCCAGCGAGCCTTGGCCTATGCGGGCGAAGTTGGAGTAGTGGTCGAAGCGGCCCTTCTCGAACACGGCCACCACGCCGCGGTTCTTCATCTTGCGATATTTCACGATGAGGTCGAAGAATAGGCGCTTCACGGCCGCGCTCTCCGCGAGGCTCTTGAAGCGGTGGGCCTTCACCACATCGGCGATGGGGAACAGCGCGCGGGAGTAGAGCCAGCGCGAGATGTCGTTGCGCGAGGCATGGTAGTAGAGCGACTCGTCGGGGATGTCGTAGATGCGTTTCTGCAGGTCCTTGAGCGTGGAGAGGCGCATCAGCTCCTGGCCGGTGCGCGGGTTGCGGATCACGAAGTCGCCGAAGCCGAAGTTGTCGGCGATGGCTCGGCCCAGGTCCACGGGCAGCTTCTTGGAGTTCTTGTCGAGGAACACGCCGCCGAAGTCGCCCACGCGGTCGCGGTTCTCGACGTCGCTCGACTCTATGATGATGGGCAGGTGCGGGTCGCGGCTGCGCAGCTCGCGGGCCAGCTTCAGTCCCGCCTGGCTGTCTTTGGCGCCCTCGCGCGAGAAGCTCACGTCGCTGATCACGCCCAGCATGTTCTTGCCGTATTTTTCGTAAATCTCCAAGGCCTCCTCATATGTGCGGGCCAGCACTACCTTTGGGCGGCCGCGCATGCGCAGCATCTGCTCGTGCTCGTTCAGAGCCTCGGTGGAGAACACCCGCGACTGGTGCAGCAGGAATTTATACAGGTGGGGCAGCACGGAGGAATAGAATCGCACCGAGTCCTCCACGAGCATAATCATCTGCACGCCCACGCCCAGCACATCGCGCGGGGCGTTGCGCCGGTCCTCGAGCAGCTTGATGATGGCCAGCAGCAGGTCAACGTTGCCAAGCCACGAGAATACGTAGTCGATGCGGCTGAGGTCCTGGTTGGCCAGTCGGCGCGACACCTCCTTTGAGAACGGCGTCAGCACCACGAAAGGCACCTCTGGGTGGGCTGCCTTGATGGCCAGGGCGCCGTCGAAGGTCTCGCTGATGTCCACGCCCGGCATGGCTATCACCAGATCGTAGGCCTGACGGCTCATGGCAGCCAGGGCCTCGCTGACGTGCGACACACGAGTGACCCGCGGAGGGGAGCTGAGGTTCAGCGACACATACTCGAAGTACAGCTGCTCCTCGACGCGGCCGTCCTCCTCCATCATGAACGCGTCGTAGGGCGAGGCGATGAGGAGCACGCGGAAAATACGCTCCTGCATCAGCTCGCCAAAGGCGGTATCCTTCATTATGAGTTGGCTCAACGCGTCTTCGTTCATGGGGCGGGTTCTTAATTCCGCAAATATACAAAAAATCGGCCATACGCCGAGCATAAGGCCGAAAACTTATACAAAATTGTAACAATTTGCCTCCCCAACCACCAAACCTCCGCCCAAAAGCCCCCCATTACCCCGCCTGATTCCCCAAAATTGTAGGGCCCAACGGTCTTTTCGGCCGCATATACATCCTCGAAAACGACCAGGTTTCTCCAAATAGAGGACGAATGTTCGTTTCGGCCGCCGTGAGGCTTCACGCACGGCTGCCAGCGTGGTCGCCACCTGTGGCGACCGCAGACATGACTAACGCACTGATTGTCAAAAGACTGCTAAAATACAATGTATGGGGAAGGGGACTACCAACCGAAGGCGTCGGCGTGGGTGAGCCACTGGCCACGGGCGCGGAGCACCTCTTCAAGCAGTTCGCGGGCCACGCCGTAGCCTCCGGCGGCTTTGGTGATCATAGCGGCCACGGCTTTGACGTCGACGGCGGCGTCGGCAGGGGCCACGGGCAGACCGGCCAGGTGCATGGGCTTGAGGTCGGGGATGTCGTCGCCGACGTAGGCCACCTGGTAGGGCGAGAAGCCGTTTGCTTCGATCCAGCTCTTGAGCACGGGCAGCTTGTCGCCGGCGCGCAGGAAGATGTCTGTCACGCCCAGGGCCTCGTAGCGCTTGCGGATGCTCTCTCCGTCGGCTCCGGTGATGATGGCGATGCGCAGACCGCACTTCACGGCCAGCTGTATGGCGTAGCCGTCTTTGATGTTGACCATGCGTCGAGGCATGCCGTCGTCGCCCATGGGGATGGTGGATGGGGAGAGCACTCCGTCGATGTCGAAGGCGATGCCGCGGATGGTGGTGAGGTCGTAGTCAGTTCTGCTCATTGTATTTCTTTTGAATGCTGGATGAAATCAGTTTGTAAATCTCGGCCACGTCTGGTGGCAGACGTCGCATGTGGCTCTCGCACACCTCGGTGTCGCCTCGGCGCGCGGGGCCGGTCTGGGCGTCGTCGGGGCCGATGGCCATGGCTTTGTCCAGGGTGGCTTGCAGCAACGGACGGAGCAGGTCGAGGGTGAGGCCGGCGTCCTGCAGCAGGCGTTGGGCGCAGCCCCACAGGTAGTTAGGGAAATTACAAGCCAGGACGGCCGCGACGTGCACCTGCGCGCGCACCTGGCTGGTGGCTGGCGCCACGCGGCGGCTTATGCTCGAGGCGAGGGCGGAGAGTGCGTCTGACGTCTCGGGGTCGCTCCCTTCGATGAGGAACGGCACGTCGGCGACGTTCACCTCGGCCTCGCGCGAGAACGTCTGCAGAGGATAGAACACTCCGCGTCGGGGGTGGCGCTCCAGGGCGTCGATGCCAACGCTACCGCTGGTGTGTGCTACGATGCCGCGCATGGCGGGCAGGGCGTCGCTAACGGCGCGCACCTGGCCGTCGCTTACGGCTATGATGCAGAAGTCGGCGTCTGGGTCGGCCATAGCAAGGTCAGTGATGGCTTGGCAGCTGCGCAGGGAGTTGGCCAACCGTTGAGCGGATGTGATGTGTCGGGCGCAAACCTGCACCACGCTATGGGTGCGGTCCAGGGCCCGGGCCAGATGGGTGGCCACGTTGCCTGCGCCTATGATCACAATCTTCATCTGCCGGTGCTGTAAG
>CAZSHV010000012.1:0-19679 GCA_964606815.1 uncultured Bacteroides sp. | reverse complement strand
GTGAAAGGTGAGAAGGTCAGTCGACGATGTGGACTTTTTCCCAGAGAAGTTTATCGGGATCGACGGGACGGCGCTCCTCGTCGGGCACACCCACGGAGAGAATGCACAGCGGCTCGAGGGTGCCGGGGATGTCGAGGATTTCGCGCACGCGGTTAGCGGCCGGTTCGCCTTGGTCGTCGTCTCGGAATCGCAGCTGGATCCAGCACGAGCCAAGACCCAGGGCCGCGGCTTGCAGGTGCATGAGCGTGGCAGCGACGGAGGCATCCTCCACCCAGACGTCGCTCTTCTCCGGCGACGCGCACACGGCAATGGCAAGAGCGCAGTTGGCTAACGGACGCGCGCCCGCGGGCTTGCAGCGCGACAGCTCCTGCAGCTTCTCGCGGTTGTCGACCACATAGAATTCCCATGGTCTCCCGCTCTTCGACGATGGCGCCAGCAAGCCGGCTTCGAGTATCATCTTCACTTTCTCGGGCTCGATGGCAGCGTCTTTATAGCGGCGTATGCTGTGACGGCGGAATAGCAGGGAGTTTAGTTCGTTGTCCATATGTAAGAGGTGGTTTTATACTATAGCGCGGGCTCGTGGGCCGCGGCTTGATATTCAGACGCCTGCGCGTCAGCGGCGGCACACCCAAGCCTGGGGGAAGGTCTGGGCCAGCTGGGCGCGCTCGTTCTCAGCCTCCGCCAAGGTGGGAGCCGATGCGGCATACACGCGGAAGCGGCCGTCCTTTTCCAGCACGCGCATGGGGGAGACGGAGTGTTTGGCTATGAACTGGCGAGCCTCTGCCTCAGAGATGTGCGAGGACACCACCACGCAGTAGCGGCCGTCCATGCGGGGCTGCGGGGCAGCCTCCGGCACGTCGATCCATAGCTCGGCGGCAGTGCTCTTCTGCATCACTATGGGGGCGCGCTCGGGCACGCGGATGGTGGGTGCGGTGAGCTCGGGTTCTGCAACGGGTGCTGTGACGGTTGGCGCCATGCGGGCATAGCTCATGCCTTGGGGCGCTGTGATAGGAGTCGAGGCCACGAAGCCGATCGCGGCAAGCACGGCCACGGAAGCAGCCAGACGCGCTGCGCGGCGCCAGGGCGACACCCTCAAGCGCACGGGCTCGTCCGTCTCGCCTGCCATGCGGCGGGCCTGAGCTTTGACGTCAACTGCCGGCACAGGGGAGAGCCAGGAGGAGGCCACACTAATTCGGTCGGTGGGGAAGGGAGTGAACTCTATGGCGCCGTCGGCGTAGCGAAGCACGCCCAGGCGTCCCAGAGGCAACTCGCCGAGGGCGGTGAGCTGTCCGAGCATCGCCTCGGTCTCGGTCTGCACAATGCGGCTGGCGGCGGCATAGGTGATGGTGTTGGCGCGAGCCACGCTCTGCGCCAGCAGGCCATCGTTCATGCGCAGCTCGGCGTTGAACGAATACACCCTGCACGGCGGCATGAACATCTGCGCCTCGGCGTCGTAACGCGCTGGCGCACAAGAGGCGAGCACCCCGCCGATGCCGGGTATGATCACACACTCGTGGCGGGAGGCCAGATATTCTATGTGGCGTATTATTGCGTCCATGCTGCAAAGTTAGCTCAAAAATCACGCCCGCGCAAGTTTTACGGGGCTGAATCTATTGCCAAGTTATCAACAAGCCCACATCATCGCGTGCTTCAAGCGTTTACAACCCCTGGCCACGAGGTAGCTGTAGGCAATTATGGGCCGAAAAAGAAAGTTATCAACACATTTAGCCGAGTTATCAACAGTCTCGAGGGAGTTATCAACAGTTTTTGCGGGATTTGATAATCTTGTGATTTTTTCCGAACTTCGCGCCACTACAGAATCATACATATTATATAATGAAAAAGTGCATTTTGCTTTTGCTACTGTGCCTGAACTTTACCAGCATGGGCAACGAGACCATCTCCGAGGCCACAAAGTCCAAATCCGACTACGTTTATATCTGCACCGGCCCCAAAGCCACAGCCTACCACCGCACCCCTGACTGCAAAGGTTTGAACAAATGCTCCGGAAATGTCGTGAAAGTATCACGCAGCAAAGCAAAGCACCGCAGCCCCTGTAAAATCTGCAAACCATAAAACGTTGACAATCAGATAGCAGTGTCGCCACCCGAGGCGACTGCGGAGAGGGATAACATCAACACAATCAGCACATTGTAGGGCCGGATGTCTGATGCGACCGCCGATATCAACATGATGTAATCAATACAAAAATATAATAAAGGCCGCGAGGGGTTCTCGCGGCCTTTATTATGGGGGTGCCTAAAGGGCGGGGGTTATTTCTTGGCGCGGGTGGAGGCGAAGTAGAGGTAGGCGATGATGCCGACGTAGGCTACAAGGCCGAGCACCTGGGGCTGGATGGCCATCTCGCTGGTCCACAGGTGGGTGGACTTGAGGAAGTCGAGCTTCTGGTCAAGCATGATGGTGAGGGCGCCGAACACGCCGAAGAGTGCGCCGCCGGCGATGAGGCCGGAGGAGATGAGCGTGCCGCGGTCGCTACGGAGCTTGACGACGGCCTCGTCCTTCGACGAGCGGCTGACGAGCCAAGCCACCAGGCCGCCGACGAGCAGCGGGGTGTTGAGATACAGGGGGAGGAACATGCCCAGGCAGAAGGCCAGAGCGGGCACGCCGAGCCAGTTGAGGATCAGGGCGAGGATAGCGCCGATGATGTAGAGCATCCAGGGGGTGTCGCCGCCCATCATCATGGGGGCTATGACCTTGGCCATGGCGTTGGCCTGCGGGGCTGCCAGAGCGTCGGGGCCGGCGAAGCCGTAGACCTTGTTGAGCATGAGGATGACACCGCCCACTGTGGCGGCGGACACCAGGGTGCCGAGGAATTTCCATGTCTCCTGCTTGCGGGGAGTGGAGCCGAGCCAGTAGCCGATCTTGAGGTCGGTGACGAAGCCGCCGGCCATTGAAAGCGCTGTGCACACCACGCCGCCGAGCACCATGGAGGCTACGATACCGGAGGTGCCGCTCAGGCCTATGCCCACGAAGACGGCGGAGGCCACGATGAGCGTCATCAGCGTCATGCCGCTCACGGGGTTGGAGCCCACGATGGCGATAGCGTTGGCGGCGACCGTGGTGAAGAGGAAGGCGATGAAGGTGACAACCACCCAGGCAATCAGAGCCTGCCAGAAGGTGTGGATGACGCCCACCCAGAAGAACGCGAGCACGGCGGCAAGGGCCACGAAGGTCATGTAGGCCACGTGCTTCATAGAGATATCCTGCTGCCAGCGCACGGGCTTTTTCTGCTGCGATGCGCCCTTGAGCTCCTTGCCGGCGAGGCCCACGGCCTGGCGGATGATAGGCCATGACTTGACGATGCCGATGATGCCGGCCATGGCGATGCCGCCAATGCCGATCAGGCGCGCGTAGTCGCTGAAGATCTGCGCGGGGGCCATGGCCTGGATGCTCTCAGCGCCGTATGCGCCCATCAGGGGGATGATGAACCACCAGACGAAGATGGAGCCGGCGAAGATGATGAAGGCGTACTTAAGACCCACTATGTAGCCCAGGCCAAGCACTGCGGCCGAGGTGTTGGACGACAGCACGAACTTGAACTTCTCGGCCATGGTCTGGCCCCAGCTGTAGGCAGTGGTGGTGACTGTCTCTGCCCACCAGCCGAAGGTGGCCACTATATAGTCGTATATGCCGCCGATGAGCGAAGCGGCGAGCAGCAGCTTGGCCTGGCCGCCCTCTTTGGAGGAGCTGGTCTCGCCGCTGATGAGCACCTGCGTGGTGGCGGTGGCTTCGGGGAAGGGGTACTTGCCGTGCATGTCCTTCACGAAATATTTGCGGAAGGGGATGAAGAACAGGATGCCCAGCACGCCGCCCAGGAGCGAGGACAGGAAGATCTGGAGGAAGTTGACGGTGATCTGCGGATACTCTGCCTGCAGGATGTAGAGGGCGGGGAGGGTGAAGATGGCGCCGGCCACGATCACGCCGGAGCATGCGCCGATCGACTGTATGATCACGTTCTGGCCCAGGGCGCTGCCCTTGATGACGCCCTTTTTCTTCAGGGCGCCGGAGCAGCCCACGGCGATGATGGCGATGGGTATGGCTGCCTCGAACACTTGGCCCACTTTCAGGCCCAGGTATGCAGCTGCTGCGCTGAAGAGCACGGCCAGCAGCAGGCCCATGCCCACAGAGTAGGGCGTCACCTCGCGGGCGTCTGCGTCGGCGGGGATCACCGGATTGTACGATTCATCGGCAGCGAGCTCGCGGAAGGCGTTCTCCGGCAGCTCGGTGGGGTCCACCTGCGCCGGATCCAACGGCGGCTGCGGCGGCTGCTGTGCGAGAGGATCTTTCTTGCTCATTGATTTTGTATGGTTTGTGGATTAGAACTTTAGTCTTGGGTGAGGGTGAGAGGCTCAGCGGCGCTTCTTTGAGCTGCGACGCGACTTCTTCTTCGTGGTCTTAGCTTTGGCCGCAGGGGCTTTGGACTTGGAGACTGCGGCCGTGCCGGTGGGGATTTTCAGGCGCTGGCCCACCATGATGTTGTCATTGGTGAGGTTGTTGGCCTGGCGAATGGCATCGACGGTGGCGCCGGTGGCTTGCGAGATTTTGTAGAGCGTGTCGCCGGCTTTCACCACATAGGTGGTGAACTGCTGGGCGGGAGCCTGCTCTTGGGCGGCCAGCTTCTGCTGCTGAGCCTCGGGCGCGGGAGCTGAGACGGCTGCACTGTCGGCCGGCTGCGCTATGGGAGCGGGCTGGGCCTGGGCGGAGGTGGTGTCCGCGCCCACGTACTTACGCTCGTAGGTGTTGATTTTCAGACGAGTGCCGTTTTTAAGGCGCGTGCCCTTTATGCCGTTGGCCTTGCGTATCGATGCGGCAGTCACGCCGTAGGCCTTGGCTATGGTGTTGAGGTTCTCACCCTTGCGCACGGTGTGGTATTTCACCACGAGCTCCTGCACATAGGTGCCCGAAGCGTCGGTCTTCACCTCGCCGCCGGGGGTGACGCGGTCCAGGCGCGCGTAGAGGTCGGCATTATGGTTGACGATAGAGTCCTCGTTGGCCACATAGCATTCGGCCTGCACGGAGGGGAGGGTGAGCACATAGGTGTGCACGTTGCCCGGCACGATGTCGGAGATGTATTGCGGGTTGAGGTAACGGATCTCGTCGATGGGTATGTCGAGTACGTCGGCGATCTGCTGGAAGTGCACGCGGCGGTTGACGTGGACGGTGTCGGTGACGATGGGCTTCTTGGCCAAGGCGGGGGAGATGCCGTGGTCGCCGTAATAGTTCATGATGTATGTGGCGGCGATGAAGGTGGGGAAGTATCCCTGCGTCTCGCGCGGCAGCTGGTTGTAGATGGTCCAGAAGTCACGTTTAGGCTGGCCGGAGCGGCGTATGGCCTTGTTGATATTGCCGGGGCCGCAGTTGTAGGCCGCGATGGCCAGGCTCCAGTCGCCGTAGATGCCGTAGAGGTTCTTCAGATAGCGTGCGGCAGCCTCGCTGGCCAGGATGGGGTCGCAACGCTGGTCGACGAGCGAATTGATTTCCAGGCCCATATCGCCGGCCGTGGCGGGCATGAATTGCCACAGGCCCACGGCGCCGGCCTTCGAGCGCGCGGTGGGGTTGAGGGCGCTCTCCACGATGGCCAAGTATTTGAGCTCGGAGGGCAGCTCGTACTTCTGCAGGGCGGTCTCGAAGATGGGCATATAATAGAGGCTGGCGCCGAGCACGCGCTCGGTGAGGCCCGGCTTGCGCTTGGCGTATAGGTCTATGTAGCTGCGCACCACGCTGTTGTAGGGCATCTCGATGGTGGTGGGCAGGTTCATGAGCCGCTCCACTATGACGTCCTCGCTGGGGTCAGGCACCACACGGCGCTGGGCCATGGAGTCCAGGGCGAGGTAGCGGCTCTCGTAGCCCTTGAGCATCATGTCGCGAGTGGCGAACTCGAATGACTCTGGCGGGAGGATGTTATTGTCGGTGAGCGAATATTTAGGATCGGAGGCGTCGGCTGTCTGCTGGGCTGCCAGTGGCAGCGCGGCGGCGCAGGCGGCGAGAGCGGCGATGAGGAAGCGTTTCATGATGGCGGGGTGGATGAGGGGGAGTGATGAATGATTGGGAGGAGAGGATGAGAGGTTAGAAATTGAAAGCCCACTGCAGGCCGACCGACGGCAGGCGGTTGCGCCCGTCGGGGATGATGGCGGGGGCGACGTCCATGGATAGGTTGTCGGTGAGGTCGAAGTGCGAGAGCGATGCGTCGACATAGGCGTCGACCATGGCCAGCAGGTATACGCCCACCATGCCGATGATGCAGAGGTCGCGGTTGCGCCGGAAATAGTTCTTGCGCGACTGCAGCATGCTCGTCAGCCACTGATGGTCGAGGTCGTCCTCTGTGACCGTGGGCGGGAAGAAGTTCATGTACGAGTTAGTGCCGGGGTCGGTGTCCATGATATCGCGGTAGGCGCGGGAATAGTCGCGGAGCATGGTGTTGTTCCACGACGTGGCGTAGCCCAGACCCAGGTACGCACCGGCGATGATGGGCAGCTTCCAGTAGCGGCGGTTGTACACCTGCCCCAGGCCGGGGAACAGCGCCGAGAGCCACACCGCGCGGGTGGGCGACGGGTTGTACTCCACGTCGCGCTCCTCCCACTCGTTGAAATGGCTCAGCGGCTGGTAGGGGGCGAAGATGGGCACCTCGTCGGTGGCCGTCATGCGCAGCGAGTCAGCCCCGACGGTGAAGGCCTCGCCCTCCACGGCATCGGGCAGCGGCCCGGAGGGGAGGGGAGCCTGGATGCTGTCGGGCATCTGCGCGGCCAGCGTCTGCGCTTTGGCGGGCAGGCACGCGCCGGCGAGGGCGGCGATGAGGGCTAATATGCTGATGCAGCGGGGCATTTTCTCAACTCTGTGGCTGGGAAGCCTGGAGGGCGTCGAAGAGGGTGATCAGGCGCTGCAGCTCGTCGTCGTTGGCGAAGGGGAAGGAGATACGGCCCTTGCCGTTGCTGTCGCGCGAGAACTGCACCTTGGTGTGGAACGCGGCCGAGAGGTGCTTCTTCAGAATGTCGAATTCGCGCGCCGGCTGCGGCTTCTGGGGCTTCTCCTCGGGCTGGGGATTGGCGGCGGCCTCCTTCATGGCCTTCGCCATCTCCTCCACGCGGCGCACCGACAGGCCCTGGCGCAGGATCTCGTTGTAGAGCTTGAGCTGCTGCGAAGGCTGCTCAAGGGTGAGCAGCGCGCGGGCGTGGCCCATGTCCAGACGCTTGTCGCGCAGGCCCAGCTGCACCTCGGCCGGCAGGCGCAGCAGACGCAGGAAGTTGGCGATGGTGGCGCGCTTCTTGCCTATGCGCTCGCTCAGCTTCTCCTGCGTGAGGCTGTACTGGTCGATGAGCTTCTTGAACGTCAGCGCTATTTCGATGGCGTTGAGGTCCTCGCGCTGAATGTTCTCGATCAGAGCCATCTCCGTCAGCTCCGCGTCGTTGGCCGTGCGTATGTATGCCGGCACGCGCTGCAGCCCGGCCATGATGGCCGCGCGGTAACGGCGCTCGCCCGCGATGATCTGGTAGGAGTCGGGCCCCGTCTTGCGCAGCGACAGAGGCTGGATGATGCCCAGCTCGCGGATCGACACGGAGAGCTCCTGCAGAGCCTCCTCGTCGAATGTGGTGCGAGGCTGGTCAGGGTTGGGCGTGATGCGCGATATGTCGATGTCGCTGATGGCCGAAGCTCCGCGTGCCGGAGTGTCGTCCATAGAGATCAGAGCGTCGAGGCCGCGGCCCAGGGCGGCGCGTTTGGGTGTAGATGCCATGGCGGGGGGGAGGGGAGTGGGGGGTTACTTGCTTTGTTTCTTATTCTTGGCTATCAGCTCCTTGGCCAGGAGCACGTGCGATGTGGCGCCGCGGCTGTCGGGGTCGTAGAGTATGGCCGGAAGGCCGTGGCTGGGCGCCTCGCTCAGACGTATGTTGCGGGGGATGACGGTGTTGAACACCATTTCGCCGAAGTGCCCCTTCAGCTCCTCGTAGATCTGGTTGGCCAGACGCAGGCGAGCGTCGTACATCGTCAGCAGGAAGCCTTCGATTTCCAGGCCAGGGTTCAGCCGGCTCTTGATGATGCGTATGGTGTTCAGCAGCTTAGAGATGCCCTCCAGCGCGAAATATTCCGCCTGCACGGGTATGATTACCGAGTGGGCCGCAGTCAGAGCGTTCACCGTAATCAAGCCCAGCGACGGCGAGCAGTCGATAAGGATATAGTCATATTTGTCCTTCACCGACTCCAAGCCCGCGGCCAGCACGCGCTCGCGGTCAGGCTTAGAAATCAGCTCGATTTCAGCGCCCGCTAGGTCGATGCGCGAGCCCAGCAAGTCCAGGCCCTCCACGCAAGTGGGCACCTGCGAGCCGTCCACCGGGTACGCGTCCGCCAGACATTCATATATAGAAGAGTCGATGGCGCGGGGGTCGATGCCGTAGCCCGAGGTAGAATTAGCCTGCGGGTCCGCGTCGATCAGGAGCACCTTCTTGCCCTCCATAGCCAGCGACGCGGCAAGGTTGATGGCAGTGGTAGTCTTACCCACGCCGCCCTTTTGGTTAGCGATAGCAATGATTTTTCCCATAAAAGCTATAGGTGATAATATTCAGAATGCAAAGTAACCAAAAAAAACGCAAACCGCAAAGCGAATGTTCCACGAAAATCCCGCCAGGAAACAAAGTCGCCCCGCGATCTGCAGAATCGCGGGGCGACTTGATGGTGTGGGAAGCGGGGCTTACTTGCGGCCGCGCTTGCCGTAGCGGCTCATGAACTTGTCCACGCGGCCTGCGGTGTCAACGAGTTTCTGCTTGCCGGTGAAGAAGGGGTGCGACGAGCTGGTGATCTCAAGCTTCACCAGGGGATATTTCTTGCCGTCGATTTCGATTTCCTCGCGGGTGGCGATGGTCGAGCGGGTGATGAACACCTCGTCGTTGGACATGTCTTTGAATGCCACTTCGCGGTAGTTTTCGGGATGGATACCTTGTTTCATTTTCTTATTAGAGCTCTAAAATTGTCAATGTGAATGTGTGCGCTGGTAGGGCGCGGGATTCGTAATGGCCTGCAAAGGTACGCATTTTCCGCGTACCGCGCAAGTGCGCGGCGCGTTTTTCGCCGTGTTTGCTCCCGCGATTTTCCTTCGCGAGGCGCTAAACTTGGATTCCGGGGGGCGGAATCACATGTTCATGCCGCCGTCGACCTGGATGACCTGGCCGCTAACGTAGCTGGACATGTCGCTGGCCAGGAAGGTGGCCACGTTGGCGATGTCTTCCACCTTGCCGCCGCGGCGCAGGGGGATTTTCTTGCACCACTCCTCGCGCACGGCGTCGGGCAGAGCGGCGGTCATGGCTGTCTCGATGAAGCCGGGGGCGATGGCGTTGGCGCGGATGCCGCGTGAGCCAACCTCCTGAGCCACGCTCTTGGCCAGGGCGATGAGGCCGGCCTTTGAGGAGGCGTAGTTGGCCTGGCCGGCGTTGCCATGCACGCCCACCACGGAGGCCATGTTGATGATGGAGCCGGAGCGCTGGCGCATCATCACGGGCAGCACAGCGTGGATGAAGTTAAAGGCGCTCTTGAGGTTAACGGCGATCACGGCGTCCCACTGCTGCTCGGTCATGCGCAGCATAAGGCCGTCTTTGGTGATACCTGCGTTGTTGACCAGGATGTCGATGCGGCCGAAGTCCTTCATCACTTCCTCCACCACGGCGTGGGTCTCTTCATAGTTGGCGGCGTTGGAAGCGTAGCCCTTGGCTTTCACGCCCAGAGCCTGGATTTCTGCCTCGGTCTGCTTGCCGTTCTCATCAATCACCAGGTCGGTGAAAGCTATGTTGGCGCCCTCCTGGGCGAATTTCAGCGCGAGAGCTTTGCCGATGCCGCGGGCTGCGCCCGTGATCAGAGCGGTCTTTCCTTCAAGAAGTTTCATATTAGTGAGTTTGTTAAGAGATTTCTGCCCGCGAATGTACAAATTTTTCCTCGAACGGCAAAATTTGCGTATTTTCAAGAAAAGCGGTAACTTTGCCCCACGTTACGCCCAACACACATATAATTAATGAAGAATATTCGCAACTTCTGCATCATAGCCCACATTGACCACGGCAAAAGCACACTGGCCGACCGCCTGCTGGAATACACCAATACTCTGACAGCCAGCCAGATGGAGGCGCAGGTGCTCGATGATATGGACCTCGAGCGCGAGCGCGGCATCACAATCAAGAGCCATGCCATACAGATGGAGTATGACCTTGACGGCGAGCGCTATACGCTCAACCTTATCGACACCCCGGGACACGTCGACTTCTCCTACGAAGTCTCTCGCTCCATCGCCGCCTGCGAGGGGGCGTTGCTGATCGTAGACGCGTCGCAGGGCATCCAGGCCCAGACCATCTCCAACCTCTATATGGCCATCGACAACGACCTGGAGATCATCCCCGTGATCAACAAGTGCGACCTCGACAGCGCCAAGCCCGACGAGGTCGAAGACCAGATCATAGACCTGCTGGGCTGCAAACGCGAAGAAATCATCCGCGCCTCCGGCAAAACTGGCGCCGGTGTCCCCGAGATCCTGCGCGCCATCATCGAGCGCGTGCCCGCTCCGCAGGGCGACCCCGAGGCTCCGCTACAGGCCCTGATCTTTGACTCTGTCTTCAATCCCTTCCGCGGTATCATAGCGTACTTCAAAATCGTCAACGGCACCATCCGCAAGGGCGACTTCGTCAAATTCGTCTCCACGGGCAAGGAATACCATGCCGACGAAATCGGCGTGCTGAAGTTGCAGATGTCGCCCCGCCAGGAACTCTCGGCCGGCAACGTCGGCTACATCATCTCCGGCATCAAGACATCGCGCGAGGTGAAGGTGGGCGACACCATCACCCACGTTGACCGCCCCTGCTCCGCTGCCATCGATGGCTTTGAGGAGGTGAAGCCCATGGTTTTCGCTGGTGTCTACCCCATCGAGACTGAAGACTTCGAGAACCTGCGCGCGTCGCTCGAAAAGCTCCAGCTCAACGATGCCTCGCTGACGTTCCAGCCCGAGTCGTCCGTGGCCCTGGGCTTCGGATTCCGTTGCGGCTTCCTCGGCCTTCTGCACATGGAGATAGTGCAGGAACGCCTGTCGCGCGAATTTGACATGGATGTCATCACCACAGTGCCCAACGTCTCCTATATGGTCTATGACAAGAAGGGCAACGTCACCGAAGTGCACAATCCCAGCGGACTGCCAGACCCCACGCTCATCGACCGCATCGAGGAGCCGTACATTCGCTCATCCATCATCACCACCACCGACTATATCGGCCCCATCATGACTCTCTGCCTGGGCAAGCGCGGCGAGCTGGTGAAGCAAGAGTTCATCTCCGGCAACCGCGTCGAAATCACTTTCGACATGCCCCTTGGCGAGATCGTCATCGACTTCTACGACAAGCTCAAGAGCATCTCCAAGGGCTATGCGTCGTTTGACTACCATATTCACGACTTCCGCCCATCGCGCCTGGTGAAGCTCGACATCCTGCTCAATGGCGAGAGCGTCGACGCTCTCTCAACTCTGACGCATGCCGACAATGCCCTCACCTTCGGCCGCCGCATGTGCGAGAAGCTTAAGGAGCTCATCCCCCGCCAGCAATTCGACATTGCTATCCAGGCCGCCATCGGCGCCAAGATCATAGCTCGCGAGACTATCAAAGCTGTGCGCAAAGACGTCACGGCGAAGTGCTACGGCGGCGACATATCCCGAAAGCGTAAACTCTTGGAGAAGCAGAAGAAAGGCAAGAAGCGCATGAAGCAGATCGGCTCGGTCGAAGTGCCCCAGAAAGCCTTCCTCGCCGTCCTCAAGCTCGACTAAGCGCCGCGCCTGCGGGATAGCTGACGCCACCTTTGGCGACCGCTTCAATGCGTATCCGTGTGAATGCCCCACCCCCTCACCCCCTCCCCACCTTGCGGCGGGGAGGGGGAATTTCTATGGGAGCATTCCTACCCCGGGCTCTCGCCCGGGGCTAACATTACTCCCGCCCCTCCGGGGCTCCCCTGACGTCGTCGATAGCGTTATCGAGGACGTTTTCTCGGACGCTCAAAATGAGCGTCCCTACATCCATTTGGCAATCAGTTTGTTAACCTTTGCGGCGGTCGCCACAGGTGGCGACCCTACAGATTAATGCTTGGCAATCGTTTAGATGGACGACCAGTCATACAAAAGGCGTCAACCGCGCATTTGCGCGATTGACGCCTTCGTTAAGGGGCCACACCAAAGGATGCGATGAAACTCCGAAAAGACAGGATTTGAGTGCCCCCCAACCTTTGTAATCCGCCTGGTCGCGAAAGACCTCGGCCCGAAAGCCGAGTGGGGCCCGCCATTGGCAGGGGTAGCTTGTCTCGGATATTCATAATAATTTGAAGAGTTTCCCAATCTACTTTGATGTGGTGATGGGGTCGGGCTCGCTTGCCCTTTGATAATCTAACGCAAAGGTACGCAAAAAAGTTCTATCCACCAAGACTACTTCTCCATCTATCCCTGTGCGCAATGCGGAACATACGGAGACATTGCACGTTATCCTACGCAAAAAAAATGCCGTCTGGCTTTTGAAAGCGCAGACGGCAAGGGGAGGTATGAAAGATTCTTCTATGGTTAGTCGCCGATGTAGGTTGTGCCAGTGGCAGAGGCGGGAATCTGCGAGGCGTCGGCCACCACGATCACGTCGTAGTCCAGCACGGCATTGGCAAGCTCCTTGTCAACAGCCAGCACGTTTGTGGTGATCTCCAGGTCGTACTTGCCCACGGGGGTGTCTGCGTCTGTCAGCCCGGCGCAACCGAAGGGAGGCAGCGTGCTCGCGGCCACGAGCTGATAGTTCCAGTAATAGTTGGCATAGGTGATGGCTGCCGACTGGCCCTGGATATTATTGACGATGTTCACGCTCTGCACGTTAAGCTCGTCGCCCTGCACCACATAGATATCGCCGTCGGTGTCAAACACACCGCCCTCGATCGTAATGCTCATCGACACATCAGGCAGGTCGTTATCATCGTCGCAAGAGGTGAAACCGGCGCAAACAGCTGCCGCGATGGCAGTAAGGAGTATGAATGTCTTCTTCATTTTCGGGATAGTTGAATGTGAGAAAAATGCTTGTAATTATCTTTTTATAAACCCATAACGCCCGAGGCGCGCTTTTGGTTTGGCAGTTACGAAATAAAACGCTAAATTTGTACACTTCTAACCCCTATTCACCTAAATCCTCACCATCGATGAGACTCATTATCGAAAAAGACTACGACCAGATGTCGCAATGGGCAGCCAACTACGTGGCAGCCTGCATCCGCGACGCCAAGCCCACCGCAGAACATCCCTTCGTGCTCGGTTGCCCCACCGGCAGCTCCCCCCTGGGCATGTACCGCGCGCTCATCCAGCTCTATAAGGAGGGAAAAGTGTCGTTCAAGCACGTGGTGACGTTCAACATGGACGAATACCGCGGCATCCCCCGCGACCACGAGCAGAGCTACTACACCTTCATGTGGACCAACTTCTTCTCCCACATCGATATCCCCGCCGAGAACACCAACATCCTCGACGGCAACGCTCCCGACCCCGAAGCCGAGTGCAAACGCTTCGAAGATAAGATCCGCAGCTACGGCGGCGTAGACCTCTTCATGGGCGGCGTGGGCCCCGACGGCCACATAGCCTTCAACGAGCCCGGCTCCTCGCTCACCTCCCGCACCCGCGTCAAGACCCTTACCTCTGACACCATCATCGCCAACTCGCGATTCTTCGATAACAACGTCGACCTCGTGCCCAAGACGGCTCTCACCGTGGGCGTGGGCACTGTGATGGACGCCCGCCGCGTGCTCCTGCTGGTCAACGGCCACAACAAAGCCCGCGCGCTCAAGCATGGCGTGGAAGGCGGCATCTCGCAGATGTGGACCATCTCCGCACTCCAGCTCCACCCCCACGCAGTCATCGTGTGCGACGAAGCAGCCTGCGGCGAACTCAAAGTGGACACTTACCGCTACTTCAAAGACATCGAGAAAGACAACCTCGACCCCGCCACCCAGCTCTAAGAGTACGCAGGTGCACTATAAGCGGCCGTTCCCACACTCGTGGGGCGGCCGTTTTTTTGCATACCTCCAGCGACCGCAAAGATGGCTAACGTCAACAAAACCAGAGAATTGTAGGGCCGTTCGGTCGAAGCGGCCGCAATGACGCAAACGACAACGCCCACGACGAGAATTAAAGGAGCCCTCGGAGTGGACGGGGGCAGGATAGCCGCGGGCGAAAGTCCGTGGATTGCAAATTCCCCTCCCAGCAACGTGCGGGGAGGGGGCGTAGGGGGGGATGCCAGGAACATGTACAACCATAATGTTATCACGGACGCTCGGACCGCGTCCCTACATACGTTTGATAGCCAACCTGTTACCCTTATCGTCGGTCGCCACGGGTGGCGACCAAGCAGGTTGTTCTCTTGGGCGTTTTGAGAGGCCGAACTGTCAGTTCGTCCCTATAATAGAGGAAGCTGTTTCAGAAAAAGCGGTACATTCGCCGCGTCGGTGAATACTGGTCTCTCATGATTTGGTAGCCAAAAGCATTTTTGCAGTAGAACCGCAAAGCACCGGGATTGTTAAGTGCGTCGACCGTGATAAACTGACACCCGGTTTGACGATGTTTTGAAAATGTGTCAACAACGAGGTCAATAATCGCAGAGCCTATTCCGCGACGTTGGAATTTTTCTGCCACACCAAGGTGCCCGATGTTTACAGCAGGATATGATGATTGGCGATTGAGGAAGTCAACTGTATTATGATTTGTTTCGAGTCTTAAATCCTCAATAAAATCTTCCTTTTCTGTCTGACTGACAATCATCAATGCGTCATTCATTAGAGTGAATGCCGCAATTATTTCGCCGGATGGTAAGTATGCGCAATACGCTGAAAGATAATGCCTGTCAACGCACTCTTTCATTTCGTCATGAAAGAAATCGTCAAGTGCCCTAACATTACAAAAAAACGCAGACATGTTTTCAAAATCTGCGTCTTTTAAAAGTCTTATTTGGAAATCAATTTCCAAGCAACGGGTTTCTTCCACCGCAATTTGAGATTATACGTTTAGCAGTAGCCTCAGCTCGAGCTTTCCGAGCCTCTATGACTTGACGCTCCTCCGCACTGAAGTCCTCTCGGAGATGTTTCTCCAAGTCGGCGCGGAAATGAGCTACATCCTCGCGTCCCATCGGCGGATTAGGGATAGAACGAATCATAGACAATTGTTTTTCGCAAATATACAACGAAATTTCTGATATTGCAACTTCTGGCTTCAGCGTTTTTTGCGGCGGACGCTGCGGGCGGCGGAGCTGGAGTTGTCAACCTTGGCTGCCTTGGGCTTGCTTTCTTTTACCTTGGGCTCTTTGGCGCGGGTGGACTTTTTGTCGGAGCGCGAGGTGCGGCGCGTGGAGCGGGCAGCGGACTTGTCGTCAGCGGCGGGGGCGGCGGCCACAGTGTCGCCGGCGGCAGCTGCCTCGCGGGCTTCGCGTGCGGCGATGATGTCTTCGCGGTTGGGCACCCAGAGCTTATCCTCGAAGCGGTCCAGACGAGTCTGTATGCTGTCCTGCGCGCGCTTGAGGTCGTCGGGGTCGGGGTAGAGCTGCATCATGGAGCGGTTGCGCAGGTTGCGGGTCTTATAGATGTCGCCCTTGTACATGGCCATGTTGAAATAGTCATCATAGCTGCACGTGGGCAGGTTGTTGTCATCGTCGACGAAGATCATCTGCTGTGCCAGATAGGGGCGCAGGTCGGAGAGCTTCACCCAGAAGACGGGGTACTTCACGGCCTCGCCGCCGAAGTCGCCTGAGCGGTGCAGCACGGGGCAGATGGCCTCCACCTGCGAGCGCAGGCGGTTGCCGCGAGTGTCATACTCCCACTTCTCGATGATGTAATAGCTGAGCACCTCGGAGGTGGGCACATCGCCCGGGTCGATGGCGTATTTCGGGTTCTTCTCCGTCGAGCCCTTGGCCATGGTGTAAGGGATGTGGAAACGATCGAGCACGTCGCCCATCTTCACCTTGTATTCGTCGGTGAAGATTTCTCGGCCATCGAGATATTCGTAGGCCTTGATATCGCCGGAGGCCATCAGGCGCATGATGATGCGGAAGAGGTTGTCTTGGCCGTCGATGGGGTCTTCGGGGAAGAAGAGCGCGGCGTTCTGGTCGGTGTCGAAATCGAGCTGGCGGTATATGACGCGCATCCAGCTTTTCTCGGCGTCGTCGGTGTCGGAATCGCCGCCGAGGCGAGCCTGCATGCGGTCGCTGACGGCTGTTGCAGAGCGCTCGTTGCGGTCGGTGCGCTGTCGGCGCTGCACGCCGGTGTTGCTGCTTTCCTGGGCGAAGGCGCATGCTGCGGCGCCGAGGATGGCGGCAGCAAGTATTGAAGTGCGGAGAATGCGGTTCATCTTATCAGTGGGGGATGTGAATATTCGGAAGTGGTTAGTTGACAATGATTTCCATGGGCGAGAGCTCGCGGGTGATTCCGTCGGGGCCCACGGCCTTGATGCGCGAGATGTAGAAGCGCTTGCCTCGGCCCAGACGCTGGAAAGCCTGCTTCTGGCGAGCGGAGAACTGCGCGCCGTTGCTGACCTCGGGCATGGCGTTGCCCATGGAGTCGAAGATCACGGTCTCGAAGCCCGTGACCTTGAAGGGCGTGTCGAGCAAGCCGTCGTCGATGGCGGCGCTCAGGCCGTCGGCCTGCATGAGCAGCGACTTGGCGAAGGGGCGACCGCCCTTATAGTGGTCAATGTTGCCTTTGGCATCTTTATAGGCTATGAATGCGGTGGGGTCGGGCAGCTTGCGCACGCGGAATTCGGTGTTGGCCACCGTGGTGGGTCGGCCGTCGATGGTGGCGGTGACGGTGAGCTTGGCGTTGGAGCCCACGGCCGTGGGGCGAGCCACCCAGTGGTCGCCGCTGCGCGTAAGCGATCCGCCGGTCATGGTGGCGGAGATCTGGCTCATGGGCACGCCGGGCACGGAGATGCTGATGGGGTTGTCGATGCCAGCGTAGAGCACGTTCATCATCGTGGCCGAGACGGTGGCCATGGGCTCGATGACGGTGTACTGCGACGAGAAGTCGTGGCGCGTGGTGGTGCCGTCGCCGTGAAGCACCTGCAGGTAGCCCTTATAGTCGAAGGTGCCGGTGGAGTTGGCAGGCACAGAGTAGACGCCGTTGTTGGAGGCCAGCTTGGAGCCGTTGATGAAAATCTCCGGGCGCTGGGTGGTGTCTACTGCAGCTAACACAATGTTGGCCTGGTAGTTGCCTCCGCGCATGATGATGCGGGAAGAGGGGATGACGAAGGCGTTGAGCTCGTTGACGCGGACATCGCCGGCGTCCACCTGGTTGAGCAGGTTGGCCAGCACCTCGCCCTCGGCGTATCGGATATCGTTCTGCAGCTTGGTGAGGAGCGTTACGGCGGCCACCACGGGCTTCTGGTCAAACTGCGCCTCCTCCCAGAGCTGGGGGGTGAGGGTGCCGCGCTGCAGCACGGGGGCAGTGGAGAGGGCCTGCTCGATGCCGGAGCGCTTGGCGCTGTCGGCCATCAGGGCAGTCACCTGGTCGCGATATTGGTCGATGCGCAGGCGCAGCTTCTCGCCCATGCGCATGTTGGGCGAGAGCATGATTACGGACGCGGCCTCCAGGTCGTCACGGCTGAGGATGTTGTCGGGGTCTCCGTTCTTACCGTCGGCCTTGCGCACGATCAAGAGCTTGAGCGAGTCCACGAGCTGATAAAGCGAGTCGGTGGATCGGCGCACCTCAGTGGCGCGGTCGAGCCAAGCCTGACCCTTGTCGGGGTTCTGCTCGGCCAGCGACGCGAGCTGGCTGTATATGGCGTCGTTGCGTCGGCCCACGTTGTCGTTAGAACGGTTGAGGCCGTCGTGCACCTGGGTGAAACCGTCGAGCACGTCAGACGACACGTTCAGCGCGAGCATGGCCGTGAGGACGATATACATAAGGTTTATCATCTTCTGGCGCGGCGACAGCCTGGTGTTGTTTGCTCCCATTTATATTCGGTTGATGCTTTTTTAGAGGTTAGGGGTAAGGAGAGAGGCAAGGTGTTCAACCCTGGGCGGGAGCCTGGGGCTGCGAGGGGGCCTGAGGCTGGGCAGGTGCCTGAGGAGCCTGCTGCGCAGTGGCGGCCGCCATGGGGTTGGAGTACATGTTGATGGTCATGGCGTGGAGCATACGCTCATACACCTGGTTGAGCTGCTGCATGTAGGAGGCCATTTTCTCCACCTCCTCGCAATAGCGCGTGCTCTGCGAGGCGGAGCGCTCGTACATGTCGCGGATCTGCTTGATGCCGGAGTTGACGCGGTCGATGGCGTCGATCTGCGACGACACGCTGCGCAGCTGGATCTCGTAGATGGTGTTCAAGCCCTGGATATTCTGGCTGAGAGCCTGCATCTGGTCGGCATAGCCGGAGGAGGCCGCAGAGATTTGGCCGCTGTTGCCTGTGATGGCCTGATAGGATGTGAGCAGGGTGTCGGTGACGGCGTTGAGGGCCGCGGTGCTCTCCTGCATCTGGCGCAGCTGCTCGGTGAGGGCCGAAAGCTGGTCGAGATATTCAGCGTTGACGGTCTCGGCGTTGAGAGCGGCCACGGCTCCGGGGGCAGCCACCACGGCGGGGGCTCCGGAAGCGCTCGCGGCTGCACCGCTTGCGCCAGCGCCGCCGGCCACTATCACCTGCGGGCCGGGGAGGGCTGCGCCGGTGGGCGCTGCCTCGCCGTCGTGATCGCCGTGGGGGTCGAGGGCGGGGAAGACCTCCTCCCACTTATAGTCGCGCGGAGGGCGGTCGAAGGCCGTGAGCACGAACATCAGCACCTCGGTGCCCATACCGATGGACAGCAGGGCGTTGCCGCCGGGCAGGTGGAGGATCTTGAAGAGCGCGCCCCAGATGACGATGGCGGCGCCGATGGAGTAAGCGAAGTTGAAGAAGCGCTGGCCGTCCTCGCTGGAGATGAATCGCGAGATGGCGTTTTTATATCTTTTTACTTTTCCCATTGCTTAAGGTGTGATGCTTCTATAGGGGTGGGGATAGGGGGGATTAACGTTTTGATTTGGTGCCTTTGGCGAAGCCAATCTGGGTGCGCACGTTGCGGAAGCCGATGTAGGAGCGCTGCTCGTTCTGGTACTCCCACATGCGCAGGTCAGAGCGGATGTTGTGGGCCACGTCCTTCCACGAGCCGCCGCGCACGATCTTGCGCTTCATGCGGTAGGGGTCTTCGTCGGCCGCGTCGTAGCGGTATTCGGGGTTGAGGTCGCTGGTGAGCTTCGACACGCTCTCGGTGAAGGCCGTGGAGGTCCATTCGCTGACGTTGCCGGCCATGTCGTAGAGGCCGAAGTCGTTGGGGGCGTATGTGCCCACGCGGGATGTGATGAGCTGGCCGTCCTTCACGTAATTGCCCTCCTGGGGCTTGAAGTTGGCGTAGAAGCAGCCCTTGTCCTCGCTCAGGGTCAGGTCGCCCTCCCAGGGGTATTTGTTCTCGGTGACGCCGGCGCGGGCAGCGTACTCCCACTCGGCCTCGGTGGGCAGGCGATAGGGCTCAATGTAGATGCCGTCTTTGCCCAGCGAGCGTTTGAGGAAGTCGGTGCGCCAGGCCGAGAAAGCGTTGGCCTGCTCCCAGCTCACGCCCACCACGGGATAGTTGCTGTAGCCGCCGTGCGAGAAGTACATGCGCACGTAGGGCTCGTTGTAGGCGTTC
>CAZSHV010000011.1:0-35499 GCA_964606815.1 uncultured Bacteroides sp. | reverse complement strand
AGAAAGACCGCGTGGACGACGCCCTGAGCGCCACCCGCGCAGCTATCGCCGAGGGTATCGTGCCCGGCGGTGGCGTGGCCTACATCCGCTGCCTCAGCGCTCTCTCCGAGCTCAAAGGCGAGAACGACGACGAGACCACCGGTATCGCTATCGTGAAGCGCGCCATCGAGGAGCCCCTCCGCCAGATCGCTGCTAACGCAGGCGTGGAAGGCGCTGTAGTGGTGCAGAAGGTGGCCGAGGGCGAAGGCAACTACGGCTACAACGCCCGCACCGACACCTACGAGGACCTCATGACCGCTGGCGTCATCGACCCCGCCAAGGTCACCCGCGTGGCTCTTGAGAACGCTGCCTCTATCGCTGGCATGTTCCTCACCACCGAGTGTGTCATCGCCGACAAGAAGGAGGAGAATCCTGCTCCTGCTATGCCTGCCGGCGGCATGGGTGGCATGGGCGGCATGATGTAATTTCCGCTGTCAAACCATAACAACAGATATTGCCCCGGGGGTGTGCGCCGTGTGCGACTCTCCCGGGGTTTCTTCATTAAAACATACACTTCATATGTATACAGCTTCAGCTAAACGCAAAGAAAACATAGCGGAGTACCTCCTTTATATGTGGCAGGTGGAGGACATCATCCGCGCCTACGGCCTGGACATCGACCGCATTTCTTCCCACCTCATCGACAACATTCCCGACCTCACCGACGAGCAACGCAAGGAGATGCGGGGGTGGTACGAATCCCTTATCGACATGATGCGTCGCGAGGACGTGGCCCAGAAAGGACACCTGCAGATCAACCGCAACGTGCTCAACAATCTGGCCGACCTGCACCACCGGATTCTCAACGACCCCGACCCGAAATTTGACGAATATAAGGCCGAGTTCAACCGCACCCTCCCTTATATCGTGGAACTACGCGCCCGCTCGGGAGAAGAGAAGCCGGGCGAGATTGAGTCGTGCTTCAACGCCCTCTACGGCCTCCTGATGCTGCGCCTCAGCGGCAAAGAAGTGTCAGAGCAGACCAAGCAGGCAGCCGCGCAGATAGCCCGCTTCACAGCCCTTTTGGCCAAAGACTTCCACCTCGACGAGCAAGACCGCCTCTTCCCCAAAAAAGAAGACAAAGCGTGATATCTTCCACGTTAAAGTGTACAGATTATGGCATTGCGAATGTAAACGTTGGCACAAATTGAATCCCAAGAATAGCCGCAATGCGGAAAAAGCTCGATAGTTGGATGTCGGCCTGTCCGTTCTCTACTCTTGCGATGTAGCTTTGTCCCCGACCCACTTTTTCTGCCAATTGCCGCTGGGTGAGCTTAAGCTCTTTCCTACGCTCGCGGAGCATGTTTCCGTAAAACCAAGCGATTGCTTCGGAGTCAAACTCATCGCGTGCGGGAGTGCCAGGCTTACCGTATACTTTGTCCAGCTCATCATTGAAAGTGGTGAGCTGGGCTAATTTTTCCTTATTCACTTTTCTCATCTTTGTAAAAGTTTAGAATTGAAGTGGCTAATTCAATTTGTTTGTTGTAATCTTTGTTGCTTTTCTTTAAAAATCCATTCAATAATAAAACAGACTTAGCTTCGATGATGTTATCGTGGTCTATTGCGAAAAGAATGGTGCGATATTCGTTTGTTCCAACTGAAACTCTCATCTCATATAGGTCTGTATTCTGAAGGTGCTTAACAAATTTGGTCGAAATGTTATATACGGAAGCCAATACATTGAGTACGTATTGGAATTTTAATTGTACTCTTTGCGGCAGGCCCTCATAGAACTTCAAAAATTCTGGAGTTCTATAAATTGTGCGAACATAATGAGAAGATATGTTTTCAGTTTCCATGCCGCAAAGATAACTAATTAGTAATAAATAGGCAAAATTTTGGAGGCAAAAAATTCGATTTTTAGGGTTGAATGGCTGGGGATAGCAAAAAAAATTGTAACTTTGAAGCCCATATGCGCTATCTGTGCCTCATAGTAATGTTTTTCCTGCTCTCTGCTGCTGCTTGCTTGGCTGCTGAGCCCACTCCCGCATGGGAGCAAACGGCTGCGTCAGACCCACAGGCCACCGAGCTGCAGTCTGACCGCGACGACCGTATCGACGTCACCGTACGAGAAGGGTATATCTACGTAACCACCCCGAAGCCTGTGACCGTGAGGGTGATGACCATTCTCGGTCAGCTCATTTCGCAGCAGCAGGTCCCGGCCGGTACTTCCCGCTTGCGCGTCACTGCCCGAGGGATATATATCCTGAAGGCTGGCACAGTGACTAAGCGCGTCACCATCTGATTCTTTCCCATCGGGGCGCCACAGCTTTGGCGCCCTCTTTCTTTTACACCTGAACATGGAACATCTGAAAGTAAAAATCATCAACAAATCCGGTCAGCCCCTGCCGGCCTACGAGACCTTCGAGAGCGCAGGCATGGATGTGCGTGCCGCTATTGAAGAGCCCATCGTGCTCGGCCCTCTGGAGCGTCGTCTTATCCCCACAGGCCTGCGCGTGCAGCTGCCGCAAGGCTATGAGATGCAGATGCGCCCCCGCAGCGGTCTTGCCCTGCGCAGCGGCATTTCCCTGGCCAATACTCCCGGCACAGTCGATGCTGACTATCGCGGCGAAATCGGCGTGATCCTCATCAACCTCTCCAACGAGCCCTTCACCATCAACCCCGGCGAGCGAATCTGCCAGATGGTGATTGCCCCATACACCCGCGTGGAGTGGGAGCCCGTGGAGCGTATCGACACCACCGAGCGCGGTGACGGCGCCTTCGGTCACACCGGCCTGCAATGAGCGCGAAGCCTGGCAAGCTGTGCGTACTGGCAGTGCTGCTTCTCTTGGCGCTCTCTGCCATTGCCGGCAGCGATTGGGAGGAGAAAGCTCGCAAGCGCAAGGCTGACTATGTCTTCCTGGAAGCCCAAAGCGCATTCAGCTCTGAGGATTACGCCACGTATCTGACCTTGATGCAACGGGCCTACGAGCTCGACAGCGCTGACATTGACATTGCCGGCGAGTGGGGAGCCGCCTCCATGGGTGCGTTTGTGGGAGACACCGCGGCGCAGAACAAGGCCTACGGGCTGATGATGCGCAGATTCCTCGCTGACCCTTCTAATTATAACAACGGCGTGATCGTGGCAGCAGCAGCCAAGCAGCTGTACCGCTTCGATGACCTAGTGCGCATATGGTCGCTCATTGACTCTGCCCACCCCAACGAGCAGGAGCCTGCCGAGGCTCTAGCACAGGCACTCGTGGTAAAGTCAATCGTAGGCGATACCACAGCTCTCGATCGCGCTTTGGCCATTTATGACCGACTGGAAGACGGGGCTGGTAAGAACGTGCCTCTGTCCTCTCAGAAGATTCGCGCTTTCCTCCTGCGTAATGATACAGCAGCCGTTGAGACCGAGCTGTCAGAATTGCTTCGCGAGGCTCCCGGCGATAGCTACACGGCTCTGTTCGCGGGCTCTACATATGAGTACCTCAACCGCCCCGACAGTGCGATAGCTTATTTCAATCTGGCCTGCGAGCTTGACTCTGCCAATGGCAGCGCTCGCATGGCGCGCGCCAACTTCTACCGCACAGCTGGCGACAGCACTGCGTTCGATGCCGAGGTGTTCCAAGCCCTGCGCAGCGCTGACCTTGAGGTGAGCACGAAGCTTGACCTGCTGCGTTCCTACGTGGCCGAGCTTTATGACGTGCCTGCGCAGCGTCCGCGCATCTCGCAGCTCTTCGAGACTCTTCAGCAGCAACATGCGGGCGTGGCGGACATCCATGCCCTCTATGCTTCGTATCTATATAGCTCTGACAGCATCGCGCAAGGCGCGGAGCAGATGGGGTATGCCGTGCAGCTTGACCCCACCAACGAGCAGCTGTGGACGTCGTGGGTGCAGATGCTGGCCCTGAACGAGTCGAAGGTGCCCGAAGGACAGAAAGCAGCAGCCAATGCGGCTGCAGCTGATGCTGCCATGCAGGCTCAGCACCGCTTCCCGTCGAATCTTTACTACCCTATAGTGCGAGCTTCGCTGCTGCGCGAGACAGATATGCCCGCAGCTATAAGCGTGCTCGACAGCGTGGATGTCAGCGACGTGAGAAACCACACGGCGGTGTCAAACTTCCTCGGCTTCAAAGGAGACTTGCTCGTGGCTGCCGGCGACACAGCCAAGGCACTCGAGGTTTATGACCAGGCCATTACCCTCAGCCCAGACAACGCAGGGGCGCTAAACAACACAGCCTATTTCATTGCCCTGCAGGGCGGTGACCTCGACAAGGCGGAACGCTATAGCTCGCGTGCCATCAAGGCCGAACCCGCGAATTTCACCTATCTTGACACCTACGCTTGGGTGCTATTTAAGAAGCGCGAGTTCGAGCTCGCTCGTCAGTACATCGACGCAACCATTCGCCTCTATGAAGAGGAGAAGGCCGAGGCTGAGGAACATGGTGAGGAGATTGACCCTGCGGCTGACATCTTCGAGCACGCAGGCGACATTTACTATATGTGCGGCATGCCTGACCGTGCCCTCGCATATTGGCAGCGAGCGCTTGAAGCCACGCCCGACAACGACGTGCTTCGCCGCAAGGTGGAACAAAAGAAATACCTATACAAATGACATCCCAGCCACTTTCACTTATACGCCGCATAGCCGTGGCAGCGACCTGCGCTTGCATGCTGTTGCTGTCGTCGTGCCACTCATCGCGCCATGCGCAAGCACCGTCAGAAGTTACCCAGACACTCTCTACAGAGCAATGGGATGCAATGACCCCAGTGCAGAAGCTGGCAAGCGTCGAGGCGCGCTATGGCGACTGGAAGACGCTCTACATGCCCGTGAACGTGGACATGGCTTCACCTGCCAATCTCTCATTCTCAGGCCGCATGACGATGGTGCGAGGCGAGAGCGTGCACTTCTCCCTGCGAATCTTTGGCATGGAGGTGGCAGCCCTGTATATGACCGCCGACTCTGTCATTACGCTTGACAAATTCCATAAGTACTACATTGCCGAGAGTATCGCCTCCGTGCTGGGCGACGCTCGCTTGAGCATAAACGATGTGCAAGACGCACTGCTTGGTCGTGCTTTCCTCAAAACCGGTAGCCCGGAGGATGCTCCCTCGCTTCTGGCACGCTTCGCCCTTGAGAACACGTATATTGAGACTGATATCGTAGCCGCGAAGAGCCCGTGGCAAGGCGTGGAGGCCGTGTATATACTATCCCCCAGCGCTCCTGGCCATCTGCGAGGTATGGCGGTGCAGCAAGCCGAGCGGCAGCCTGTGATGGTGGTTTACGATGCACCCGCAGCTACGCCCTGCGGTCCCGTTGCCTACGCTGCAAGCATTACTGCTACAGCCGCTAGCAAGGCTATAGCCTTGACTATTAACTATAAACCCGACCAGGCGAAGTGGGACGAGCCCCGCACTCCCTCGGTCAGCGTCCCTGCGTCTTATAAGCGTATCCCCGCAAGCTCTCTCATCAAATCCCTCTCAGCTCAATGAAACGCGTACTGCTTCTCCTTATAACTGCTTTGCTGCTCGGCGCTGGTATTGCCGATGCCAAGAGCACGCGCACTCGCAAAAAACGGTCAAGCACCTCCACTACTTCCACGCAGGCTCCCGCGAAGAAGAAGCAGGAGGCTCCGCGCACGTCGTCGACTGTGCAGAAAGAGAAAAAGGAGAACGAACAGCGCATGAATCAGGCTCGACAGGAGCTGAAAGACAATCAGAAGCGTACTTCCCGCCAGATAAACGCTTTGAATTCCCTTAACGGCGAAATCCGCCAGCAGACCGCAGACATCGCACAATTAAACAAGACAATAGCCGGGCTCGACAGCCTTGCCGCTGCTCTTACCGACTCCATTACCACCATAGGCAAGGATATAGAGACACTGCGTGCGAATTGCGCTAAGTCGCTGCGCGATGCCCGCACGGCGCGACAGAAGCTGTCTGTGCTGTCGCTGCTGTTCTCATCCGAGTCGTTCTACCAGGCCATGCGCAGGCTGGAGTATATACGTCAGCTGGAGCGTTGGCGCGCGAGCAAGACAGAGCAACTCCGAGCTTCTATCGAGCTCCTGAACCAAAAGAAAGAGCGTCTGGCTCAGACCAAACGCGAGCATGCCGTGGCCGTCAACAACCTCAACACTCAGAAGCGCGAACTGCAGAGCAAGCGAGAGCGTACCGAGCAGATGGTGGCCTCTCTGCGCAAGGAAGGGAAGAACCTCGAGGCGGAGCTCAAGCAGCGCCAGCAGCGTGCCCGCAGCCTAGACGCGGAGCTGAACAGAATCATTGCCGAGGAGATGCGCAAGGCCGAGCAAGAACGTCTGGCGGCAGAGCGCGCCGCGGCCGAAGCAGCGGCTAAGGCAGCAGCAGAAGCCAAGCGCAAAGCCGAGCAGGAACAAGCAAAAGCTAAAACCAACGATGGCAAGAACAAGCCTGCGGACAAGCCTCAGGACCTCACCAAGCAGCCCCCGGAGCAGCAGGTGGCGAACACGCCCCAACAGCGCGAGCTGAAAGAGAAAGCAGCAGCCAACCGCGACCTCACAGGCAGCTTCGCTAATAACAAGGGTCGTCTGCTCTTCCCAGTGGCAGGCCGCTACAATGTGGTGGGTATGTTCGGCCGCAGCCGTCATTCAAGCCTGAGCCAGGTGGAGATTGACAATAGCGGTGTGGACATCGAGGTGCAGCCTGGCCAGAACGCCCGCGCGGTGTTCGGTGGCACCGTCTCGGCTATTTTCCATATGGATGGCTACCACAACATCATCATGGTGCGCCATGGCGAATACATAACCATCTATGCCAACATCGACCGCCCGGCGGTGAAGAAAGGCGACACCGTGAAGGCTGGTCAGAACCTTGGCCACATCTATTCCGACCCCGACGACGACAACCGCACCACGCTCCATTTCGAGGTGCGCAACGAGCGCGAGAAGCTCAACCCGCTTGAGTGGGTGAAGTGATTCCTTCCAGCAAAGCGATCAGCAATGGCTAATTCACTGTCGGCACGCGTGATCAAGACCATGGGCCTCTTCGGAGGCGTGAAGGTGGTCGAGATTCTGTGTGCCGTGGTGCGTAATAAGCTGCTTGCTGCGTTGTTAGGTCCGGCAGGCGTGGGCTTGAACGGCATCTTCAACCGTGCTCTCGACGTTGTAGCCTCTGCCACGCAGCTCAACATTCGGCAGAGTTCAGTACGTGATATCTCCGCTGCCAGGCCTTCGGAGCAGCCGCGAGTGATTTCCGCAGTGCGCTGGTGGGCTTGGGTGTTAGGTGTATTCGGCCTAGTGGTGATGTCAGGCGCGTCGCCTTTCTTCAGCATGGCCAGCTTCCACGGAGCGGGCATGTGGATGGCCTTTGCAGCCGTGGGTGTGGCTGTGATGCTGCAATGCGTGGTCAATGGCGAGCAAGCAGCTATGCAAGGTACTGAGAGACTGCGACCACTGGCATTGTCAACGCTCTGGGGTGCCGTGACAGGTACCACCGCATGCGTTGCATGTTATTACTTCTTTGGCATCAATGGCATCGTGCCCGGGATCCTGGTGTCTTACATTGCCGCATATTTCTGCACCCGTGCTTTTGGAAGCACCAAGTCGTTGCCTCGGCTTTCAGTTAAAGAAAACATTGATATAGGCAAGCGATTTCTGAGCCTCGGTGCCTACATTGCAGTGGGCATCATAGCAAGCTCGCTGGCTGCATACGCTTTCATAGCATGGATACAAGACAAGGAGGGTGAAATTGTCACCGGTATCTACCAGGCTGGATATATGCTCATCGTCAACTACGCTGGCATGGTGTTCACTGCTATCAGCATGGAGTTTTATCCTCGGCTCACGAAGGTGGCGCACCGCCCCGGCATGGCGTCCGTGGTGATTTCACACGAGATCTCTACGCTGATGCTTGTGCTCGTGCCTTTTATATCAGTGTTCATAGCAAGCGCGGAGCTGATTGTGCGCATCCTCTACACTTCCGAATTCCTTGCCTGCCTGCCCATGATCACCATCGGCATTTGCGGCACAGTGCCCCGTGCGGTGTCGTACTGCCTCGCCTACGCTATCATGGCCCGCGGCGACGGACGCATGTACGTGGCCACTGATGTTGCCAGCTCTGCCATTGGCTTGGTCCTCAATATAGTATGCTACACCCGCTACGGCTTCGTTGGGCTGGGGTGGAGCTATGTGGCCTGGTATGCTATCTACACGTTCATTACAGGCCTTGTGTGCCGCTATCGCTATGGCATTCGCCTGACACGCCCGACCGTGCGAGCAGTAGGCGTGACAGTGCTTGTCACAGCCGCGTCGCTGGCCCTGTACATGTGGCAAGGTTGGGCGGCATCAGCCGTGCTTGCCCTGGCAGCCACCATTGTCTGCGCCCGCAGACTTCTCTCTATCTTCACCTCGAGGAGATAATATTGTCATATATCGATTATTACAGAAATAATCCCCTCTACTGTAAAATTTTGAGCAAAATCGTACGGCATATTTGAATAAATGCCGTAACTTTGTGGCATGACTACAAAAGACCAACATAATAGAGGAATTATAACCCCAAGCCGCATGGATCCATCCTATAGGAAACTCCTCCAGCGAAGCCGGAATGGTGAGATAATCAAGGTGAGAAATGGTGTATACGCCACGATGGATGCCTTGGCAAGCGCAATGATTGATATTGATATGGTAGTGCCAGGGGGCGTGTTGTGTTTGTATTCTGCATGGCATTATTATGGGTTGACTACTCAAATCCCTGATTCGTATTACGTGGCCATAGGGAGAAAACGAAAAGTGGTGATCTCAGATTCGTTGGATATAAAGCTCGTGTATCAGAAGGATGAACTGTTGGCCATCGGGCGAACTTTTGAAGTTATAGACGGAATCAAAGTGCGGATTTATGATCGCGAGCGATGTGTTTGCGATGCGATTAAATATAGGAATAAAATTGGCATAGACGTAATGGCTGAGATATTGAATTCCTATCTGCAATCTACCCATAAGAATCTGACTCTTCTGTCGGAATATGCGCAGACGCTCCGCGTCCACAAAATCCTGTCTACATATCTAGATGTGAAAATCTAATGGTGAAGAATTTTTCTCATTCAATAAAAGCGAAGCTACTTAACCTGTCATGTAAAGATAACAAACGTTATCAGCAGTTACTAATACGATATATGCAAGAGCGTTTCTTGCACAGATTGTCGGAGAGCAAATATCGTAAAAACTTCGTTCTTAAGGGTGGCGCATTACTTTATGCATACGATGAGTTTTTGCCAAGGCCTACTTTGGATATCGATTTTATGGGAATGTGTATTAGTGGGACTAAAGACAATCTTATCCATGTTTTTAAAGAAATTTCGTCCATTCAGATGCAATATGATGGCGTAAGGTTTATTCCTGAGAGCGTTACGGCTACAGATATTGCAGTGGATAAGAAATATCCAGGCATAAGACTTACTTTAGTGGGGTTTCTCGATACAATTAAGAAATTGTTGTCATTTGATGTAGTGTTCGGAGATGTGGCCGTTCCTCCCCCAGTCACCATTGCATATCCATCAATTTTTGAAGACATGCAAAGGCCAAGTATTTCTGTTATTACTCTAGAAACAGTCATTGCTGAAAAGTTTCAGACTATAGTTGAAAAGAGCGTATTCAATAGTCGAATGAAGGATTTTTATGATGTATATCGCATAATCTCGGTTCATGCTTTCAATGAAGAGGATTTAATAAGCGCCCTACGTTCAACATTTGAGAACCGTAGCACATCTTTTGATTTATGTAAAGCAGTATTTAGTTCCTCTTTTTCTGAAAATGAGATTTTAAGTCATAGGTGGGATGCATTCTGTCGCAAAATGCGTCTTGTTTCATATCCCTCATTCAGCAGTGCTATGAGCAGCATTTCATCTTTTCTAAAACCCTTTATTGATAGGATTACCAATTTATGATGTTTTGAATTCTTCGAGGAGGTGGATGGCTTTGTGTGGGGAATGTGGGTGTTAACGTGCTGCACCATGGTACAGCACTACGTGCGGAGGCTCTACCTCCGATTGAACGACTCTCGGCAGCCGAACCGACCGTGAGGCCTACAATTTGGGGAATCGTGGGTGTTGTCGTTGACGTTATCGCCAGTCGAGCCCACCGTGCGGTTATGGTGGGATTATCCTTCTTTTTCTGGTTTGGAGGGGCGGAGCTTGGTCACGGCGATCTCGACGAGGATGACGAGGAGGCAGAAGGCGTTGCTGACGATCAGTGGTACGTTGTGGGTCATGATGCCGTTGACCATCCAGAAGAAGTTGCCGATGCTGACGAGGTATTTCACTGCGTCGGCTCGTTTGCACAGCATGCCTGCGCCGCGGAAGATGGTGGCTATCCAGCCGATAATCTCAATAATCATGTGCGAGGTTGGGGTGGTGGTGGATGAAACAAATACCCGTCCCTTGGCAGTGGGCCAGGGGGCGGGCATTATTGATGGTGGTTATTGCGGATGAATCATTTCTCGTCGGCGGGGAGCTCTTTGCGAATCTCCTTGGTGGCGATTTCTTTGAGGATCTGCGAGATGAATTGATCGAGGGGCATGGTGCCTTCGTCGCCGGCGTAGCGGCTGCGGACGCTGACCTCGTGGAGGTCGGCTTCCTTTTCACCTACGACGAGCATGTAGGGGATGCGCTCGTTGCGGGCCTTGCGGATCTTGTTGCCGATCTTCTCCGCGCGGTTGTCAGCGGTGGCGAGGATGCCGGCTTTTTTGAGCTGCTCGAGCACCTCGGAGGCGTAGTCGGCGTATTTCTCGGAGATGGGGAGCACGCGCACCTGCTCGGGGCAGAGCCAGGTGGGGAGCTTACCGTTGTACTTCTCGATGAGCCAAGCCAGTGTGCGCTCGTAGCAGCCCAGGGAGGTGCGGTGGATGATGTAGGGGCGCACCTTCTGGCCGTTCTCGTCGGTGTAGGTCATGTCGTACTGGTAGGCCAGGAGAGCATCCCACTGGATGGTGATCATGGTGTCTTCCTTGCCGTAGACGTTCTTGGCGTTGATGTCGACCTTGGGGCCGTAGAAGGCGGCCTCTCCGACGTCCTCGACGAAGGGGATGTTGAGCTCGGTGAGGATGCGGCGGATGTGCTCCTCGGTCTCGTCCCACACGGCGGGCTCACCGATGTACTTGTCGGTGCGGGCGGGATCCCATTTGGAGAGATGGTAGGTGACATCGTCCTGCAGGCCGAGTGTCTCGAGCACGTACTTGGCCAGGGCTAGGCAGCGCTTGAACTCCTCCACCATCTGGTCGGGGCGCACGATGAGGTGGCCTTCAGAGATGGTGAATTGGCGCACGCGGGTGAGGCCGTGCATCTCGCCGGAGTCCTCGTTGCGGAAGAGGGTAGAGGTCTCGGAATAGCGGCAGGGGAGGTCGCGGTACGACTTGGGAGTGGCCTTGTAGACGTAGTACTGGAAGGGGCACGTCATGGGGCGCAGTGCGAAGACTTCATCGTCGCCTTCTGGGTCTCCCATCACAAACATGCCGTCGCGGTAGTGATCCCAGTGGCCAGAGATTTTGTAGAGGTCGCTCTTGGCCATCAGAGGGGTCTTGGTGCGCATGTAGCCCCACTCGTTGTCCTCGAGGTCCTCAATCCAGCGCTGCAGGGTCTGGACGATCTTCGCGCCTTTGGGCATGAGCAGGGGCAGGCCCTGGCCGATGACGTCGACGGTGGTGAAGATCTCCATCTCGCGGCCCAGCTTGTTGTGGTCGCGGTTCTTGATTTCCTGCAGGTGCACCATGTAGGCGTCCATATCCTCCTTGGTGAAGAATGCGGTGCCGTGGATGCGGGCGAGGTTGGCGTTCTTCTTATCTCCGCGCCAGTAGGCGTTGGAAGAAGACAGCAGCTTGAAGCCCTTGATCATCTTGGGGCTGAGCAGGTGGGGGCCGGAGCAGAGGTCGGTGAAGTCGTCCTGGGTGTAGATGGTAATCATCTCACCCTCGGGGATGGCCTCGAGGAGCTCCAGCTTATAAGGCTCGGAGGCGAAGATTTCCTTGGCCTCGTCGCGGGTGACTTCGCGGCGAACGATGCGGGGGTTCTTCTTGATGATGGCTTTCATCTCTTTCTCGATAGCGTCGAGGTCTTCGCGCGAGAAGGGGCGGAAGTCGAAGTCGTAGAAGAAGCCTTTGTCGGTGGCAGGGCCGATGGTGAATTTGGCGTCGGGGAAGAGACGCTTCACAGCCTGGGCCATCACGTGGGCCGCGGTGTGGCGGAGCACCTTGAGGGATTCGGGATGCTCGGGGGTGAGCACTTCGATGTCTGTGTCAGCGCTGACCACGTTGCGCAGGTCAGTGACTTTGCCGTCGACGAGCGCGGCGCAGGCCTCGCGTGCGAGGTCCTTGTCGCTTTGGGCTATAATGTCCATGATAGGGGTGGGCTGCTCAAGCTCCACCGCGCCATGGCCTTTGATGTTGACTTTAATCATAGCAGGTTATTATTTTGTGCGCGAATATACGGAAAAATTCTCGTATGGCCAAATTTCGTTCTTTTGATGGCAAAAACAAACCAAGGCCCCCGGCTGCTATGAGCCGAAGACCTTGTACTTATTTAAACGATAAAAAACGCTTACTTGAAATCGAAGCCGCGGGCTTGGAGGGCCTGACGCATGCGGTAGTGCATGGCCTCGGTGTAATAGCCCACGATATGCGACACCCAGTCGTTGGTAGTAGTGCCGCCGGAGCGGGAGGCGTTGTAGCGTGAAATCTCGGCGTCGTATGCCAGGACATCCTGGGCCACCTCATCGTTGTGGTAATAGTTTTGGTGGAACACCAGTCCGTCGCCCTGCTTGGGTTTGAGGTCGTTCTGCTCGCGGGGCACGCCGATGGCGAGACCGCACACCACCATCACATGCTGCGGCAGGCGCAGAATCTCGGCGTATTTGGCGGGGTCAACGGTGCGGGCATAGCCGATAGGGCAGCAGCCCAGGCCCAGGGCCTCAACGGCCACCACGGCGCTCATGAGAGCCAGTGAGGCGTCCACGACACCCACGGTGTATCCGTCGACAGTATCGTAGAAAGGAGGCATCTCCACGCCCTTCGCGGCTGCGCCTTGGGCTATCTTGTTATAGTCGGCGCAGAAGAGCATGAAGTGGCTGCACGTCTTGATTTGCTTCTGCTGGGTGAGCTCCGCGAGTGCCTCCTTGGTGGGCTGGTCAGTGACGTCAATGACGCTGAACTGCTGGCCGTTGTAGCTGGTAGGGGTATTGCGGATAGCGCTATATATGAAGTCCACCTGCTCGGTGGTAAGAGGTTCGCGCTCGTATCGGCGCACGCTCACGCGCTGCAGGAGCGCATCTTTGACTGATTTCATGCTGATAGTAATATTTGGGTTAGTGACAAGCCCAAAAGGGGCTGAATACACTTTTATAACGCACTGCCGTGCGTGAATGTTCACTCCAGGCTCTTAAACCAGCGGCGGAGCTTGACGTGCCATTTGAAGTTGCGCTCTATCACCTTCGTGGTGTCGGCGATGCGCTTGGACAATGCTGTGAGGCGCTCAATGATAGAGCGAAAGCTTCGCGGCATCGTTTTGATCTGGTCAAGGTAGGCGCGGGTGTAGAACGACGAGCCGGAGTTCAGGGTGCGTACCAATGCGTTAGCCTTGCGTTTCTCTTCATCAATTTCGGCATGTAAGGCTTCTCGGCTACCAGGGCGACAGAGAGAAGAGAAAGTGTCGTTATCACCCTTGCGCACGGGGCTATTGGTGCGTCGGTGCTCGTCGAGGGTTTCAAATAGAGTGGAGATAGCTTCGGAGCACTCGTTGCATAGTTCCTGCACGTCCTGAATCTGAATTGCACAGCTGTTGAGATGAAGAGTGAAGGGGTTAAGGCGGGTGGAGATATAGTCGCGGGCGAACGCGTAGTTTTCATCGCTGAGATAGCCATGGGTGGTAGTGACCTCTCGATAGTGTATCTGGTCGATTTGCTCGCGGCGGGTATGCTTTCGACCGCGGTCCCAGAGGTCGCCGAAGCCGAGCATCAGGGCGCAGAGGTCTGTGGCGTGCTCGCTGTCCTTCAGCGGGTGTCGCCAGCTGTGTAGGAAGACGTGACACAGCTCATGCGTCAACAGTGTCAGTAATGAGTGTTCCATGCCAGGGGTAATCCTCAAGCGCACAGTGACGGGGAAGCCTCGGAGAGAGTCGGAGGTGAAGAGTGGGAGGTTGGAGGGTATCAGCACCTGTGCCGCTACGCCCTGCTGCGAATTGGCACGAGTGAGCCCTGTGCTCTCGAAGGCTGTCTCAAAGTCTGGGACCAGCTTGATTGGCAGGCGCATGTGCTTGAGGATAGCTTCTGCATAAACAGAGAAGTTAGAGCTGGTGATGTCAAAAGGCCACCGCGATAGGGGGTAGGTCGGGCGCAGGCCGATGGTGACGTAGAGCTGTTCGATGATTTGGCGAATCTCTTCGTTGGATAATGCAGAGGAGGACATATGAGGGATGAGTGAGGTTAACGATCGCGGGAGAAGAGGGTGCAATAGGGGCTGGTGCTGACGACGCGGTAGCCATTGTCCAAGAGCAGGCGCTCGGTGACGGAGTAGTCGCGGTTGTCGACTCGGTAATGCGTCGTCAGTATGTGATTGTATCTTGGCATAAGCTGTCGGATGTACTCCGGCCCTTTTCCGAGGTCTTGGTAATGGAAATCCTGAAGGTTGTAGCTCGGGCCGGTGTGGTACACATAGTCAAAGGGGAAACGGTTATAGCCAACCACGGCTACCGCTTCGCCCTTGCTCTCAACGCTCTCGATGACGCTGGAGATCTCCGAGAAATCGACGTTTACATCATGCTCAGCCTTGTGTGTGCGGATACCGGCCATGCGAGGCTTCGAGCTAAAGTCTACGGCCTCGCCAGCGTTCATGACGGCCGTATAGAGGCCGAAGAGCAGACCGATGGTGATAACGGCCATGGCGAGGAATGAGCGCGACATGCGCGGCAGCAGAGGGCATACGTAAGCGCAGGCCATGGGGATGAGGCTCACGGTCATGAACCGCTCGCTGTAGCCGTCAGAACCCACAGCGGCCACGACGGAACATGCGGCGATAGCCCAGAGCGGCAACGCGGGAATGTCGAGTTTTTCTGCGTGCGTGGCGTTATACAGGGCCGGGAGCAGGAGCAGCACGGCTAGGATACCTTGCATCATGCCAGCGGCATAGATGCTGTACATCATGAAAGTCTTGAGCAGCATCACCGACGGCACGGCAGCAACGGCAGCAGATATGAAGAACCAGAGCTTGCGGTGACAGCGAACCTTGTTATAGAACGCAGCGCAACCCAGGCATAGCAGCGCGGGAGCGTAGGCGCAGGAGACGAACTGGGTGGTCTCCTTAATGCGGAATATAAGGCGGCCGGTGTCGAAGTGGCCGTTGATGATGTTATCTGGGATCCAAGCATCTACATATTGCGACGGGTGGCCGCAAGTGATAAGCAGAATTGCCATGAACCCCACGGCGGCAAACGCTGTAAGGCCTACCACCGAGTGGGCCAACACCGGCTTCCAAGCTCTATGCTTAATGATAATGAATACCAACACCACAGGCAGAGCGGCCAGAGTAGGGATTCTTGACAGCGCCATAAGAGCAGCTGCTGCGCCCACCACTGCTATTCTCTGCAAAGAGGGGCGATGGAGATACCATAGCAGGGAGGCGGCAAAGAGAGTCATCCACGGGTATGCTCCGGAGTCCCAGCCATAGATGAAGAGCGTGCTGAACGGGCACGCCGCGCACATGGCGAAGAACACGGCAGCTGATAGTACCCCCGCGCGAGTGAACCGGTACATCACCCAGCAGGCAATAGCGACCGAGACGATGTAGCACACGCCCATCAGCGAGCGCAGGGCCATGACGCTGTCGCCGAAGAGCGATGTCCAGAGGTGCCCCTGCCAGAACGTGAGCATGGCCATGGGGCAATCCTGGTAGAAACGCACGCACAGGGTCTGATAACCCTCGTCGCCACAGAACATAAAGGTGCTGAGGCTGCAGAATATCGAGGCCACGCCGGCAATCAGAAAGGCAGCTATGGCAGCGGCTCGAGCGGCGGGGCTGAGGCGCAAGGTATGGATGGTGGAATCGGAATTCATTTCACAAATTTAATGATAATTTCGTAAATTCGCGGCAAAATCATTTATTTCGCGGCAAATTCAGAGTTATATGATAAAAGAAATGCTGATAGCAGGCTGCGGTGGCTTCGCCGGCACGTGCTGCAGATACCTCACCGGCCGCCTTTGCGCTGTCTTGACCACGATGACCTTCCCGATTAGCACCTTTGCGGTCAACGCTCTGGGGTGTCTGCTTATAGGCCTGCTGTGCGGGCTGTCGGAGCGCACGGGCATCATTACTCAGGGCCACGGCCTGTTGCTGATCACAGGCTTCTGCGGCGGTTTTACCACATTCTCCACCTTTGCCAACGACATCTGGGTGCTGGGAGCCAAGGGCGACGTGCTGACAGGCATCCTCTACCTTGTGGCCACCGTGGTGGCAGGCGTGGCCTTGGTGTGGGCTGGCCGCTGGATAGCAGGGTAATTACTGTATGGGAGTCATGTCGCTGGGCATGCGCCAGTCGCCGCGGGGAGACAGGCACACACTGCCCACCTTGGGGCCGTCGGGCAGGCATGAGCGTTTGAACTGCTGCTGGAAGAATCGACGCACGAAGGTGGCGAGCCAGCGGTCTATGGTCTCGTCGTCGTAAACACCGTTGAAGGCCTGACGGGCGAGGAAGGCGATGCGCTCGGGCGAGAAACCATAGCGCAGGGTGTAGTAGAGGAAGAAATCGTGCAGCTCGTAGGGGCCTACGATGTCCTCGGTCACTTGCTGGATATTGCCTTGCGCGTCGGCGGGGGTGAGCTCCGGCGATATGGGGGTGTCGATGATGTCGAGCAGGGTGTCGCGCAGCGCTTCGCTTTTGGCTTCAAGGGCGAAGAAACGCACCAGATAGCGCACTAGCGTTTTCGGCACGCCGGCGTTGACGCCGTACATCGACATATGGTCACCGTTGTATGTGGCCCATCCCAGAGCCAGCTCCGAGAGGTCGCCCGTGCCCAGCACGATGCCACCGGCTTGGTTGGCTGCGTCCATTAATATCTGCGTGCGCTCGCGAGCTTGGGAGTTTTCGTAGGTCACGTCGTGGTTGTCTATATCGTGGCCGATGTCCTTGAAATGCTGCTTCACGGCATCGCCGATGGGGATCTCGCGGATAGTGACGCCCAGCTCCTCCATCAGTCGCATGGCGTTGCGCAGGGTGCGACCGGTGGTGCCGAAGCCCGGCATGGTGATACCGATTATGCCCTTGGGGTCGAGGCCCAGACGCTGGAAGGCGCGGTGGGCCACGAGCAGAGCCAGTGTGGAGTCAAGACCACCCGAAATTCCCACCACCAAGGCGCGGCAGTGTATGGCATCTAGACGCTTGGCCAGGGCTGCAACCTGGATGTTGATGATTTCGTCACAGCGGCGGTGCATGTCGGCGTCGTCGCTTGGCACGAAGGGGTGGGGGTCTACCTCACGCATCAGGGGCAGGTGGGTGTTGAGCTCGCGATCGATGCTTACTACTGCGTAGCCTTGGGCTTGCACTTCGCGTGCTCGGCAGTCGGCCCAGGAGCCGTTGTGGAGGCGGTCGCGGCGTATGGCCAGCAGGTCAATGTCAGCCATCACCGTCTGCGGCTGGCTCTGCCAGCGCGGGTTGGCTGCGAGTGTCTTGCCGCACTCGGCTATTATGGCTTTGCCGTCGAAGACCAGGTCGGTGGACGATTCCCCATATCCGGCCGAGGCGTAGACATAGCCGCACAGGCAGCGGGCAGACTGCTGGGCGATGAGCTCGCGCAGGTAGGCGTATTTACCAATAGTGTCGTCGGAGGCCGAAAGGTTCACAACCACCTCGGCCCCGGCCATGGCAGCTCGGCAGCTGGGAGGGATGGGCACCCACAGGTCCTCGCATATCTCGGCGGCAACCTTCACACCCGCAATCTCCACGATAATGTCTGTTCCAAACGGCACCTCGCGGCCCAGCAGCTTGATAGCAGTGCGGGCAGCAGGGGCAGAATGCCACCAACGCTTCTCGTAGAACTCGTTATAATTCGGAATATAGGTCTTAGGAACCACGGCCACGGGGGCGCCGTCGGAGATGAACACGGCGCAGTTGTGCATCACTCCATCCATCAGCAGGGGCATGCCCACAACCAGAGCGGCGTCGCCTTTGGCCTCTGCGCAAATGCTTTCTAAAGCAGAGAGGGAGGCAGAGATGAGGGCCTGGTTGTGGAATAGGTCAGCGCAGGTGTAGCCAGTGACGGACATCTCAGGCGTGACCACCAGTAGTGCGCCCTGGGCGGCAGCTTGGGTGTATAGAGAGACGATGCTTGCGGCGTTGGCCTGGCACTGGCCGGGGGCTACGCTGGGCACACAGGCCGCCACGCGGAAGAAACCTTGATTCATGATTTCGAATGACTGGGTGGGTGAGAATATTTGTGTCGCGAATATACGAAAAAATAATTAACCCGGCAATCTGGTCGCGGGGCCAAACTGCCGGGGGAGATGGATTTGGTGAGAGATTACTTCTTCATGGACTTGCGCACGGCTGCGAGATAGTCGTTGAGGCCGGCGAAGATTTTCTCGGCGAACTCCTGGCGGAATTTCGGGTCGGCCAGCTTGGCCTCCTCCTCGAGCGAGCTCATGAACATGCCCTCCACGAGGGTGTTGGGGAACTCGGTGGGGCCGTTGAGCGAGAAGTTGAAGTTGCCGGTGAGGCCGTAGAGGGGCAGTCCGGTCTCGAGCAGGCGGTTGAGCACGGTCTCGGCGAGGGGGCGGTCGAAGAGGTGCTTGTAGTAGGTGGAGGTGCCGGGGCTGGCGAGGGCTCCGCCGCCGCTGTTGTTGTGCACGGAGATGGCCAGGTCAACGTTGGCTTCGCGCCAGATGCGCTTGCGCTCGCCCATGCTGGGGCCAGTGTCGCCGCTGCGGGTGAGCACCACGGTGCCTCCTGCCTTCTCGATCAGACGCTGCAGGCGCAGCACGATGTCGAGGTTGACGTCCTTCTCCTTGATGCCCGAGGGCGAGATAGCACCTGGATACTGGCCGCCGTGGCCGGCGTCAAGGCCGATGGTGAGGCCCTTCCAGGTGAGGTACTTGGGCGTGTGGCGCACCTGGATGGTGAGCGCGTTGCCCTGATAGGCCACCTTGAAGCCCCACTGGTACTCGTGCTTGAGGCGGATGTAGACAGCGTAGACGTCGCTCTCGGGCTGGTCGAAGTATACGTAGTCGATCATGCCGAGGTCCATGCTGCGCTGGGTGATCCAGTTGCTGTTGTCAGTGGCTCCGTAGAGCTCCACGACGAGGGTCGAGGGGTCGAGCAGGGTATAGTAGCGGTATGGCAAGCGAGCGGGGAGGGATACGGTAACCTGGTCGTAGTTGCCCTGGTTGGAGACGCTCCACGAGCCGGTGTTGACGGTCGCAGCAGCTTGTGTGGCAGCAGTGGCGTATTCCTTTGGCAGATAGGCCCAGCGATTCTCTGAGAGGGCCACTTTGTAGAGGTTGCCTTCCTCGCCAAGTACCTTCATGGGGATGCCGGCATCGAGGAAGCCGATCTTGGAGCCTCCGAGGCGGTCGCCGCCGTTGCCGTACTGCAGGTAGGCGCCGTCGGTGGTCTGCACGTAGCCGAACACGCTGGGCGCGGCCTTCTTGTCCTGGGGCGTGGTGGCGGGGGCATCCTTGCGGAATATCTTCACCTCGCGTGTCTCGGTCTGGCCGGCCACGGTGGCGGTGACAGGGATGACGTTCTGGCCGGGAGCTAGCTGCACCTGTGCGCCGAACGAGCCGGTGGGGTAAACCTTCACGCTCTCGCCAGCGATGGTGGCAGAGGCTCCGGGAGCGGTGACGGCAACGACGGTGTAGCTGTCTTTAGCGATGGTGTCGGGCACATGGCCGTAGATTTTCAGAGGCACGTCAGATTGCGCCCAAGCGCCGGGGACGGCAGCGAGAGCAGCGAGAATGGCTGTAAGATGCTTCATGGGGATAGAAATGTTTATGGATTTAGGTGATTCTGCACGCGAATTTACGAAAAATCACCGAGACCGCAAGCATTTTCTGTTTTCTGAGCAAGTCAGGCAACCACTATAATGGGTTCGTTGAAGAAGGCTGAAAGCATTGCTATGGTAGAGATTGTGAAGTTGTGTTCACCGCTCAACCAACGCGTCACCTCATTTGGCCTTTTCCCTATTGCGTCTGCTAACTGCTTTCGAGAAAGGCCTTTCCGTTTCATCAAAGCGTCGAGCCTGTTAGAAATGGCAAACGAAAGTCGTGTTTCTTCACGCTTTGATTTAGGAATATCCTCGAAGAGCTGTTCTAAACAAATATTCGCTGATTTCATAATTCAAAGGTTTTGTCAGTGAGTATTTCTCTTTCAGAAATCTCCACATTTCCCTTACGTGCTTCTTGCTTAAGAAGTTTCTCGAAATTCTGGAGGTCAATAACATAACCTTGGAGCGTATCATCGGACTCGTAAGTTCTGGTCTTTTTTACGTCCCCATTACCGAGGATTAGAATCTTGTCGGATAAACGTAAGCAATAGAGCCTAAGTTTTGACCTAAGCACAGGAAGAGCTACCACAGAGTCTCTCATTTTTCCCTCAGGTCTGAAGTATCGTTCTAAGGCTCCGTTTTGCAAGATTTGCTCCATGAAGCGCATGATCGCCTGGAAATCTTTGTTAAGCACTGCATCATTTCTAAATTTTGACACGAACTTTTCAAATTCGCTTTCGCTTTCCGTCAAAAAGTGAATCGTGTATACTGTGCAGCTATGACTGTTGTTTACTAAAAGAAGTTCTACTTCGCTCATAAGAATATGAAATTTTATGTGCGCAAATATACAAAATAGTTTTTACAAAAATGTAAAATTTGCGTTTTTTTACTTTGCTAAATTTGTTTTTGCAATGCTGTGTATACTTTACTGCCTCATCAGGCCGAATAGTGGGTGGGGTAAGCTGTGGACATTAGACAGAGGTTAAACCACAGAGCCTCAGTTGCTTAAGTGGTGAATATTGTCCATTCATTGATTATCAGGCGAGTGCGTTATGCCTGCTTCATTGTCTTGACGTAAGAATGTGGGGCGATGATGATGATAATTATAGCGGGTCGCTTATTCAGTGTTATTTATAGGACAGGCTCTAACCATGCAAGCCTGGGTCACGCACTAAAAATGGAGAGTGGGGGTGGCCTCCGTCATCCGTCAGAGATTAAATGGTTAAGTATCAAATGATTAACATTAAATATCTGACGACTCGCTGATTATCAGGTGGTTACATGAAAGATGACGTTCTCTGTATCCCCTCGATGTAGGGACGCTAATTTTGAGCGGCCGCGATACCACCCACGACGACGCCCTCAAAATCGCCGACCGTGCCCAACAATGTAGGGCCGTTCCTTGCGGCTGCATGAAACATAAAGCATTGATTATCTGGATGTACGGATCTGCAACTAGAGCGTCCGCCCGATTTTCTATGCGTGAAAAACATTCTTGGTATCCCCCTCCCCCTAACCCCCTCCCCAGCTTCGCCGGGGAGGGGGAATATTATATAAAACCTTGGTATTCCGTGGGTTGAAAACCCACGGCTGCCATACACCCGCCCACTCCGTGGGCTCCCCTCACGTCGTCGTTGGCAGTCTCTGCGGCCGCACCGAACGTGCGGCCCTACAATTTGCTGGTTTCCATTACGTTAACGTCATCGGAGCCCGCGGAGTGGGCGGGTGCAAGTTAGCCTCGGACGAGAGTCCGGGGTCAGAATCCCCCATGAACATAACCCCCTCCCCGAAAAATCGGGGAGGGGGTTAGGGGGTGGGGAAATACCACAATGTTAATTCAGAAAATGGTGTTTCCGCGGTCCAAAATGGGAAAATGTATTTTCGAGGGTGATATCGCGGCCGCTCAGCCCGCAGCGTCCCTACAATATACTGGTAACCATGATGTTAGGGCCTACACCGTGGTACAGCCCTACGTGCGGAGGCATCGCCTCCGAATGAACGCCTCTCACCGGCCGCAACAAACTTGCGGCCCAACAATAAAGTGATTTTGAGGGAATTATCCCTCTGCGGCGGTCGCCACAGGTGGCGACTCTACAGCTAACGCATTGGCAAGGTTGTTTTATTTGGCAGCAGCAAGGGGGCTTATACTGGGCGGAAGGTGTCGCGGAGGCGCTGCCAGAAGTTGCGGAAGACTCCGACAGAGGATGCGCGGATGGCTTCGATGATCTTCAGGGTGTCGGTGTTGTCGTACTCGAAGACGTCTCCGGCGTAGAATTTACCGAGCGAGTAGGTGAAGACCAGGGGCGTGTAGTCGGTGGTGCGGTTGATGCGCTTGGTGTGGCGGCAGTAGTTCTTGAGCTGCTCTACGACGCTGAGGTACTGTGTGTTGATGAGGTTGAGTGCACGCTCCTCCAGGGTCTCGCCCTCGCCGCCCTCGATGGCGTCGCTCTTGGTGACGATGAAGTGGATGGCCTGCACGCGGCTCATGATCTCCTGGTTCTCGGGCAGGGAGATGAGCACCATGAATTTGTCGAGGATATCAAGCTGGGAGATGTAGCGGAACTTGACAGCCTTTGCAATCTCCTCGTCGTCGTCGATTTCGTGGTCGAGGTAGCTCACTTTTACCATGGGGCGGGAGGCGTCGACGATGATGAAGAAAACCTTGTTGTTGTCGTTGCGGAGCATGTTGGTGACTCCGGTGCCCATGTTGGCCATGGATGGCTCCTTGGTCTCGGCAATGCGCAGGGCGAACTCTTCACCGGACATCTCGATGATATTTATAGGGAGATTCTTGACGCGGCCGCTTTTCTTGTAGCGGTTGATGGTACCGGATACGGAGGTCACGTATCTGCCCAGTGTGCGGCCGGGCATGATGCCGGCGTGGGCGTACTGGCGCAGGGCGGCGGCGTAAGGGCCACCGTTGGTGCGCATGTCGAGGGTGTAGCCAAGGCCGTTGGCAGCAGTGAGGCCCATGAGCAGGGATGTCTTGCCAGCCGTGGGCATGCCGAAGAAGTACACGTCGGTGCCTTCCTGGGGCACGTGGGCTTCGTTGTTACCCTTCTGGAAGTCGGTCATGTCGGGCAGGTAGTCGCGCTGGAGCTTTACCTGCTCCCAGCTTTTCTCGGTGATCACACCCGCGTCGAGGAGCTCGGCCACGGTGAATGCACCCTCGTCGACGAGCTGCTCCATAGTGGCTTTGTTGAAGCGACAGGGGTGGGCTTTCATCAGCTCGAGGGTGTCGGTGCGGAGCTTTTCGTAATGCTTCTCAAGCTCAGGGATGGGCTTGGACTGCTCTTTGCGGAAGCGGAGCACAGGGATGAGTTCGGTGCACTTGAGGGCCTGGTCGAGGGTGGTGACGGCGGGGGCGGATTTAGACATAGCTGGGGATGTGATGTAGTTGATAGTGAAACGTGTGCGTGGCATCTGGGCCACATCAAGGAAACAACGCTCGAGGGGCTATGGTTCAGTCGCACAGGAGATTTTTCCGACGGACTACATCACCAGAGGATGCGTGGAGCTGATACCCGGGCGGGTGTGGAAAGTGTACGATGCGAAGCGGGTGGCACCTTGGCAGGTGTAGTGGATGTGGTAGTACTCGCCAGGGGCGAGGAAGTCGAGGGTGAACATGGCAGCAGCAGCAGGGTCGTCGAAGGGACTTCCGGGGGTGATACGCTCGGCGATGGTGATGTCGAAGCCTTTGACGCTGACTGCGAGACTGACGGCACCGGAGAGGGTGACACCCTCCAGGCCTCGGCGCACGAGGATGACGCGGCCTGTGTCGGTGCACTGGGTGGTGAGCTCGGGCTGGTCGCCCTCGTCGGCAGCAGTGGCAGGGATGAGATCTCCGGCGAGCAGGTGCTCCTGCACGGCAGCGAGGCTGCGGGGCTTGGCGGCTATGGCCACGACGGCGGCGGCGACGACGGCCATGATGATGTAGAACTCTACGCTATGGAGGAAGGACATATGCTGAAGGTGGAAAAGAAACCGAGGCCAAGAGCTGTGAGCCCTGGCCCCGGTGGTGTGATTGAATATGCTCTGATGTGGGATTAGTCCTCGGAGATGAACTTGAGGCTCTTGTTCTCGATCTTGTTGTCGCCTAGGAGCATCATGAAGTAGTCGTTGATACCGAACTGCTGGAGGAAGGACTGGCGGTCCTGCTCGGCGTTGAAGGGGCGGCCCTCCTTGTTGGTGGAGTCAACCATGAGGTAGACCACGGAGTTGGCACCCTGGATGGGGCCTACGAGGGTCTTGGCGGGGGCTCCGGCCATTGCACCCTGCACCTTGCTCTCGCCGAAGCCGAGGGCACCGAAGCGGGGAGCGGTGAAGACGGCTGCACTGTCGGTGAGCACGGTGGTGTTCATGAGCTGTGCGTAGCCTGCGAGGTCTTTGGCTTTGCCGTCGTACTGGGCGATTACCTTCTGGGCCTTCTTGTCAGCCATAACCTGCTGGGTGAGGTACTCCTTGAGCTGGGGGTCGGTGTAGGGGGTGAAGCCGTCGTAGATGTCGTTGATGGCTACGACGAGGAAGTAGTCCTGGTTGTTGTCGAAGACCTTAGACACCTGGCCTTTCTTGCCCTCCATGGCCCACTTGACAGCGCGGCGGGAGTCGGGGAGATTGCCGATGTGGGGCGAGGATGCAGAGACGGTGGCGTGCTGCAGACGGTAGAGCGAGTCTGCGTTGGCAGCGAATTTCTCGGCCTTGGCGTTGGAGGCGAGGAAGCTGTTGAGCTGGGTCTTGAGGTCGGAGATGGTGGCTGCAGAGGGGTCGATGACATATTTTGCAACGGCGACCTCGGCGGTGGCCACGGGAGAGCGACGCTCCACGATGTTGAAGATCACTGCACCGGTGCCCTGCAGGGAGTCGGAGTAGACGAAGGGCTTCTTGACGTCGTTGGCGGTGAAGAGAGTCTTCATAGCTTCGGGCACCTGAGCGTTGCCTGCGAGGGCGTACCAGGTGGCGGGCATTGCGTATTCAGCGTTCTGGGCCATGATAGTGTCCATGGGCGTGCCGGCGGCGATGAGAGCCATCACGCTATCGGCCTGGGCCACGGTGGGGAAGGCCACGGAGGCGAGCTGCACGGAGTCGACCTGCATGGAGCGGGAGAGCACCTTGGTGATGGTGTAGGTGTTGGAGCGCAGGGGCGAGAGGTAAACCTTGCCCTCGGCGAGCATGGAGTCGGGCACCAGGCGCAGGTCAGCGTTGTCTTTGAGCTTAGCCACGGGGCCGGAGACGAGCTGGCGGTCAAATTTGGGGTTGGAGTTGAGGATGTCGGTGCCGGCCTGCTCCTTGAGCACGGGGATCACCTCGGCGATCTCGGTCTGAGCCTGGGCGTAGTCGGCAGCAGAGGGGGTGATCTCCACGACCACGTAGTCCACGAGGCGAGTCTGCTCCTCGAGGCGGTAGGCGTTTTTGTTCTCGTCCCACTTGGCCTTGAGGTCGGCGTCGTTGACCTCCACGTCGGCGTCGGCGATGGCGCTCAGGGGGGTGGAGACGTAGGAGACAATGGTGGTGGTCATGTTATCGTCGTAGAGGGTCTCGGCGTCAAGGTCGTTGGCGGTGAAGAGGCCGCTGATGAGGCTGCCGAAAGCCTGCTGGCGAATGGCGTCTTTGACGTTGCCCTCCTGCTGAGCCCAAGCCTCGCGCAGGGTGGGGGTGCCGAATACCTGCTGGGCCACGTAGTTGGTCTGCTCGGCGGTGAGGCCGTATTTCTCGGGGCTGTCCATCACGTCGAGGATGACGTTGCCGTCGGCGCTGGGGAGGCCGAGGTACTGGGCAGTGGCCATGAGGAACTGCTGTGCAGCGGGGTGGGGAGTCTCGCCGGTCATGGCGCGCGACATCTCGCCTTTGGTGACGTTGATGCCGAGGTCCTCCATCTGGCTCTCAAGCAGGGCTTTGAACATGAGCTGGCGGATGGTGCTCTGGGCGAGCTCGTCGTTGTCGGAGCGGCGGCCCTGGGCGTTCATGGCCTGAGAGGCTTCGTTGAGGGCTTTCTGATAGTCTGCAAGGTCTACCTTTTCTTTACCGGCCTTGGCGATGGTGGTGGCGGAGCCGGCGGACATTGAGAACTTGCCCGAGAGGAAGTCACCAAGGATGAACGCTAAGAGCGCCACGATGATGACAATGAACAAGAATGCCGATTTGCTACGGATTTTTTCAAGTGTTGCCATTTAGTGATATAGATGTTTTAGTTTATATTTCTATGGTGATAGACTGGTTGAAATGCGCATATTGCACAAAATCACGCAAAGATACGCATTTTTTGTTTGGCAGCAAAATTTTTGTGTTTAAACGTAGGTTAAAACGTGAAAAAAGGCCGCGCCTGTGCTGGCGCAGCCTTGTGTGAGGGCCCTGTACGGAGTAGGTCTTGTGTTGCTCCCGGGCAGGCCGGGGCAGCAGCAGGGGGTCAGAGGACGGTGGAGAGGTTGAAGTTGGCGAACTCCAGGTCGGCAGCGGCGCGCTTGGCGAGCTCCTTGTCCAGGCGGATGGCCTGGCGGAGGTTAGTGAGCACCATGTTCTCGTTGTTGGTGCGTGCGCCGAGGATTGCGGTGAGGTAGTAGGTGGTGGCGTCGGGGGTGTTGATGCCTGCGAGGGTGGACTTGGCCTTGCTGTAGTTCTTGGTGAGGATCTGGGCGAGGGCAGCGTTGTTGCTCTTGCTGTCGCCGAAGGCGCGGGCTGCGGCTGCGTTGTCTCCGAGCTTGAGGTAGTACACGCCGAGGGCGTCGCCGAGCTCGTCAACTCCGGCTGCTGCACCCATGAGCTGCTTGGCGCGGTCGTAGTTGTGGTTGAGGATCTCGATGAGGCCGAGGTTCATCTGGGGCTCTGCGGCAGCGGGGGCGATCTGCGCGGCTTTGGCGAAGGATGCCTTGGCGGCGGTGTAGTTGCCGGCGGCGTACTGGGTCATGCCCAGGTCGTTCCAGGTGCGGTAGTCGTTGGGGAAGAGCTGAGTGGCGGTGGTGTAGATCTGCATGCGCTGGCCGTTGTCGTCGGTGAGGGTGGCGGCGTAGAGGAGCTCGTCGATGGTGAGCTGGCTGGGGGCAGAGGCGTAGAGGGCCTGGATCTGCTCGTCGCTCTTGCCGATGACGTCGATGGAGGCTGTGATGCGGCTATAGCGGAGCTGGGGCAGGATCTGGTCGGCGAGCTGGTCGAAGACGCTGGCCAGGTTGCGGAGCTCGCGCTCGCGCTGCTCAGGGTCTTTGTACATGGAGAGGACGCTGAGGATGAGCTCTTTGTCCTGGATGTCGCTCTTGCTCACGAGCTGCTGCAGGCCTTCCCAGTCTTCGGCGGTGAACTGTGCGGTGAGCTCACCGAACTCGGTGACTTTGTCCTTGCGGAGCTGGTCGTTGAGGTATGCCTTGGTGTTGCTCTCGCGGTGCTCGGCCAGCTGCGTGTTGAATGCCAGGGTGCCGTCGGGCGAGGCGTAGGATTTGATGTTGAGCTCTTTGAGCACGCGGGCGGTGTCGCGGCTGGCAGCGAGGATTTCGTTGCGGAGCTCGGCCATGGCGTTGGTGTTGAGCTGGTTGGCGCGGATGTTGGCCTGGTTGATGAGGAACATGATGTCAGCGGCGTATTTCTCGTTGATCACGCGCTGGAACTTGTCGGGGGCGATGGCGGGGGTGACGCTGCCGGCGTCTGCGAGGGCGGCGGTGGCGACCACACCGTTGGCCACCTTGACGCGGGGCAGGGTGTAGGTCTTATTGCCCTGGCGCACCTCGAAGGCGAGCTCGAGCTCGGAGGTGTTCATCTCCGGGGTGTAGTTGTAGCTCACGGGGATGGTGACGGTGCCGCCGTGCTGGTAGGAGACCACGGGGGCGTTGCCGCGCACGGCCTCGCCCTGGAAGGTGTAGGGCTGCGACTGAGCCTCTCCGCCGCCGTAGACGAGGGTGGGGGTGACGGTGACGGTGGCGTTCTTGACGAAGAATTTAGCGGGGATGTTGCCGGTGACGGTGGCGGGGACTTTCTCTCCGGCCACCTCCAGGGGGTTGGGGTTGACGGTGAAATAGTCCGATGCGAACTGTCCCATCTTCTTGCTGCACGAGCCCAGGGTGAGCGTGGCTGCCAGGGCTATGAACAGGGATGCTTTGCGGATCATGGTGTATAGTGTTTGAGTGAATGGAATTTCTGCGGCGGGGCCGTTGCTATGCGCGAATATACGGCTATTATTTGTGATGGGCAAATTTTGGGCTCACGTTTTTTGGTATTCGGTGGGAGAGAGGCCTGTGAGATGCTTGAAATATTTGCCGAAGGCCGATTGCGTGGGGAAGTTGAGGGCGTAGGCCACTTGCTGCACGTTTTTGTTGGAGAATCGCAGCAGACTCTTGGCCTCGAGGATCACGAACTGGTCTATCCAGTCGGCGGCGCTCTTGCCGGTGCTTTCTTTTATGATGTGGGAGAGATATTTTGGGGAAATGCAGAACTTGGAGGCGTAGAAGGCAATGGTGCGGTGGCGGCTGTGGTGCAGACGCACCAGGGATATGAATTCGTGCACGTAGTTTACCCTGCGGGGGCGCGCGGGGCTGCCGGAGGCCTCGGCGGCGGTGTGGTCCGCGGCGTACTGCAGCATCTGGTAGACGAGGGCCTGCACTAGCGAGCGGCCTATGTTCTTGGCCAGCATGGGATCGGCGTTGGCCACGGCGTTGTGGCGCAGCAGGGTGAAGAAATGCTCGAGTGTGGCGGCCTCCTGGGCTGTGAGCTGGGAAATGGGCGAGGGGCGGCGCGTGAGCATAGCGCGCAGGTCGATGGCGTTGGCGTCGAGGTTGAGGTCTTCGAGGAATGTTGAGGAGACGATGAGCACGTAGGCCTCCGTCTTGTTCCAGTCCGCGCTCTTGGGCTTGACTATCGAGCTGGGGCCGAGGGTGAGGAGGCAATTCTGCGTGGCGGTGATGTCCTCGAGGTTGACCTCGGCTGTCAGCTCACCGCGGGTGACCAGGCACAGCGTCAGGGCGGAGAACCGCACAGGGCTTGAGAACAGCTCCATCGACGCTGTGGAGGGCGTCAGGCGGGATATGATATAGTCGTCAGCGAGCTGCGCGCTCTCGGCTGTGAGGTCGCGTATCTTTGCCAGGCGGTCGAAATGCAGCAGTTGCTCCATCTTATGGTGAAATTTATTGCAGGGAGTCGAGGATTTCGCGCAGCTCGGTCTCTGTGGCCGTCAGACGCTCCTGGCATGCTGCGATGAGGGCTGCGGCGCGGCGCGTGAGCTCGGTGAGGCGGTCTATACCCACGCTCTGGTCTTGGATGGAGGCGAGGATGGAGTCGAGCTCCGCGGCGGCCTGCTCGTATGTGAGTTCGGATACTGGGGTCATATATTATTAATGTAGGATTAAGGAATGACAGTGGATGTTACGCTTCCGTCGGCGAAGCGGGTGCGGATGGTGTCTCCGGCCTTCAGGGCGGCGGCAGCAGTGGCTATTGACCCGTCGGGGAGCTCTGTGATGGTGAATCCGCGGGCCAGCGTGGCCTCCGGACCGAGGGCGGCGGTGAGGGCCGACGCGCTCTCCAGCCGCTGTCGGGCGGCGGCTATGGCATATCGCAGTGCTTCCTGCAGGCGCGGGGCGAGGGCTTGCAGACGGGCCTGGCACGGGGCCGTGCGGGCTGCTGTGAGGGCTCCGAGGCTGGAGGCGTGGCGGCCCAGCCGGGAGCGGGCAGCAGCAGTGACGGCCATGGAGGTGTGGGGCAGGGCAGCAGCGGCGGCTCCGAGTGTTTGGCGGCGGGTGGCTACGGTGTCTGTGACACTCTGCAGCAGGGCTGTGGCGCAGGCTTGCAGACGGATGCGGGAGGTGTTGAGACGGTCGGAGACGAGCATCTGCAGGCGCATAGCGGCTTCCTGAAGGCGTCCCAACTGGGCTGCTCCGAGGCTCACGAGGAAGTCGGCGGCGGCGGTGGGTGTCTCCGCGCGGCGAGCGCAGACGTAGTCTACGACGGTGATGTCGCGGTCGTGGCCTATGCCGGCGATGACGGGGATGTCGAACTGGGCTATGGCGGCGGCGAGCTCGTAGTGGTCGAAGGCCACGAGGTCGGCCGTGGAGCCTCCTCCGCGGATGATGACGACGCAGTCCCACATGCCCGACTGGGCGTATATCTCGTCGAGGGCGGCCATGACGGTGGGGGCGGTGCGCTCTCCCTGCATCACGGCAGGGAAGAGCTGGGTGACGAAGCGCAGGCCGTAGGGGTTGGTGTAGATGCGCTTGATGAAGTCGCCGTAGCCCGCGGCTCCGGGGGCGGAGATGATGGCCACGCGCTGGGGGAAGGCGGGCCAGGGCAGGGAGCGGTTGAGCTCGAGAATGCCGTCGGAAGCCAGACGCTGCAGGATCTCGCGGCGGCGTCGTTGTATATCTCCGAGGGTGAAGACGGGGTCGATGTCGGTGATGCTGAGGGTGAGGCCGTAGGCGGGGTGGAAGTCAGCGCTGACGAGCACCATCACCTTCATTCCGCTGGCCAGGCGCGCTCCGGTGGCGTAGGCGAACTTCCCCAGCACGGCGTCGCGGGCCGTTGCCCATATGGCGGCGCGGACCTTGGCCACGGTGCGTCCGTCGGGGTCCTTCTCGATAAGCTCCAGATAGACGTGCTGACCGCTCTGGCGCAGGTCGAGCGTCTCGGCCGTGACCCACTGGCGGCGCAGGCCGGGGGCGGCGCTGACGGCTTGCTTGATGCGGGCCGCGAAGAGCGATAGGGTGAGGGCTGTCTGTGGTTCGGGCATATGCTGCTGGGAGACAGGTTCTAAAGTGTTTTGAAGCGTTTACCGTCCCACTTGAGCTGCAGCTGCGGGCACAGCCATTGCAGGGCCTGGGGGGCGTCGTCGGCGGTGTAGTAGGCGGGCAGGGTGAGGCGCAGCGTCAGGGTCTGAGCGGCGGGGTCATATGCGGCGGTGCTGAGGATGAATGGGAGCTGGCGCTCGGCCTCGGCGAGCTGGGCCTTATGCTGGGGCAGCAGCCATTGGCGCAGCTGGGGCTCGGCCTTAAGGGGAAGGGGCTCCCAGCGGCTGTCGTAGAGGGCCACGTGGCTGTCGGCGGCGGGCAGCGGCAGGGTCTTGATGACACCGATGACGGGCTTGGAGCTGGCGGCGTTGAGCACGAAGATCTGAATCGTGATGCTGTCGCCGAACTGCAGCGTGAGGCTCTGGGGCGACTCGTCGGTGACGCGGGCGTAGCCTCCGAGGCCGTCGGCCGTGGCCTTGGTGGAGCCGGCTCGGAAATAGTCGAGCATATCCAGGCGGTCGTTGCCCGAGAGCAGGGGTAGCACCTGGGGCGGGGCGGCGGTGAAGCAGCGGGCGGCGGTGAGGGCCTCCTGCGCCGAAGCCGCGACTGCGCAGAGCAGGGTCGCGGCTATAGCTATTATCTTATGTATTCGCATACGGGGTCAGCGGCGTTTGTCCCATTTCTTGCGGGCCTTGACAGCGGGGCCTTTGCCGCGGCGGCTGCCGCCGGCGTTGGCGGCGCCTGTGCTGCCGTAGTCCTTGTCATGGTCAGCCACCTCGGCGTAGAGGCGCTTGTCGAAGAAGTCGCTGCTCTTGAGGGCGGAGACCACGCGCTTGGCGTCGGCAGCGGGCACGTCAAAGAGGGTGTAGCCGGGCATCAGGTCGATGCGGCCCACGTCCACGCGGCGTCCAGGCACGTTCTTGTTCAGCGTCTCGATCAGGCTGCCGGCGTAGAAGCCGTCGGCCTTGCCTGCGTTGACGTAGATGCGGGCCATGCCGGCCTCGGCCGTGCGGCGGTCTTTGTCAGAGTCGTCGGGGCGGCCTTTCTTGCCCTTCTCGGCTTTCTTGCCCTTGGCGGGACGCTCGTCGATGAAGTCGATGTTGGGGGCGTCCTTGTAGTATTCGAGCAGGCGGTTGAACTCCAGGCTGAGCACGCGCTTGAGCAGGTCGTCGGTGGAGAGCCAGGAGAGCTTCTTGCTCACGCCGGTGAAGTACTTGGCGATTTCGGCCTCGTCCACCTCCACCTTCTCCAGGCGGTCGGCCAGGCTGTAGAGCTGCTTCTCGATGATGTGCTCGGGGGTAGGCACCTCCTTGCGCTCGAACTTCTTGCCTATGATGCGCTCGATCTCGCGCAGGCGGCCCTTCTCGCGGCTGTGGATGATGGCCACGCTCACGCCCGTCTTGCCGGCGCGTCCGGTACGGCCGCTGCGGTGGGTGTATACGGCGGTGTCGTCGGGCAGGCCGTAGTTGATGACGTGCGTCAGGTCGTCAACGTCTAGGCCGCGGGCAGCCACGTCGGTGGCCACGAGGATGGGGAGCACGCGGTCGCGGAATTTCTTCATCACCAGGTCGCGCTGCTGCTGGCTCAGGTCGCCGTGCAGGGCCTCGGCGTTGTAGCCGTCGGCGATGAGGTGGTCGGCGATTTCCTGCGTGTCGCGGCGGGTGCGACAGAAGATGATGGCGTAGATGTTGGGGCTGTTGTCCACGATACGCTTCAGGGCGAGGTATTTGTCGCGGGCGTTAACCATATAATATATGTGCTTGACGTTGGCCGCGCCTTCGTTGCGGTTGCCCACCACCACCTCCACAGGGTCGTGCATGTACTGCTTGGCGATTTTAGCCACGCCGGCAGGCATGGTGGCGGAGAACATGAGGGTCTGGCGGCCATCGGGCACGTGCTCGAGGATTTCGTTGATGCTGTCCACAAAGCCCATGTTGAGCATCTCGTCAGCCTCGTCGAGCACCACGGTGCGCACCTTCTCCAGGTTCACCACCCCGCGGTTGATAAGGTCGATCAGTCGGCCGGGCGTGGCCACGATGATCTGCACGCCGCGGCGCAGGGCGCGGATCTGCGACTCAATGCTCGAGCCTCCGTAGACGGGCAGCACCTCCAGCTCCGGCACATACTTGGAGTAATCGGCCAGGTCGGCGGCAATCTGCAAGCAAAGCTCGCGTGTAGGGGCGAGCACCAAGGCCTGCGGCACGCGCTCGGCGGCCTCCACGCGCTGAATGACGGGCAAGCCGAAAGCAGCCGTTTTTCCCGTGCCCGTCTGGGCCAGGGCCACGACGTCGCGGCTGTCTTGCAGCAGCAGGGGTATCACTTGTTCCTGTACGGGCATCGGATGCTCGAAGCCCAGATCCTGTATGGCGCGGAGCAGGTTCTCGCCCACTCCCAGTTCCTCGAAAGTTTTCATTTAAGTTAAATTTTTTACAAAGGTATATTAAATAATTCAGAAAACCCCGCGCCGCGGGGCAAAATCTGCAAATACAACGCCGCCGGGCGCGGAAGGGTTCACAGCGGTCAAAATAGAGGGTAGGGCGGACAGTGGACAGCGGACAGAGGTTAAACGCCAGTGATTCAATGTGTTAAGTGTGTGAAATTGTCCATTAATTGATTATCAAGGGGTTAGCACGCAATTCATAATTCACAATTCATAATTCATAATTAATCGCTATGTCGAACGGTCGGTGCGGCCGCGATCACACCCGCTGAAAACGTCAAAGACAAAGTCAACGGAGCCCCGGAGGGGCGAGAACAAGTCAGCCGTGGGTTTTTAACCCGCGGAATACCAGGCATTTAAAAAATATTCCCCCTCCCCGCGAAAGTGGGGATGGGTTTAGGGGGAGGGGGAATCCATCGGAGCAAGATAATGACAACAAACCCAGGTAATTGTAGGGCCGCAAATTTGTTGCGGCCGTAATTATGAATTATTAATTGCGGTTCAGAACGGTACCTCTTCATCTGTGGGCAGGAAGGGGTATTCGTCGGTCATGTCGAGTGTAGGAGCGTCTGCGACGGCTGCAGGGGTGGCAGCAGCAGGGGCTTGGGGCTGGAGCGGGGTGAGGTGGTTGGTGTTGTCCCACTGCGGAGGCAGGTCGGCCACGGCGGGGATATAGCGGCCGTTCTCGGGGTTGTAGCGCATCACGGCCACGCCCGGCTCGCCCAGATGGCGGAACTTCACCTTTTCCACTCGAATCTCCACCGTGTGGTTCATCCTGTCGCGGTGCACCACGATGCCGAAGTCGGCCTTGTTGAAGAAGTGGGCCGAGCCGCTGATGTCGTAGAGCGTGGGCGGGTCAATCTTGCCGTCGCGGTTGCGCACGGGCTTGGCGGGGTGGGCCATGAGGATGACCAGCACGTCGTGCTGCTGGGCGAAGAGGGTGAGCTTGTCCAGCAGACGGCTAACGTAGTCGGTCTCCTTGCGGCCGTCCCACTCGTCCTCCAGGCGGTTGTAGGGGTCGATGACCAAGGCTTTGATGCCGCGGCGGCGCACCAGATACTTGGCCTTCTCCAAGATGGTGTCCACGCGGTAGTCAGCAGGGGAGATGAAGAAGAAGTTCTGCTCCAGATGCTCCTTCACCTGCTTATACTCCCCGTAGGTGAGGCTGCTGCGGTGGAACCTCTTACCCGTGAATTTCTCCACGAGCTTGCTGGCGTGGTAGGCCAGCGGGGCGTTCTCCGGGCTGAAGTAGGCGAATCGCCAGCCATAGCGGATGTTCAGGCGTTCGGCCATCTCGTCGATGAACTCCGACTTTCCGCTGCCGGGGTATCCGGTGACCAGGCACAGGCGACGCGTCTCGAAGCTGACGAGGTGGTCGATGTTGTCGTGGCCGATGGTGACACCGCGGGGCAGGCCGTTCTCGAAGATGGCGTCGAGGCTCTGCTCGAAGTCGGCGACGGTGAAGACACCCTCCACCTTCGTCTCGGGGGCCTCGCTCAGGCATCGTAGCAGGCTGGAGGCACCGTGGGCCATGAGGTGCTCGTTGGCGTCCTTGCAGTCGTCTCCGAAGTCCAGCACGCGGCATCTCTCCGGGCCGAGGCGGCGCAGCAGCTCGTCGCGCAGCATGGTCCCCTTGGTGTCGGTGTCGACGGCGATGTAGATGGTCTGCTTGTCGTCGAAATAGTCCTCGATGAAGTCGTCGAGATATTCCAGGTTGGCGTTGGCCCCGTTGGGCACGCTCACCACGGACGTCTCTCCGGCCTCGATGAACGACAGGGCGTCCATCTCCCCCTCGGTGATGATGCACGTGGGCTGGCCCTTGATGGCGTCGATGTTGTAGGGGATCAGGCGGGCACCGCTCACCATCTTGAAGCACTTGTCTCCGGTGCGGAACTTCGTGTTCACCAGCTGTCCGTCAAGCATGTAATTGAACTGCACGGTGTTGGCCTCTCCCTGCTTCTGCGGCATCCACTCCGGGCCCTCGGTGACCCCCGCGGCCTGCAGCGTGGCGGGGCTGATTCCTCGGGAGGCGAACCAGGCCAGGGCTTTGTCGCTCATCGGGGCAGCCTGGCGCGGCTCGGGGCGGCTGTATTCGGGCTCGGCTCGGCGTATGGCCTTGGGCCTGTACCAGGGCTGAGAGCGCATCCATAGCTCCTTTTCCTCGTCGGTGTGGCCCAGGGCACCACCCCAGCCGCAGTAGTGGCAGTTCCACAGCCCCTTGTCCAGGTCCACGGAGAGGCTCTTGTCGCGCTTGTCGCGGCGCGTCTGGTGGCACTGCGGGCAGAAGCACTTCACCTTGCCGCCGCGGCGGCTGTATGGGATCTCGATCCCGTAGTCACGGAAGTCCATCATATCATCGAGCACCAAGCGTTAGACCTCTCGCTCCACCAATGGGCCT
>CAZSHV010000010.1:0-37185 GCA_964606815.1 uncultured Bacteroides sp. | reverse complement strand
ACGTGAGAGTGGTTTCCAATGAGGATGTTTACACGGCCGAACCGACCGTTCGGCCCTACAATTTGAGGTGAATCGTGGGTGTTTTTTGGTGTTTTCGCGGCCGCATCGAACATGCGGCCCTACATAATGGCGGATCGTGGATGTTGTTTTGCGGATTTCGGGGGCGCGGCGCGGGTTATGTCGCGATTTTTTGCTAATTTTGCAGATTATTAGGCGTTTCGGCCCGATTTTTCATATACGCGACCGTATTCGCCATAAACCAGTCATACAGATAAATGCAACTTACACAGCTTACCGCCATCTCGGCTGTCGACGGCCGTTACAGAGACAAGTGCGAGCGTCTGGACGAGTATTTCTCGGAGTACGCTCTGATCAAATACCGCCTGCGCGTGGAGATTGAGTATTTCATCGCCCTGTGCGGCCTGGGTCTGCCTCAGCTGCCTGAGCTGAAGAATATCGACCGCGAGGCCCTGCGCGACATCTACCGCAATTTCACCGTGGAGGACGCTCACCAGGTGAAGGACATCGAGAAGGTGACCAACCACGACGTGAAGGCTGTGGAGTATTATCTGAAGGAGCAGCTGCGCATGGTGCACATCGGTCTGGACATCAACATGTACAGCGAATTCGTGCACTTCGGCCTGACGTCGCAGGACATCAACAACACGGCCATACCCCTGTCGCTGAAAGAGGCTCTGAAGGACGTCTACATGCCGCGCCTGCGCGAGCTGGTGGACCGTCTGCGCGCCCGCGCCCAGGAATGGGAGGACGTGGCCATGCCCGCACACACCCACGGCCAGCCTGCCTCCCCCACCCGTCTGGGCAAGGAGCTGATGGTGTACGTCTACCGCCTGGAGCAGCAGATCGACATGCTGGAGCATGTGCCTGTATCCGGCAAGTTCGGCGGCGCCACAGGCAACTTCAACGCCCACCATGCGGCCTTCCCCGACGTGGACTGGCACGACTTCGCCAACAACTTCCTGACCTCGACCCTGGGCATAGAGCGCGAGCAGCTCACCACCCAGATCTCCAACTACGACAACCTGGCGGCCCTGCTCGACGCGCTGCGCCGCATCAACACCATCATCATGGACCTGGACCGCGACATGTGGCTCTACATCTCCATGGAATATTTCAAGCAGAAGATCCGCAAGGGCGAGGTGGGCTCGAGCGCGATGCCCCACAAGGTGAACCCCATCGACTTCGAGAACTCGGAGGGCAACGTGGGCGTGGCCAACGCCCTGCTCTCGCACCTGGCGCAGAAGCTGCCCGTGTCGCGCCTGCAGCGCGACCTGACGGACTCCACCGTGCTTCGCAACCTGGGCATGCCCCTGGCCCACGGCCTCATAGCCATGGCCAGCACCATCAAGGGTCTGGACAAGCTGCTGCTCAACCGCGAGCTGATCGAGGCGTCGCTCGCCGGCATGTGGCCTGTGGTGGCGGAGGGCATCCAGACCATACTGCGCCGCGAGGGCTATCCCAACCCCTACGAGAAGCTTAAGGAGCTGACGCGCACCAACGAGAAGGTGACCGAGCAGAGCATACGCTCCTTCATCGACAGCCTCGAGGTGAGCGACGCCGTCAAGGCCGAGCTGCGCGCCCTCACCCCCAGCACCTACACAGGCATCTGAGCCGGGCAAGGCACTACAACAACGATTTCCACCATCATCTAACACCATATCATCCCACACATCCCGCTAATGAGACGCTGGCGCATCGAAGACAGCAAAGAGCTGTACAACATCCACGGCTGGGGCCGCAACTATTTCTCTATCAACGACAAAGGCCACGTGGTGGTGACCCCTCGCCAGGGCTGCGCCGCGGTGGACATCAAAGAGGTGATGGACGAGCTGCGCGTGCGCGACATCACAGCCCCCGTGCTGCTGCGATTTCCCGACATCCTCGACAACCGCATCGAGAAAATCTCTAACTGCTTCGCCCAAGCGGCCCGCGACTATGACTACAAGGCGCAGAACTATCTGATCTACCCCATCAAGGTGAACCAGATGCGCCAGGTGGTGGAGGAAATCGTCACCTACGGCAAGAAATTCAACATCGGCCTCGAGGCTGGCTCCAAGCCCGAGCTGCACGCCGTGCTGGCCACGAACATCGCGGACAACGCGCTGGTGATCTGCAACGGCTACAAGGACGAGAGCTACATCGAGCTGGCCCTGCTGGCGCAGAAAATGGGCCGCCGCATCTATCTGGTGGTGGAAAAGCTCAACGAGCTTGCCCTCATCGCCGAGATAGCCAAACGCCTTAAAATCAGCCCCAACATCGGCATCCGCATCAAGCTCTCGTCGAGCGGCAGCGGCAAGTGGGCCGAGAGCGGCGGCGACCAATCGAAGTTCGGCCTTAACTCCTCCGAGCTGCTGCAGGCGCTGGAGATGCTGCAGAAGCGCGACATGGCGCACTGCCTGAAGCTCATCCACTTCCATATCGGCAGCCAGATCACCAAGATACGCCTGATCAAGAACGCCCTGCGCGAGGCGTCGCAGTTCTACGTGCAGCTGCAGGGCATGGGCTTCAACATCGAATACATCGACATAGGCGGCGGCCTGGGCGTGGACTATGACGGCACGCGCTCGTCGGCCAGCGAGAGCTCGATGAACTACTCCATACAGGAGTACGCCAACGACGCTGTCTCGGCCCTCGTCGACGCCTGCGCGAAGAACAACCTGCCGCAGCCCAACATCATCACCGAGAGCGGCCGCTCGCTCTCGGCCCACCACTCCGTGCTGGTCTTCGAGGCTCTGGCCACCACGTCGCTCCCCGTGTGGCGCGACAACGAGGAGCTGCCCGAAGACGCCCACGAGCTGGCCCGCGAACTCTATGAGATCTGGGACAAGCTCTCGCAGCCGCGCCTCTTCGAGTCGTGGCACGACGCACTGCAGATCCGCGAGGAGGCCCTGGACCTCTTCTCCCTCGGCATGCTATCGCTCACCACCCGCGCCCAGATCGAAAAGCTCTTCTGGAGCATTGCCCGCGAGGTGGGCGAGCTTGCCGCGGCCATGAAGCACGCCCCCGAGGAGCTGCGTAAAATCGCAAAGGCCATCCCCGACAAATATTTCTGCAACTTCTCGCTCTTCCAGTCGCTGCCCGACTCTTGGGCCATAGACCAAATCTTCCCCATCATGCCCATTTCCAGGCTTGACGAGAAGCCCTCGCGCACCTGCACCATCCAAGACATTACCTGCGACAGCGACGGCAAGATAGCCCACTTTATCTCCACGGCCGACACCGTGACGGGCGCGCTGCCCGTGCACGCTGTGCGCGCCGACGAGCCATATTATATCGGCGTGTTCCTTGTGGGCGCATACCAGGAGATCCTGGGCGACATGCACAACCTCTTCGGCGACACCAACGCCGTGCACATCCGCGTGGACGAAGACGGCTACGAGATCGACCAAATCATCGAGGGCGAGACCGTGGCAGAAGTGCTTGAATACGTGCAGTTTAACCCCAAGAAGCTGGTGCGCAACGTTGAGACGTGGGTGACACGCTCCATGAAGGCCGGGAAAATCACCCCGGAGGAGGGTCGCGACTTCCTGAGCACCTACCGCTCCGGCCTCTTCGGCTACACCTATCTTGAGTGATATGCCCGCGCAGATAGCCGACATACTTTTCGACCTGGGGGCCAACGAGTTCCTCACCCCCTACCTGCGCCGCGAGCTTGGCGAGGACCCGGAGAACCTACCCGAGCCCCTGCCCTCGCCCCGCGCCTGCGTGCGCATCCTCCAGCCCGGGCAGCGCGCCGAGGGCGGAGACCTCGAGGCAGAGGCTCAGCGCCGCGGCATCCCCATGGTGGAGCTGCGCTGCGCCCACATCGTGGGCACGGGCATGGTGGGCCTGCCCAGGCTCATCGCCGAGCGTCTGTACAGCGGTTGGTACGTCAACGTGCGCGACTGCGACCCCGCCGTTAGCCTGATCCATGCCGTGGACGTGGCCCGCGCGGCACGCTTGGCAGCGGAGTCGGCACAGTCCGGCTTCTCGTCATTCACCCTAACGGACGGCCGCGACCACACCATGCGCGCGCTCGCGGAGGCTCTGAGCTTCCGCCTGGGCGACAAGCGTATCTTCACTGTCAAGCCATGGATCGCCAAGCTCGCACTCGGCTCGAAGCTCTACGCTATGGTTACTGAGGATCAGACCATTCGCGGCGACAGCTTCGCCGAGGCATTCCCTGCGTTCTGCCCCAACGACGTATGCGAGTACCTGCGCACCCACACCTACGACGATGCAAGCCTCTGACCCCCTTTCCCGCCTCGGAGCATCGCTCAAGAGTCTGGGCAAGATGCTGCTGCAGAGCCGTCCGTGCAGCCTGCGCCCCGCTCGGCGCGAAGGCCCCATCATCATCATGGGCAACGGCCCCTCGCTGCGCGCCGTCATCGACGAGCGCATGCCCCTGCTCCAGAGCACCCCGACCATGGCGGTGAACTTTGCCGCCAACGCCCCGGAGTTCACCCAAATAGCCCCCGCTTTCTATATCCTTGCCGATCCGCATTTCTTCCTTCACCCAGACGATGAGAACGTTAAGCGCCTGTGGCAGAACCTCGCCTCGTCCACGTGGCAGATGACGCTGCTTGTGCCGGCCCGCATGCGCGGCCGCGTGCCGGAGGAGGTGGAGAAGTCGGGGTGCGTAACCGTTAGCACCTTCAACTTCGTTGGCGTCGAAGGCTATTCGTGGCTCGAACGGCCGGCATATGGCGGTCGCCTGGGCATGCCGCGCCCGCGCAATGTGTTAGTGCCCGCCATCATGTGCGCCATATGGCTGGGATTCAAGGAGATATATGTGGTGGGTGCGGACCACACATGGATTTCGCAGCTCGCTGTGACTGACGACAACCGCGTGGTCACCGTCCAGCCACATTTCTATAAGGAGGACAAGCGCGAGAGCACGCGCGTGAGCCAGGTGTACGCCGGCGTGCCCCTGCACGAGGTGGTGGAGAGTTTCGCCATTGCCCTAAAGAGCTACCACGACATCGCCGCCTACGCCCGCACCGCCGGCGTGCAGATTTATAACGCCACCCCCGTGTCCATGATCGACGCATTCGAGCGGAGGCAGTTGCCAAAGTAATGCATAATTCATAATTCATAATTATTGGCCGCAATGAAGCGGCCATAAATATGGTGATTTTGCGTTATTCGCATTGGCGGGCGCGGCAGGTGGGGTTATTCCATTTTTTCTGGGTGGGTTTGCGGATTCGGATTTAATTTGTATAATGCGTTCTCGCCCCGCATTGTAGCTGGGCATATCAAGCCTTTATTTGACTCTGCTCCGCAACGAAGCGCTATGCGCGCTACTTACCATGAGTCGCGACAGCATTGGCTATCTGATACTTTTTCACAAAAACCACTCCCCCACATTTTCACAATCCAAAAAAAAATTCTAATTTTGCAGCGGAAAGGTAACAGAGCCTCCGGCCAAACACCTTCCATTACATATTTTACTTGAAGCGTTCAAGGCTTTTGTCAGCTCCTTAAAATCGCCAAATTTAAAGCAAAGTGACAAAGCGGACAAGACGCTCATGCTGTCGTGTATTCTTACCCGTCAGGCCTCGGTGGTCTGCGTGTAAAGATAATGACCAAGCGTGGGAGTGGTTCGGCTTATCCTTTGCAGGCGTTTGGCGATGCCCAAGGAGCGATAAGCTACGAATACGTTCCACGCTTTTAGCATATCTATGCGGCCCTCGCAGTGGAACCGAGGGCGAAGAATTCGACAGCGTCTGTGCACATCGGAGAGCAAATCAAAGACAGACTGGCCCATGAGGCCAAGGGACGCACGGTGACTTGGTTCGCGCAACGCCTGAACTGCCACCGCGTGAATGTCTACGACATATTCCGACGCAGCTCGATAGACACTGAACTGCTATGGCGCATTTCTGCAATCCTCGGCCATAACTTCTTTCGCGACATAGCCGACGAATTTGATCGCAGACTCCCTGCTGCCGACAATGAGGATAGCATTAAAAGGCAGATTGATAGATGATTACTGGCGAGTGTAAAGAAATCCATTACACGGTGTAATGGCATCCCTTACACATATTTTCGCATAGAAATTTCAATGATTAATACCTTTGTACCGCAAATGGAATCGACTTTCCGACTCCATGCGCCGCAGTATACTTATGTGTATCATTTCCGCCTTATCCTAAGTATTGATAGATAGAATCACAACACGAAAATAATCAATTGTTTAACTTAATCCTAAGAAGCATGAACAAAAAATTCATGAGTATGATTGTCTGCTCGATGATGTTGACCGCGGGGCTGGGCACTACGCTGACCAGCTGCTCGGACGACCACGACGAAGACATCACCAATCTCAAAGGGCAGACAGCCGAGCTGAGTAAGCAGCTGGCGGCTCTGCAAGCTGCTCTGAGCGAAAACCAGAACGCAGCCAAGCAGGCAGCCGACGCTGCCACGCAGGCTCTGGCCCTTGCCCAAGATGCAGCAAAAAAGGGCGACGCAGCCGTTGAGGAAGCTCAAAAGGCAGCTGCCGAGGCCGAGCTGGCAAAGAAAGCGGCTGCCGAGGCCAAGGCAGAAGCTATAAAAGAGGTAATGGCTGAGCTGAAGCCTCTTATCGACGCAGCTTCTGCCCTGAGCGCGGAGAACGCCGCCGCGATCGCCGCATTAGCCGGTCGCATCGACGGCATCGAGAAAGGGCTGATGAACATCGACCTTTCAGACGTCAACAAACAGCTCGGTGCCCAAGCCGACGCCATAGCCGCCAATGCAGCAGCCATCCAGGCCCTGCAGACACAGGTGGCAGCTCTGGAGAACATGAAGGCCGAGCTTGCAGGGCTGAGCTCTGCCGTGGCCGGAATGAACTCAAAGATAGCCACAATCGAGCAAACCATAGCCGAGCTTAAGAGCCTCGAGGCAGACGTCCAGGCCAACAAAAAGGGGATTGAGGACATCCGTAAGGACCTCACTGACCTGGCCGCAAAGGTGTCGCAGGACATCAGCAACTGCGTAAACACCTTGGCAGGCGTGCTGGCACAGCGACTCACCTCCGTAACTCTTATGCCCAGCCTCTATGTAGGCGGTATTCCCACCATCGAGTTCGAGTCTGCTAAATACACCAAATTAGTGCTTAAAAACGGCGTGTGGACGAAGGCCACCACCGGCAAGACCGAGTTCATTGTCTCGAACAACACCGCCGAGGCACAGTACCGCCTCAACCCCGGCACCGTCACTGAGTCAGACATTAAGGCCAACGACCTGGCTTACGTCACAAAGGTGGCCACCACGCGCGCAGCCGAGGCATACGACGCAGTGGTGCACGTGGCATCTGCCAACGTCTCCGCCCCCGGCGTGCTCACCGTGAAGCTGGGCAAGAGCAACACCGAGTCGCTCAACCTCCCCGGCAACGATATCTACACTGTGTCGCTGCGCGTGCCCATCGCAGACAAGCACCTCTTCACCGACCAGGGAGAGACGGAAGCAGCCGTATACTCTGAGTTCACCCGTCTGGAGGAGAGCTACTTCACACCCGAGCTCGCGTTCGTGCCCGGCCAGTACATCGGTCAGCCCAACGTCACATCTCACCTCAACGACTCTACCACTCTCTACCAGTCGGCAGCAGGTAAATATATCTGCAAGGACATCGTCTACAGCGACAAAGACTTCGACCTCTACACCCTCGTAGACGGCTGCAAATTCGTGGCTCCTTCGTCGCATAAGGAGATGACCCGCGCGCAGCTGAAGACTTACGGCTTCGACATCGTGTTCCATGTCGCCACAAAAGCCTACACTCCTTCCGCTCCCGACCAGACCGACCAGCAGAAGTTCGTGAAGCTCTCCGGCGAGAACAATAGCCTCCTCACCCCCGTGGCCACAAACGGCGAGACAGGCAACAAGGTGATCATCGGCAAACAGCCCATCATCCGCGCCGAGCTGCGAGACGTCACCAACAACAACGTCATCGACGTGCGCTACTTCAAAGTCCGCTTCACCGCCGAGAAGACCGAGCCCGTGGTGGTTGACTGGGGCCTCGTAACCTCCGCAGGCAACGCTTGCACCGGCGCCGAGATCGACTTCACTTGGAAAGACATGGCCGAGAAGGTGCTTATGAAGATTGGCTCCAATGGCATGAGCAAAGACGAGTTCACCAAGATCTACGGCGATGTGGCTCCCTTGGTCACTCCCGCAAACGACCAGAACGGCACTCTCAACGCCTTCATGATCCCCGGCAACCTCGACGCCTCCATCCCCGTGATGACGTGGACGCTCACCAGCGAGCAGCTGGGCAAGCTCACCGCCGGAGATAACACCGTCACCATGACCAAGTCCGTGACCTTCACCGACCCCAACGGCGTATATCCCAGCGTCACCATCAACCTCAAGTGGACAGTCACCACAAAGATCACCGCCGCCACCCTCGGCAACACAGATCCTCTGAAGTGGCAGAACAACACGATGAAGGTTTACCCCGTGCCCATGAAGCTCAACGCAGCCGGCAAATGGGATGGCGTGCAGGCTTACTATGCCACCAACATCCTCGAAGGCCGCATGCAGCCCTACGTCAACAACCTCCTCAGCTGCGCTCACTTCGACGTTGACCTCTCTGCCGCCGATAAGAGCAAGAACGCCTTCAAGGCTCTCACCTTCACGGCCGGATTCAGCCACTGGAGCATGACTGCCGCTAACCAGAACAACCTCAAGGAGGTCATCTTCTCGATCGAGAATAACGCTAACGGCAAGAACATCGTCAGCAACGGCGGCAAGGTGACCCTCGCATGGAGCTATGACGTCAACGGTCTGAACATCGCCACCGGCTTCAACCGCCAGCAGTTCGCCACAAGCTATCTGCAGATTGTTAAGATCCTCGACATCAACACCGTCCTCGGCAAGGATATCGTTGACAACTCTGTGGCTCAGACCATCAACATCGCTAACAGCTTCGCTCTCACCGATGCTTATGGCAACCTGGTAGCCAAAGTCGCCACCGCTTCTGCTCCCCTCGCAGCCGACTACTATCAGTTCTACGGTGTTCAGGATCCCAAGTTCGGCACTAACATCTACATCGCGGATAATGCCGAAGGCACTCAGAACAAGCGCTTTCTCGAGTCGCTCAACATGGTGGCCAACATCAACAACACCACCGGCGAGCTTACCTTCCAGAACAATGGCGCACCGCTCCAGGCCAACGCTTACATCATCGTTCCCGTGACCGTTGAACATCTCTGGGGCACGCTCACAGGCAACATCGCAGTGCCTCTTAAGAAAAGCTCCGCACCGCTGAACGTGCGCAAGTGATCAAGGCATAGGCCAAGTGCAATCCAATCCATATTTTCAAGGTCGCAGTCCACGAGGCTGCGACCTTTTTTTGTAGGGCGTTATCGGCGGCCGCAACGAACTTGCGTCCCTTCAATATGATGGTTTTGAGGGTGTTATCCATTGTGGCGGTCGCCACAGGTGGCGACCCTACTGGAGGGGGGGTATCGTTGGCGTTGTTGCGGCCGCAACGAAAAGCGGCCCTACAATATGATGGTTTTGAGGGTGTTATCCATTGTGGCGGTCGCCACAGGTGGCGACCCTACTGGAGGGGGGTATCGTTGGCGTTGTTGCGGCCGCAACGAACTTGCGGCCCTACAATTTACTGGCAACCATGGCGTTAAAGGGCTGCACCGTGGTACAGCCCTACGTGCGGAGGCATTGCCTCCGAATGAACGCCTCTCGGCGGCCGAACCGACTGTTCGGTCCTACAATGCGAGGATTTGTGTTATCCTTTCGTGGTAAAAAAATCCCCCTCGCGGGGGCGAGGGGGACGGGCGCGGTTTGTAGGTCGTTACCTAAAAATGTATAACCGCTTTATTCGAACTCGATGAGGACGGCGTCGGTGCCGACTACTTGGTCGGGCTTGACGAAGACGCGCTTGACCTTGCCGTTGGCGGGGGCCTGGACGTCGTTCTCCATCTTCATGGCTTCGTAGACGAGGACCACCTGGCCTTTCTTGACTTCGTCGCCGGGCTTGACGCTGACGCTGACCACGCGGCCGCCCATGGGTGCTGTGACGGTGGGGCCGGTGATGGGAGCGTTGTCGGCTTCTTCCTGAGCGATCTCCTCGGGTGTCTTCTCGGGCTTGGCTGCCTCGAACTCTTCGGAGCGGCGGCGGCGCAGGAAGCCGTTGGCCACGGAGGGGAGGAGGGCGAGAAGGAGCTCTTCCTCGGTGTTAGTGGCGAGCTTGGTGCCACCGAGGTCGTCGAGGGTGGGATTGTCGGGCTGCTCGTAGGAGGAGACGTCGTAGGGTGTCTCCACAGCGCTGCCGGTGATTTTCTCGCGGAAGGCGGGGTCGACGGGCACGGGGGTGTGGCCGTATTCGCCCTTGACCAGTGAGGTGAACTGGTTGGAGGTGTTGGAGTAGTCGGGGCGGCCGTTCTTGCGGTCGAGGGCAACGAGCACGGCCTGCGAGCCGACGATCTGGCTGGTGGGGGTGACCAGGGGCACCAGACCTGCGTCGCGGCGCACCATGGGGATGAGCTTCATGGCGTCCTCCAGGAGGTCTTCGCTCTTAAGCTGCTTGAGCTGGGCCACCATATTGGAGTACATGCCGCCGGGCACCTCGGCGTTCTTGACGAGCTCGTTGGGCTTGGGGAATCCGAAGTATGCCTCGATGGCGTGGCAAGCGTCGAGCAGAGCAGCTTCGTCGCCGGCCTTGGCAGCGTCGATGGCAGTGTTGAAGAGCGCATCGACCTCGGCGGGGAGCTTGTCGGCCAGGGGGTCGAACGGACGGGGCATGTGGTCTTTGTTGAGGTCGAAGTCGGCGAGGCTGCGGCGGGCGTCGAGCAGGCGGTCGCGGATTTCGCCCACGGCCTTCATGTTAGCTTCGACTTCGATGCCGAGCTTCTGGCAGAAGACGTAGATGAGCTCGATGGCGGGAGCCGCGGAGCCTCCGCCGAACCACCAGATGTTGGTGTCGAGGATGTCGACGCCGTTGAGGATGGCCATCAGGGAAGATGCGAGGCCATAGCCGGGGGTGCAGTGGGTGTGGAAGTCGACGGGCACCTTGAGGTGGGCCTTGAGCTGGCTGATGATCTCGGCGGCGCGCGAGGGCGTCACGAGGCCGGCCATATCCTTGAGGGTGATGATCTTAGCGCCGAGGGCCTCCATCTGCTTGGCTTTGGAGACGAAATACTCGGTGGTGAATATCTTTTCGGGCTCGGCGGGCTTGCTGCCGAAGAGGCGGGCGAAGAATCCGGGCTTCTTGGCAGGCTCGGTGGGCTTGGGGTCAACGGTGTAGCAGACGGCGCCGTCGGCGATGCCGCCGAGATCGTTGATCATCTTGATGGAATCCTTGACGTTGTCTATATCGTTGAGAGCGTCGAAGATACGCATCACGTTGAGGCCGTTTTTGATGGCCTCTTTATAGAAGCCTTCGAGCACGCTGTTGGGGTAAGGCACATAGCCGAAGAGGTTGCGGCCGCGGGAGAGGGCGGAGAGGAGGGATTTGCCCTTCATGGCCTTGGAGACTGTGCGGAGACGGTTCCAGGGGCTCTCGTCGAGGTAGCGCATCACGGAGTCGGGCACGGCGCCGCCCCAGACCTCCATGATGTAGAAGCCGGCGTTCTCGTAGTAGGGCAGGAGCTTGTCGATTTCTTTCTGGCTCAGGCGTGTGGCGAAGAGCGATTGCTGACCGTCGCGCAGCGTCAGGTCGCGGATTTTGAGCTTTCGATTTGCCATAAATCGGGGGTATTATGAGGTTGGTTGGATATAAGCGATGCAGGGTGATTTTGCAAATTAATGAATATTTTCCGTAATTTCCAAATTTTAATGCTAAAAACATGTTCTTTTCGCTCGCGCGGGGTGAAATTTGGCAGAAAGGAATTTATTCTGTAAATTCGCGGCAATAGTATTGTAATTATTCCTGCTTATGACCGACCTCGACCGCAAGCATCTGGCCTCTGACACCGACGGCCTGAAGACATACGAGTATCTGGCCAACCATATCGACACCTGCGCGGAGGATATGGATGCGATAGTGGCCAACATGGAGCGCGCCGACCTGACGGGTCAGTTCCTGGCCAGCGCGGCTCGGTATCTGCACGCCATCGACGCCGAGGCTCACGCCGAGACGGTGCGCAAGCTGGTGGCCGCGACCATAGACCGCGACCGCGAGCACCGCTATCTGGCCGACCTGCTGCCCTGCCTCTACGGGGCTGACTATAAGGAGCGCGCCGAGCAGCTCAGCGCTGAAGACAACAACTTCCGCCGTATCTACAAACGCCTTTTCCCCACATCCACCATATGATCAAGCACCTTCTGGCCACGGCCCTGCTGCTGATGGCCCTCGCCTCATGCTCCGGCGCCGAGAAAACGGCCGCAGCCAACAGCAACGACGACGCCATAGCCAACGACACAATCTCAACCCCCACCGATATGCAACAGCCCTACAACCCCGCCGACTCAGGGTCGGTGAAAGTGCAAGTGGAGACCACCGTGGGCTCCTTCACCGTGCTGCTCTACGGCGACACGCCTCGCCACCGCGACAACTTCCTGCGTCTGGTGAAGGAAGGCACCTACAACGGCACGCTCTTCCACCGCGTGATCGACAAATTCATGGTGCAGGCCGGCGACCCCGAGTCGAAGGGCGCGCCCGCAGGCAAGATGCTGGGCTCGGGCGACATGGGCTACACCATCGAGGCCGAGTTCCGCTACCCCACCCACTTCCATAAGCGCGGCGCGCTGGCCGCTGCCCGCCAGGGCGACCAGGTGAACCCCGAGCGCCGCTCTTCCGGATCACAGTTCTACGTGGTCACCGGCGACGTCGTGCCCGCCCAGCAGCTCACACAGCTGGAGCGCCAGATGGGCCAAATGCAGATGCAAGACTATTTTAACGGCCTGGTGCAGGAGAACGCCGAGAAAATCCAGAACCTGCGCGCCGCCCGCGACACCGCCGGCATGCGCGCCCTGCAGCAGGAGCTCGTGGACCAGACCGAGGCCTGGGGCCGAGCCAACAAGTTCACCCTCCCCGCCCAGGTACGCGAGGCATACTCCACCGTGGGCGGCACGCCCCACCTCGACGGCCAGTACACCGTCTTCGGCGAGGTGATCTCCGGCATGGACACCATCGACAAGATCGAGAAAGCCGAGACCGACCGCAACGACCGCCCCAAGGAGGACATCAAGATAATCTCGATGAAGGTGGTGGAATGATCGCCACGATGTACCTTAACAACGGCCTGCGCGTAGTGCACACCCGCCACCCGCAGGCCGCTCTTTGTGCGGTGGAGGTGCTCTACCGCGTGGGCTCGCGCGACGAAGACGCGGAGGCCACGGGGCTGGCGCATCTGTTCGAGCACCTGATGTTCAGCGGCACCGAGGCCGTGCCGCAGTTCGACGCGCCCGTGGAGGCCGCCGGCGGCATCAACAACGCTGCCACCAGCGCCGACTACACATATTTCTACGAGGTGCTACCGCTGGTCAACATCGAGACGGCGTTCTGGCTTGAGAGCGACCGCATGCGCGGGCTGGCCTTCAGCCCCGAGGGTCTGGAGGTGCAGCGCAGCGTGGTGGTGGAGGAGTTCAAGCAGACCCACCTCAACACTCCCTACGGCGGCGTCACCCCGGCACTGTTGGGCTTGCTCTACGGCGATGGCCACCCCTACGGCTGGCCCGTCATAGGCAAGACCCCAGATCACGTGCAGCACGCCACCATGCAGCAGGTAAAAGACTGGTTCTACAGCCATTACGCCCCCAACAATGCCATCCTCAGCGTGTGCGCCGACCTGCCCGAGGAGCGTGTGCGCGAGCTTGCCGAGAAATGGTTCGGCCCTGTGCCGGCCCGCGAGATTGCCCCGCGCCGCGAGCTGCCCGCCGTGTGGCTGGAGCAGGAGCGGAGGGTCGAGATCACCGACCGCGTGCCGCAGACGCTCGTGGCCATGGCCTACGGCATGGACCCCTTCGGCACGCCTGGCTATCTGGCCGCCGACGCCATCTCCGACATCCTCTCCAACGGCAAGAGCACCCGCCTGCCCCAACGCGTGGTGCGCGAGCAGGGCATTGCCACGCACGCAGACGCGTGCATCTCCGGCCTTGAGCTGCCCGGCTACTTTCTGCTCACTGCCACAATCGCCTGCACCGACCCCGAGACCGAGGAGCGTGTCATTGCCGAGCTCAAACGTCAGGTGGAGGCTCTGGCCGAGCCTGGCAACGTCACCGCCGAAGAGCTTGAAAGGGCAAAGAACGTCTACGAGAGCAGCTTCGTGATGGGTCTCAGCCGCCCCCGCCGCAAGGCGCACGAGCTGGCTATGGCCGAGAATTTCGGCGAGGACATCAACACCCGCGTGAATCGCTACCGCGCCCTCACGCTCGAGCAGATCGCCGCCGAGGCGCGCCGCCTGTTCGTTGACCACGCCCCTGCGATAGTGATTTGCCGCCCGAAATAAGACAGAGATAATTCATAATTCATAATTCATAATTCATAATTCTTGGCTTCGCCAAGCGCTTCGCGATAACATAATTCTTGGCTTCGCCAAGCGCTTCGCGATAACATAATTCATTTTATGGCGTTACCGCAGACTAACAGCCCGCTTCGGTACCATAATTGGAGGAAACGCGCTGGAAATCAAGAGCGACCACGTCATCGGAGCCCATGGAATGGGCGGGTGTATGGTAGCCCCGGGCGAGAGCCCGGGGTCTGGAACGCCCCCAGAAAATCCCCCTCCCCGGCGTAGCCGGGGAGGGGGTTAGGGGGGTGGGGCAAACAAATCATTCTAGTGATTCGTGTTTGTCGTCGAGGGTGTTATCGCGGACGCTCAAAATGAGCGTCCCTACATCCATTATGTTGACAATTAGAGCGTTAACAGGCTGCACCGTGGTACAGCCCTACGTGAGAGCGTTATCCATTGATGATGTTTTCTGCGGCCGAAACGAACTTTCGGCCCTACTTTTTTTGGTAAATGTGGGTGGCAGGGATTAAAAAATTGTGAAAGGGGGGCCGGGGTTTGGATTTTTTTCGTAATTTTGCATTTTAGGAGCATAATGCCCGCGCGCGGGCTCGCATGGCTTCTCTATTTTTTACGATACACAAAGAAATACTCTCTGCATATGAAATTCAAAGTCCAGAGCAAGCTGCTCTACAGCACGGTGTCAGCCGTGAGCAAGGTGATCAACAGCAAGAACGCTCTCACTATCCTTAACAACTTCCACATGCGCCTCGAGGGCGACCTTCTGACCATCACGGGTTCTGACGTCGAGAACGCTCTGACCGCCGTGGTGGAGGTGGGCGACGTGGAGGGCGAGGGCGAGTTCTGCCTCGACGCGCGCCGTCTGGTGGAGCTGCTTAAGGAGGTGCCTGCCATGGGCCTGACTTTTGCGATCGACGACGCCACTCTGGAGACGAAAATCACATATTCGGGCGGCGAATACTCGATGGTGGCCATCGCCGGCGACCAGTATCCGGCCTACAAGAAGGAGGCCGACGAGGAGGAGCCCGTGGTCTTCACTTGCCCCGCGCAAGAAATCACCGGTGGCTTGGCCAAGACCCTCTTCGCCGTTGGCACCGACGACTTCCACCCACAGATGATGGGCGTGCTGATGAAGGTGGAGAAGGAAAAGCTGGTGTTCGTGGCCACTGATACTCGCCAGCTTGTGCTGTTTGAGAACACCAAGACCCAGCCGGGCGTAGAGGCTATGTGCATCATCCCGCAGAAGCCCGCCAAAGTGCTTCAGGACGCCTTCGCCGACGCGGACACCATCACCGTGTGCATGACCTCGAAGAGCGCTACGATCACCGGCGGCAAGTTCACTTTCAACTGCCGCTTCATCAAGGGCCGCTTCCCGGCCTACGAGCGCGTGATCCCGCAGAACAACCCCTACACCATGACCCTCGACCGCGGCCGCTTCCTCAACGCCGTGCGCCGCGTGAGCATCTTCGTTGACCCCGGCTACGGCATGATCAAGTTCAAAATATCCAACGACCGCCTGATGATGAAGTCGGTTGACCCGAACCTGCAGCAGCTCGCACAGGAGACCATCGACTGTGTCTACGACGGGCCGGAGCTCGTGATCGGCTTCAGCGCACCGTTCCTGACCAACATCCTGCAGAACATCAGCACCGATGAGGTGGTGGTGGCCCTTTCCGACCCCAGCCGCGCCGGCGTGTTCCGCCCCCTGGAGCAGGCCGAGGGCGAGAACCTGCTGATGCTGCTGATGCCCATGAACGTGACCGAATTCTGATCTCTTCCTGCGCAGCCGAGACATGAAACTGCAACTGCGACGCCCCGTGGTGTTCTTTGACCTTGAGACCACGGGCCTCAACCTGCTCACCGACCGCATAGTGGAGATTTCGGCCTTGAAGCTGATGCCCAACGGCGAGGTGGTGCGCCGCACCCGCCGCGTGAACCCCGAGATGCCTATCCCGGCCGAGGCTACTGCCCTGCACCATATCACCGACGCCGACGTGGCCTCCGCCCCCACCTTCAAGCAAATTGCCAAGCAGGTGGCGGCGTTCTTCACGGGCTGCGACATCGCGGGCTTCAACTCCACGCGCTTCGACCTGCCCATGCTCGACCAAGAGCTGCAGCGCGCCGACGTGGACTTTGACTTCTCGCGCCCTCGCATGATCGACGTGCAGACCATCTTCCACAAACGCGAGCCCCGCAACCTGGCCGCCGCCTATCGCTTCTATTGCGGCAAGGACCTGGAGGGTGCCCACGGCGCAGAGGCCGACACGCAGGCCACTTACGAGGTGCTCTTAGCGCAGCTCGAAAAATACGACGACCTGCCCACCGACGTGGAAAAGCTATCGCAATACGCCTCGCAGCACCGCAACGTGGACATGGCCGGCCGCCTGATCCTCGACGACCAGGACCGCCCCGTGATCAACTTCGGCAAATACAAGGGCCAGCTCGCCACCGACGTGTTGCGCCGCGACCCGAACTTCTATGATTGGATAATGAAAGGCGACTTCATGAAGAACACCAAAGACGCCTTCACCCGCATAAAGCTATCTCTGAAAAAATGACATCTCAATCCTCCCTGAGGGACAAGCACATATTGTTGGGCATCTGCGGCGGCATCGCAGCCTATAAGTCGGTGTCGCTGCTGCGGCTTCTGGTTAAGGCCGGAGCCGAGGTGCAGGTGGTGATCACGCCCTCCGGCAAGCAGTTCATCACCCCGGTGACGCTCGCCTCGCTGTCGGGCCACCCCGTCATAAGCGAGTTCTTCACCGCCAACACGGGCGAATGGCATTCGCACGTTGACCTGGGCCTATGGACCGACGCCATGGTCATAGCCCCCGCCACGGCGTGCACCATAGCCAAGATGGCCACCGGCGTGGCAGACAACATGCTCGTGACCACCTACCTCTCGCAGCGCGCCCCGGTGTTCGTGGCCCCGGCCATGGACCTGGACATGATGTGCCACCCCAGCACGGTGCGCAATCTGGCCCTGCTGCGCTCCTACGGCTGCCATATCATCGAGCCCCGCGAGGGCGAGCTGGCATCGCACCTGGTGGGCAAAGGCCGCATGGAGGAACCCGAAGGCATCTTCGCCGCCCTGGAGCGCCACTTCGTCGCGCCCCGCCCCCTGCAGGGCAAGCACATACTCATCACCGCCGGCCCCACCCTGGAGCGCATCGACCCCGTGAGGTACATCGGCAACTTCTCCTCCGGAAAGATGGGCTACGCCCTGGCCGACGAGGCCGCCCGCCGCGGCGCCCGCGTCACCCTCGTATCAGGCCCCGTGAGCGTACGTCCCACCGAGGCGGGAGTGGAGGTGGTGAGCGTGGAGTCGGCCCGCGAGATGCTCGACGCGTGCCAGAGCCGTTGGCCCGAAGCCGACGCTGCCATCATGTGCGCCGCCGTGGCCGACTATCGCCCCGCCGAGCAGGCCGAGAGCAAAATCAAGCGCGAGGGTCACGACGCTCCCAGCATAGAGCTGGTGAAGAACCCCGACATCGCCGCTGCCCTCGGCGCTTCGAAAAAGCCGGGACAGCGCCTGGTGGGCTTTGCTCTGGAGACCGAGAACGGCATCGCAAACGCTGCCGACAAAATCGAGCGCAAACGCCTGGACATGATCGTGCTCAACTCCCTCTCCGACCCCGGCGCCGGCTTCCGCACCGACACCAACAAAGTCACCATCCTCTACCCCGACGGCCGCGCCGTGCCCTTTGACCTTAAGAGCAAGGCAGAGGTGGCCGCCGACATCCTCGACGCCCTCCAAGAGCTAGAGCCTGTCACATAAAATATGTTAAAGCTGAGGCGGTCAGCCATTGAGCAGAGTTGTTCGTGTGATGAGGGAGTGTACTTGACGTACACGACCGAGGAACACGGACGAATATGCCAATGGATGGCCGAGGCGATGAAATCCTTCACTGTTTGAAAAAGTTTAATAAAATAAATAAATTTAACTTGTTGATTGCCTATGTTTCGCATCTCTTGGGCACTTTTGAAGCCGTCGCTCGGTCACAATGCGCCGGCATTGCTCCCTCCCGTCGACTCCAAAATTCCTCCAAGATATGCGACCTCAGCGTTAACATATTTTATGGGACAGGCTCTTACACGCCTCCTCTCCTCATTCCTCGCCATCGCCCTACTCTCCTGCCTCGCCTTTACAGCTCAGGCACAGGAGCTTAACTGCCGCGTGGAGATCAACAGCGACCAAATCTCCGGCACCAACCGCTCAACGTTCGAGACGCTGCAGCAGGCAATCTCCGACTATATGAACTCGACGGTGTTCACCACCGCGCAGTTCGCCGCCAACGAGAAAATAGACTGTCAGCTCTTCTTCACCATCAAAGAGTACACCGACGGCGTGATGAAGGGCGACCTGCAGGTGCAGAGCACCCGCCCCGTATACAACAGCGCATACACCACCACGCTCATCAACTTCAAAGACACCAAAATCGACTTCGCTTACCAGGAGAACGAGCCCTTGAACTTCAACTTGGCCTCGATGGAGAGCCAGCTCACCGCAGTGCTCAATTTCTACGCCTACCTGATCCTGGCCGTTGACTTCGACTCCTTCTCGCCCCATGGCGGCGACCCTTATTGGGAGGTGCTGAAGCAGATTGTGCAGCAAGCGCAGTCGTCGGGCGAGGCCGGTTGGCGCGCCTTTGAAGACACAAAGAACCGTAGTGCCGTTCTTTCGGCCTTCACTGACCCCGCCACGACCCAGCTGCGCGACATGCTCTACGACTACCACCGCCGCGGGCTCGACCAGATGCAGGTGTCTCCCGACAAGGGGCGCGCCGCCATCGCAGCTACCCTCCCCACCCTACAGGCCGTCTACAAGGCCGCGCCCATGAGCGTGGGCCTGTCGATGTTCCGCGACGCGAAGCTCGACGAGCTCGTCAACGTCTACTCCAAAGCCCCCGAGGCCCAGCGCCGCGACGCATACGAAATACTCCAGCCCATCTACCCCACCGATGCCGACCGCATCGAGAAGATAAAGAAAGGCCAGGAAAAATAACCGCAACCTCCCGACTATGCTCACCGAACTGCGAATATCCAACTATGCCCTGATCACCCACGTGGAGATAACCTTCGGCCCTGGGCTGAACATCATCACTGGCGAGACTGGCGCAGGAAAGTCAATCATGCTCTCGGCCCTGTCGCTGCTGCTCGGCGGCCGCGCCGACCTCAAGGCTGTGCGCGACCCGCAGCGCAAGTCGGTGATAGAGGCGCAGTTCGACATCCGTGGCCACGAGAAAATCAAGCCCATACTCGAAGCTGCCGACATTGACTGGGACCCCGACGTGTGCATCCTGCGCCGCGAGCTCTCGGGCGGCAGCCGCTCGCGCGCTTTCATCAACGACACGCCCGTCAACCTCACCACGCTGCGCGATGTGGCCATGCAGCTCGTCGACATACACTCACAGCACCAGAACCTGCTGCTGGCCGACGCCGACTATCAGCTCTCGGTGCTCGACTCGCTGGCCGGCGACGAGGCCGAGCGCGAGCAGTACGCCCGCGCCTTCGCGGCCTACCGCTCTGCCATGAAGCGCTACGCCACCACCCGCGACATGATACAACGCGGCAGAGCCGATGCCGAGTACATCTCCTTCCAGCTCGAGCAGCTGCGCGAGATGAACCTGCAGCCCGGCGAACAGGCATCCCTGGAGCAGGAGCGTGACATGCTCGCCAACGCCTCCACCATAAAGGAGAACCTAACGGCAGCCCTCGAGGCCCTCGACGGGGCCCAAGCCGGCGCCGTGCAGCTGCTCGACAAGGCCGCCGACGCTCTCGATCGCCTCGCCGATGTGCTCCCGGCCGCTCCCGCGCTCGCTGAGCGTCTGGCTTCGGCGCGCGTTGAGATTCAAGACATTGCAGAGACCATTGCCGACAGCGACGCCGCCGTCAACGCCGACCCTTCGATGCTCGATGCCGTGGAGGAGCGCCTGTCTCAGATATATTCGCTCGAAACCAAGCACCACGTCGACGACAGCGACGGCCTCATCGCCCTGCGCGATAAGTTAGCCACTCAGCTCCAGGCTATCGAGAATGCCGATGCTACTCTTGACGAGCTCACAGCACAGGCCAAGGCCGCCAAGCGCACCGCCACACAGCTCGCGCAGAAGCTCTCCGCCCTGCGCCGCGAGCAGGCCGAGCGCCTGGAGGTGGAGCTTAAGGAAAAAGCCACGCCTCTGGGTATGGCCAACCTGCGTTGCGAGATCCTCGTCTCCCCCGCCAAACTCTCGCCCACTGGCGCAGATGATGTCGACTTCCGCTTCGCCTTCAACAAAAATCAGACTCCGCTGCCCGTGCGCTCCACGGCCTCCGGCGGCGAGATTTCCCGCCTGATTCTGGCCCTGAAGGCCATCGTGGCAGAACGTATGGAAATGCCCACCATCATCTTCGACGAGGTTGACACAGGCGTCAGCGGCGACGTGGCCCTGCGCATGGCATCCCTCATGGCCGATATTGCCGACCAGGCGCAGGTCATCGCCATCACCCACCTGCCCCAAGTCGCAGCACAGGGTAGCACCCACTTCAAAGTGTACAAGGAAGACGACGACGTGCAGACCGCCACGCACATCCGCCCCCTCACTCTTGCCGAACGCGAGAGCGAATTAGCGCTGATGCTCAGCGGTCGCGCCGACGACCCCGCCGCCCTAGCCACTGCCCGCAGCTTGCTGGGCATATAGATATCTGGGTACCTGCAAATGTAGGGTCGAAAGTTCGGTTCGGCTGTATTAACGCCCGCAACAACGCCCGCGGCGGGAATCAACGTAGCTCCGGAGGAGCGTGCGTTCGGCAGCCGTGGGTTTCTAACCCACGGAATACCAGGTATTTAAAAACAAATTCCCCCTCCCCGAGGGGAGGGGGTTTGGGGGTGGGGAATACCAAACAAAAAATCCTTTCTCGCAGTCGCCACGGGTGGCGACACTGCTGGCGGCCTTTCAGCCGAATGTAATCCAAGCTTGGTTTTTTGCGGCCGCAACAAATTTGCGGCCCTACAATACGGGGATATGCGGGCGTTTTCGGCTCTTCTACATGATTTTCTCTTTAATCACTTGTCTTTATCAAATCTTATAGTTAACTATGTGCAATTTTAAAGTACAACTTTAATATTGCACAAATTCCGCTCTTGGGGCGAATGCGCAAGCCACGGTGATATACGACGGCGACGACATGCCACCCTTGGCCGTCAACATCCGCCACGTCTGATAAAGACCATCCGGATGTAGGGACGCTTTTGTGCGGCCTGGAAAGGCCATGTCTGGTAATTGGCCCCACCCCCTTTATCCCCCTCCCCGAAAAATCGGGGAGGGGGAAGTGGAGAGAGGAGAGAGGGTCCCGCCTGGTCCGTGGGATGAATCCCACGGCTTCCGAAACACGCTCCTCCGGAGCTTCGCTGGTACTATCTTTGGTGTAATCCCGGCCGCAACATATTTGCGGCCCTACAATACGGGGATATGCGGGCGATTTCGCCTGACGTTATCGCGGCCGAACAGACCGTTCGACCCTACAATTTGCTGGATTTTAAGTCGTTATACATTCTGGCGGTCGCTACAGGTGGCGACCCGAGTGGCGGCATTTCGCCCGAATGTAATCCACGCCTGGCGGGTACAAAAAAACCGGGCGCCCTGTGGGGGTCACCCGGGTAAATAATTAACACGGATATATAATCAGTTGAGGATTACTCTATTTCGCTGATCTCGAAGTCTTCGTCGAGGAGGTCGTCGTCGAAGAGGTCCTCGGGATTGCCGAGTTCGTCGGGATTGGGGAAGTCGGTGATGGGCGCGGGGGCGTCGGATTTCTTGCGCGTGGGGGCGGGGGCGCCGTGGTGGTCTTTGGAATAGAGGGCGTCCATGATCTTGGCCTCCAGCTCATCGGCGAGCTCGGGGTTGTCGTTGATCACGCGCTTTGCGGCGTCGCGGCCCTGGGCGAGCTTGGAGCCGTCGTAGCTGAACCACGAGCCGCTCTTGTTGATAATGCCGAGCTCCACGCCAAGGTCGATGATCTCGCTGGCGCGGGATATGCCCTCGCCGAACATGATATCGAACTCACAGCGTTTGAAAGGGGGCGCCACTTTGTTCTTTACAATCTTGATATAGGCGCGCTTGCCGAGCACGTCCTCGCCATCCTTGATCGGGTTACGCGAGCGGATGTCGATGCGCACGGAGGCGTAGAACTTCAAGGCGTTACCGCCGGTGGTGGTCTCGGAGGGGCCGAACATCACGCCGATTTTCTCGCGCAGCTGGTTGATGAAGATGCACGTGGTGTTGGTGCGCGCGATGGCGCCGGTGAGCTTACGCATGGCCTGCGACATGAGGCGTGCCTGGAGGCCCACGTTGCGGTCGCCCATCTCGCCCTCGATCTCGCTCTTGGGGGTGAGGGCCGCCACGGAGTCGACGACGAGGATGTCGATGGCTGACGAGCGGATCAGCTGCTCGGCGATCTCCAGGGCCTGCTCGCCGTTGTCGGGCTGGGAGAAGAGGAGGTTGTTGACGTCCACGCCGAGCTTCTGGGCGTAGAAGCGGTCGAAGGCGTGCTCGGCATCGATGATGGCGGCGATGCCGCCGGCCTTCTGGGCCTGGGCGATGGCGTGGATGGCGAGGGTGGTCTTACCGGAGCTCTCGGGGCCGTAGATCTCGATGATGCGGCCTTTGGGGTAGCCGCCCACGCCGAGGGCGTAGTTCAGGCCGATGGAGCCGGAGGGCACCACGTCGACCTGCTCCACGACGTCGTCGCCGAGCTTCATCACGGCGCCTTTGCCGTAGGACTTCTCTATCTTGCCCAGGGCCTGCTGAAGGGCCTCCATGCGAGCCTTGTTGACCGACGCGGCTTCCTGCTCGGGGGTGAGGGCAGCCTTCTTGGAGGCTTTCTTGGGTTTTTCGCTTTTTTCCATATGATGATGTCTTTTAATTATTTCTGATGCAAAGGTACGGCCGAAGGTGGGAAATATAATAGCACAGGCTGTGAAAATTTCGTTAAACAGCGTTGACGTTGAACATTTGCCTTGGAGCCGTGTTATAATAGTACGAAAGCAAATGATACTTTTTCCATTGCAAGAAATGTGATAATGATTGGTTTATTATCGAGCGCGGAGGTGCCGGGAGGCAGCTCCGCGCTTGGCGTATGTAGCAGCCTTGCGGGGCAGGGGCTCAATCCTTTACGTCGCCGGTGATGCGGAGCTTAATGCGGGAATTGCGGGCGTCGTTGGTGCGCACGGTGATGGTCTTCGAGAACTTTCCGGGGCGCCCCTTGGGGTTGTACGTCACCTTGATCTTTCCCTTCTCGCCGGGCTTGACGGGCTTGGCGGGGAATTCGGGCTTGGTGCAGCCGCACGACGCGGTGGCACTGACGATCACCAGCGGGGCTGTCCCCGTGTTGGTGAAGACGAACTCGTGGGTGACGGAGCCGCCGTCCTCGCTGATTTGGCCGAAGTCAAAGCTTTTCTCGGCCAGGGTGATGACGGGCAGCGCGTCTGCAGCTTCCTTTTTCCCGCCGCGGGCAGTGGCGGCGGTGACGGAGAAGATAAAGAGGAGAAGGAGGGGGAGAAGGCGTTTCATTTTGATTCGAAGTAATGGTTGACGATATTATGCGCGGCGACGAACGACGACAGCTCGTTGGCGAGCACCAGGCGCTCATTGGCGCGGAGCATGGTCTGGATCTCGGGGTTGTCGTAGAAGTTGCGGCGCAGCAGCTCGTTGATGGTCTCGTACATCCAGTAGCGCGACTGCTCGCGGCGTTTAGTCTCGAAGTAGCCGTTGGCTTTGACAAACTCGAAATAATCGTCGATCATCTTCCATACCTCGTCGATGCCCAGGGCGAAATAGCCCGAGTAGGTGAGCACCTGCGGCGTCCAGCCCGAGGCTGTGGGCGGGAAGAGATGGAGGGCGTTGCGGAACTGCGCCTGGGCCAGCTGGGCACGCTCAATGTTGTCGCCGTCGGCCTTGTTGATGACGATGCCGTCGGCCATCTCCATGATGCCGCGCTTGATGCCCTGCAGCTCGTCGCCGGTGCCGGCCAGCTGTATGAGCAGGAAGAAGTCGACCATAGAGTGCACGGCCGTCTCGCTCTGGCCCACGCCCACGGTCTCGACGAAAATAGTGTCATACCCGGCGGCCTCGCAGAGCACGATGGTCTCGCGGGTCTTGCGGGCCACGCCGCCCAGCGAGCCTGCCGACGGACTGGGACGGATGAAGGCGTCGCGCTCCTGCGAGAGCTTCTCCATGCGCGTCTTGTCGCCCAGGATCGAGCCCTTGGTGCGTTCGCTGGAGGGGTCGATGGCGAGCACGGCCAAGCGGTGGCCCTGCTGCAGCACGTGCATGCCGAAGGCGTCGATGCTCGTACTCTTGCCGGCGCCGGGCACACCCGTGATGCCGATGCGGCGCGAGCGGCCGCTGTGGGGCAGGCATTTCTCTATCACCTCCTGCGCGATGGCCTGGTGCGCGGGCTGCAGACTCTCTACGAGCGTGACGGCGCGGGCCAGAGTGGTGATATCGCCGCGCAGTATGCCCTCTACCAGCTCGCCGGCCGTGGGCAGGGGCTTGCGGCGAGGGCGCGCGTGGGCGTAAGGGTTCACTTGCGGGGGTTGGGCCACGCCGCTATTTACGGCCAGGCCCGTGTATTGAGGGTCGTTTTCTGGATGCTCCATAGCTTATTGAGTTCTTGCACCGCAAATTTAGCGAAATTATTTGTTAAGTTCGCTGTAAAATTCCTAAATTTGCATTTTAAATGGAGACAGCACAACCAACCATACAGATCGACCTCGACAAGGTGCTCGCGAGCAAGCTTGGCAGCCGCGCCAAGTGGGTGCCCCGCGCGATGGTGAGCTGGCTCAAGCGCACCGTGCACCAGGACGAGCTCAACGACATCCTGCGCCGCCACGCGGGCAAGCGCGACTCCGCATTTTGCCGCGCCGTGGTGGAGGATTTCAAGCTCACCCTGCACGTACGCGGCGAGCTGCCCGGCCCGCAGACGCGCCGCGTGATTTTTGCCAGCAACCACCCCCTGGGCGGCCTCGACGGCATATCGCTAATCGCTTTGCTGTCAGAGAGCTACGGCGACGACCTGCGCTTTGTGGTCAACGACCTGCTCATGGCCGTCGAGCCCCTGAGCGGCGTCTTCGTGCCCGTCAACAAGCATGGCGCTCAGAGCCGCGAGGCCGTGGCCCGGCTCGACGCGGTAATGGCAGGCCCAGGGCCCGTGGCCGTGTTCCCCGCCGGGCTGGTATCGCGCCTGGGGGCCGACGGCGAGGTCAGAGACCTTACATGGAATAAGATGTTCATCTCCAAGGCTATACGCCATCAGCGTAACATCATCCCCGTGCACTTCAGCGGCCACAACACCCCGGGCTTCTATCGCCTGGCGCGCTGGCGCAAACGCCTGCGCGTGCCCTTCAACGTGGAGATGCTCTACCTCCCCGACGAGCTGCTGCGAGCCCGCGGCAGCGAGTTCACGGTGACATTCGGCGCCCCCATCCCGTGGCAGACCCTCAAGCAGTGCCCCCCGGCACAGATGGCCGCCCGCATCCGCGAGCGCGTCTACGAGCTGCCTCAGGCCCCCGCCGACAAACTCTTCCTTAACCCAAAAGAAGCATGAATCAAAAGATAGTCGACCCCATCGACCCCGCTATAATCCGCGCCGAACTGGCCTCCCAGACCTTCCTGCGCACCTCCAACAAAGGTGGCAACGAAATCTACATCGTCGACGGCCGCGAGGCCCCCAACCTCATGCGCGAGATCGGCCGCCTGCGCGAGATGGCCTTCCGCAACGCGGGCGGAGGCACCGGCCTGGAGTGCGACATCGACGAGTTCGACCTCATGGACCCTCCCTGCCGCCAGCTCGTGGTCTGGGACCCCGACAGCGAGCTCATCCTCGGCGGCTACCGCTACATAGCCGGCTGCGACATACGCCTCAACCCCGATGGCCAGCCCCGCCTGGCCACGAGCCACATGTTCCGCTTCTCCGACCGATTCATAACCGACTATCTGCCCCACACCATCGAGCTCGGCCGCTCTTTCGTCCGCCCCGAATACCAGTCGTCCAGAGCCGGAGCCAAAGCCCTCTACGCCCTCGACAACCTGTGGGACGGCCTCGGGGCCCTCACCGTCACCATCCCGCAAACCCGCTACCTATTCGGAAAAGTCACCATGTACCCAAGCTACTCCACCGAGTGCCGCGACATGATCCTCTACTTCCTGAGCAAATACTTCCCCGACCCCGACCACCTCGTGCGCCCCATCTGCCCGCTGCCCACCAACATCGACACCGAGAAGATGGAACGCCTCTTCTGCGCCGGCAGCTTCAAGGCCGACTTCAAGACCCTCAACGCCGAGATCCGCGCACGCGGCTTCTCCATCCCCCCGCTGGTGCACGCCTACATGGGCCTGTCGCCCACGATGCGCATGTTCGGCACAGCCATCAACGACCTCTTCGGCGATGTCGAAGAGACCGGCATCCTCATCACCGTCTCCGAAATCTTCGCCGACAAAAAAGACCGCCACATCAACACCTTCCACGCCTGACCCGAAAACGTTAACACACACATTGTTAACGCGTTGGATGTAGGGACGCTCATTTTGAGCGTCCGCGAATAAAATTCCGGTGCATGCTCCAAACTTTGCCCTACGATAGGGGGAGTTTTTGTATTCGTGGGTGTAAATACGGCCGCAACGAACTTGCGGCCCTACAATTTACTGGCAGTGAGAGTGTTATCAGGGGCTGCACCATGGTACAGCCCTACGTGAGGACGTAATCCATTGAGGGTGTTTGGCGGCCGCATCGAACATGCGGCCCTACTATTCGACGATATCGTTCGCGTTACTTTTTGCGTAACCCTCGACTGGCAAAAAAAATCCCCGCCGATGCTTAATCGGCGGGGATGTAATATGGTGGATAGCTAAACTGCAATCTTAGAGAAGCACCTTCTTACCGGCCACGATGTAGAAGCCGCGGGGAAGGTCGATGACGTTTTCGCCCTCGCTGAGCGAGCGGGTGTAGACCACTCCGTCAACGCACACGATGGTGACAGCGCATGCACGCGGTGCGGTGATGTACAGACGTCCGTTGCGTACCTCCACTACCAGCTTGGCGGCCTCCACGTCGGCGATGCCCGACACGGATTCGCCGGTGAAGCCAGAAGCGTTGTAGATACCATTGTTGATGAACTCCAGGTCCGCGGTCTGCGGGCTGCCGTTGTTGCTGAAGATGATCATCATCTTAGCGTTGTTGGCGTTCGACACATTGCAGGTAAATTTATAGTAGCCAGTAGCATTATCCTTCGTCAGGGCCATGCCGGGCCAAGTGTTGCCGCTGAAGTGCTCGCCGCTGTTCTTATCCCAAGCCCAGACGTTAACAGACGCCCAGTTAGACAGAGAATTATCGAAGTAAGCAGTGTACACCACTTCATCACCGGGCTCCACGGGGTCGTCGCCAATCTCGCCTGCGCCCTCGATGGTCTTCACATAGCCGTATGCGTTATAATAACCGCCGTTCACGTATTCGTATCCGCTGTCGCCGGTCTGGTTAGCGCCGCGATTGCTGAAGATCACCTTGGCGTTGGAGATTTTATCATTGCCGGAGTAGGTCCATTTATACACATTGTTGCCCAGGTAGGTCATGTTCTGGCCGGGCCAGGTGCCGCCGGTGTAGTTTTTGCTGCCCCAGATCCACACGGTGGCGGGGTTCCAGGACTCGTGCTCGAAGAAGATTGCCTGCTCGCCTTGTGCCATAGCGGGCTCGATGGCCTCGTCAGGCTCCTGGCGGTCGCCAGAGTTGTTGCCACCGCCACCACCTCCGGAGTTGGGACGCTGGGTCCAGGTCTCCTCGGGCATTGTCTCGTTGGGCCAAGTGACCCAATTGCCCACCACGGGAGCGTCGGCATAGAGATACTTACCGTCGCTGCCCACCTTGCCGGGAGCAGGGGTGAGAGGAGTGTCGAGCACGTAGACGCGGAGGTTGCCTTTGCCGGAGCATTTGGCGGTGAGCTTGCCATCGGTCACCTCTTTCACGTCGCCTGTGATGGCGTCGACGTATTTACCATTGAGGATGCCGGTGAAGGTGGCGTCGCCGGAGATGGTCACCAGCACGTAGGAGTCAGTCTTGTCATCGGTGTAGCGGCGCTTGAAAGCCATCTTGCCCGAGCAGCCTTCGTTGCTGTACTGGCCCTTGCGCAGTGCGGGCACGGCGGCGCGCACCTTGTTGAGGCGCTGGATGTGCAGAGCGAGGGGATAGGAGAGCGTGGAGGCCAGGTTGCCCGTGGCGCCGTTGTATTCAGCGAAGTCGGTGACGTTGACATCGCCCTCGATGAAGCCGCCGAAATATGCGCGGCCTGTGTCTTTGAGCGCGAGGATAGCGCCCTTGTCAATATCCTTGCCTTTCTGGAATTCCACCTCGGAGCCGTAGTAGAGGCAGGGGATGCCGCGGAACGTGAACATCAGCGAAAGATTCTCGGCCCAGGTATCCTGCGAGCCTTTGAAGCGGTAGTTGCTGTCGGGGGCATAGTCATGAGAGTCAACGTACACCACGTTATATGTGGCATCGTTGTAAAGATAGTCCTGCGAGCGCACGCCGTAGGCACCGGAGGCTGAGTTGAAGTTCCAGTGCATGGCGAAGTCGATCACGTTCAGGCCGGAGTGGTCTGTATGGTTGGGCGCGTGATAGTCGTTGCCGTTGAGCAGGTGGTTGTCGCTGCGGCGCAGAATGCTGGAGCTATGGCCGGCATCGTCGGCGGCCGACTGGTGCACGCTCTCCCAGTTGGTGTGGCCCATCACAGTCTCATAGTCGTGCGAGCCCTCGGTGGGCGAAGGGATGGCCACCACGGAGTTCCAGGAGTCGGGGTTCATATCCCAGGCGTAATCCTTATTCTCCTTCCAGGTGTAATAGCAGGGCGAGCAGTTGTAGTTGTCGCCGCGGTAAATCACCTCCATAGAGCGAGCGCACACCTCGCCGTACATGAAGAAGGGGGTGTTGCCGCGCTTTTCCTTAGCCTCGGGGCTGTCAGCAGCGGCCAGGAACTGGGGGAGGAAGTTCTTGTTGAAGGCCAGGCGCGGAATGTGTCCGGCAGTGTCGATGCGGAAACCGTCCACGCCCATCTTTATAAAGCGGGAGTAGCAGTCCACCAGATAGTTAGCCACAGCGGGATTCTCGGTGTTGAGGTCCACGCAGTCGCCAGCGATCTGGCCCCACCAGCGGCTGGGATCGTCCCAGTCGAACCACGCTTTGTGGTGGTAATAGTTGTGGGTATCGTGGTTCTGGTAGTCGGTATTCTTCATGTTGTCCAGGCGCGCGGCGTACTGGGCCGCGGGCTGGAGGTCCTGATAGTTGTCGGGGAGCACGCCGCCGCGGCTGCGGGGAATCACCTTCATGGAGGCGTTGATGTCGGCCAGGTCCTCGGAATAGTCTTTCTCGAACATGGGGCAGAGGTTCGACTCGCCGAAGTTGCCGGTGTGCTGTATCACGATATCGAGCACGAGCTTCATGCCGCGAGCGTGCACCTCGTCGATCAGCTTCTGGAACGCCACGTCGGCGCCATGCGCGTCGGCGTCCTTGGCCACGTAGCGGTGGTCAATGCGCGAGAAGTCGAGGGCGTGATAGCCGTGATAGTCAAGACCGGAGCCGTTCTCCACGATAGGTGTGATCCACACGGATGTGAAGCCGAGGGCCTTGATGTAATCGAGCTTGTCGATCAGGCCCTGGAAGTCGCCGCGCCATTCGGGGTCGTTGATGTTGTTTACGCCGTCCCAGCAATAGACGTTATTGTTGGGGTCACCATCGTAGAAACGCGTAGTCATGGCAAAGTAGATGGTCTCGTCGCGGAAGTCGGTGCGGTCGCCGACAAAAGTGCCGGCCTGGGCACACACTGCGCTTGCCGCCATGAGAGCACCACACAAGGCTGCTTTCGTATTCATGGTTAATTGCAAAATGTGATAGTAAATAAGTAAGTATGAAATATTTATGCAAAGGTAACGACTATAACTTAAAATTTATATGAATATTACTAAAATAACGCAAACATATGTTAATCGCATCCGAGACTTATGCATTAAACCACCCGCGTGAACAAAGAAATCATCCCAGTTCCCAGCGCGAGGCGTCAACTCTCACTTACATACACCGCCTTTAGAATGTTAACGGGCGGCCGAAACGAACTTTCGGCCTTACAATTTGTGGGAAACCGATGGCGGAAAAACTGGGTTGACTGGCCTCGAACGCAGTCGATTTCAATAAAGGAATCCGAACAGCCAAAGCGGGATTTTATTTCCAAATCCGTATTCAATATCATCAGCTGCAACAAAGCTGTCGGGAATGTCTCTAATCTGCGCAAATCCCTTCCCTTTTCCTCCGATTTCAAACAGGTACCGGTTATCGACAATAAAATCGCCGTCCTTCGCATACCCGATTTTATGGTTAACGCTAAGGAGGGAGGCAAAGGTTGCTTCTCGCTCCGCGCCAATCATTGGGTTGCCGAGGGCGCACATAAGTGTGGAATTATTAAAGAGAATCTTTTGTGGCTTTGCCAGGCTTTTGGGACTATTAACCCCGGCGAACACTTGTCTGATGATACCGGCCCTGTCGAGTAGGTCAAACAATTTCAACAGCAAAGCGCGCGAGGTCCCCATCACTCCTGCCAAAGTGGTTATATTAGGCTGATATGGCTGCGTGCCGGCAATAATTCCTATCAGCCTTTTAGCCTTTATGAGAGTCTCGTAATCAAGTCTATTCTCAACGGCAGGGATATCGGAATCCACGACCGTAGTCACCATTTGCTCCAAGCGGCCATAATAATCGTCGCTCGACATCGATTTATAGAACGGATAATAGCCTTTGGCAAGATATTTTCTGAAGCATTGCAGGACATCCATACCTGCCGACAGCATCGGCGCGAGCGTTTCATGTGAATAAAGAATATCCGCGAGCGATACTCTGCGCATCTCTCGCTCTGTCTCGAACATTATGAACTCACGAAAGGACAGGCCAGGTAGCTCATAAATAGAGGCTCGGCGCGACAGGTCGCCTATTGAATGGTCAATGACTAACAACGACGAACTTGTGAACACGACGTGCATCTCTGGATAGGAATCGTACAAATTCTTCACCTCGCGTTCCCACCCTGGCAATCTATGCACTTCGTCCAGATACAGATTGGTCACTCCCTGCGGTATCAGCGTTTCGACCAAGTCAACCAAACTATGGTCCGCGAACCACAGATTATCAAGAGATGCGTAGAAAGATGCATCGCCCGTGGGATCGGAGGCTTTTATCCTCTGCAGCATAAGCGTAGTTTTACCCACGCCCCGCTGACCTTTGATTCCTATCAATGGCTGCGACCAATCGATTTCATGAAACAGCGACCTGTGTATCTTAGTCTTTACTAATGAGAGAAGTTTCTTGTATCGTTGCTTTAAAATATCCATACTAAAAATCTTTTCGCAAAGATACAAAAAAATTGTCACCTGCAGATAACAATTCAATGTTTTGTTACTTGCAGGTGACAATTTGGGGAATTGTAATCTGGAGATTACAATTTGGCGGTTTGTAATCTGGTGATTACAATGTGGGGTCTGGCGAGGGAGGGTCAGTTGCGGAGCTTGCTCTGGTAGTTCTGGCCTTTGCGCAGGTAGAGCATGAGCAGGATCACGGAGAGAACGGTGACGAAGAGGGCGATGATGTAGAGGTAGAGATGCTCGGAGTTGCAGAAGGTATCGTAGAGGCCGTGGAGCACAGCGGGGACGGCGATCATCAGGGTGTAGAGGGCGTGGCGGAAGCGGGGGTAGAGCTTGGCGAAGGCCAGGAAGTAGCCGCCGATGCCGCACCACAGGGCGTGGAGGAAGGGCAGGGACGTGAGGCGGAGCACGTTGAGGTAATGGGCGGAGGTGTAGTCCAACTCGGCGTTGACCCCCGTCTGGTACTCCACGCCTTCGTACACGCCGAAGGCCACGCCTGATATCAGGCCGTAGAACACCAGGGTCTGCGGCACCAGGGGCTCCTTGGCTCTGGCTGCGATATAGAGCAGGGGAAGGAGCTTGACTACCTCCTCGTTGATGCCCACGCCGAGCACATAGCCCACCATGTCGAGCGGGAACGGGGCATCGGTAAAGCGATAGAAGGGGTTGAGGGAGGCCAGGCCGGTGAAGTCGTATAGCACCCACACGCATATCTGGGAGAAGAAGAACGTGGCCACGGCGGCTTTGAGCTTAACCTGCTGGGTGCGGAAGAAGTAGTAGAAGATCATGCCCCAGAGCACGGAGAAGTAGAGAGACATGAGGTAGAAGGTGAGCCACTCGCTGCCCAGGCTGAAGACGGGCAGGAAGAGGGGCACCAGGCCCATGATGGCGAGCATCAGGAACTGGTTGTCTTTGAACCATTGGCGGGTGAAGATGTCGCCGTGCGGAAAGATCAGGTCGCTGCCTATGCGGCGCAGCTGATGGAAGATGTTGCCGTCGCTTGGCAGCTTGGCCCTGAGGCCTTCGCTGCGCAGGGCGGCGCGCACGGTGGTGCGGGCGCCGGTGAGCTGGCTGTAGGCCACATCCTGCAGCAGCACGTGGCCTGAGTTGACGTAGGCCAGTAGCTGCTGTGGCTCATAGGGGCCGAACTGGTGGCCGTTGCGCATCACGTAGTACATTTCCATCGGCGGGTGTAGTAAAGAATTGTTAGTTATTGACGAGCTGGACTGTGACTAGGCGGCCGCCGTCTTCGGTGGAGAGTAGGAACTTCGCGCCGTCGACCAGGTCGACGAACTCGCCGGCCTTGACGGGTCGCTTGCTGCCGTCGGCTTTGAGCTCGATCATGCTGGGCAGGGAGCGGTTGATGAGTATCCAGCGTCCGCCGTGGAAGTGGAAGTCGCCCACGGGCCGGCGCTGCTCGGGACTGAGGCGCTCGCTGGGGGATATGAAGCGGTTGACGTGCCAGAGGTAGAGCGACTGCTTGTCGTAGACCATGAGCCTATAGTGCTCCTCGCGGAACTTGCCCGGGGTGTCGCTGTAGTAGAGGTTGAGCACGGGCAGCTGGCCGCGGTAGAAGGTGCCGCAATGGGGGCAGCGGGGCCTGCTGGTGTTGTCGAAGACGAACCATCCGGCCTGGCACTTGGGGTTCTGGCACGGAATCATCAGGTCGGTGGTGCGCACCAGGGCCGTCTCCCACTCCTGCGCGATGGGGCGGTTGACGGGGTTGTGGAGGCCGGTGATGAAGGCTCGGTCGAACAGCGGCTTGAGCAGGGGGCCGCAAATGGTGTAGGGCATCTTGTTGACGTCGGCCTGCGGCAGCGACTTGGGGTGCACCTCGCTGAGGTTGGGGCGGTTGCTCTTGTCGGTGGGGTGCTCGACGAACAGGGCCTTTGAGCCCATCATCATCTCCTCGTCGATGGCCGGCTCGGGGTCGTGGATCTTGCCGCCGCGCAGGGGATGGCGGTAGAGCAGGTACATGTATATGAGCGTGGCCAGGGCGTGGAGGTCTGTGGTGCGACTTGGCAGTTTCTTAGCGGGGTCGCCCACGGGCAGATGCTTGGTGGCAAGCACCTCGGGAGCGATGAAGTCGGGCGAGCCGGCCACGTCAGGCGCGTACTTGCCCGGCACGACGAGGCCGTCGCAGTCGATGACCACAGCGCGGCCGGAGGTGGGGTCCACGAGTACGTTCTTGTACGACAAGTCGCTGTGGGCCAAGCCGGCGGCGTGCATGCGTCGCACGGCGCGGGAGATATTGATGCACATGTGGAAGTGCTTGAGCCAGTTGCCCAGCTCCGCGGCTGGGAGGAAGCCGTTGCGGTGGCGCGCGGTGGCGAACCATTTGCCCTCCTTCTCCTTTCCGGCGAGATTGCCGGAGGAGAAATAGAAGGCCTTGTCGTAGGCGGGGGTGACGATGCCCAGGCGGCCCTCCCACTCCACTATGCATTCGGGCCAGCAGAAGAGCGTGCGCCAATAGTCGCCAGAAGGGCCCTCGAAGATGGCCTTGCGGTATGAGCCTACGATGTCCTTGAGGCGGGCGCGGGTGTTGGAGTCCTGGGGCTTGAAGAAGAAGCATACCACCTTCTTCTTGTCGGGCGAGAAGAAGGCCTCCTTCATTGCTCCGGAGCCGATGGGCTCGTCGACGAACTCCACGGGGGTGCCGTCAAGGGCTGTAAGACGTATGGTTTTCGACATAGGGTGTGATTAGTAAAGGATTACGAGAGTGCGGTCGTCGTGGTTGCCACGCGACCAGAAGTTGAGCCACTGCAGCATCTGTCCGCAGGCGGCCTTGGCGTCGTCGGCGAGGGTGACGCCCGTGATGCCGTCGGCGGGGAAGCCCTCTTGCAGCTTGGCGAGGAATTCAGCCCATACCTGCGGCGACTCCAGGCGCGAGTCGGTCTCGAACATGGGGTCGCTGACGCCGTCGCTCATCAGGGCCAGGAGGGTGAAATCGCGCATGGCCTCCACGCGCACGCGGCGGAATAGGCCGGCGCTGTCGCGGAAGAGGTCTGTCATGGTGAGGAATCGCGTCTGGCCGGCGTATTCGCCCTCGTCGGGGGTGCCGAGCACCTTGACGGTGGCCGTGGGGGCGTCGTAAAGGGCTATGGCGCCGTCGCCGATCCAGAAGGACGCCACGAACCATCCGCCTGCATAGCGCTTGGCCACGGTGAGCAGCAGGGTAGTGGCGAAGTCGCGCAGGGGCAGCTGGTGGCTCTCGGCTTCTTGCGTCACCATCCTATGGGCAGTGAAGGCGGCTTTGGCCACGATGTCGTAGGCGGCGCGGCGGGCGCGGTCTTGAGCGGCGGCGCGGTCGGCCTCGGTGGTGTCGGGGTTCAGGGCCAAGTCAACGTATCGGCTGGCTTCGGCCTCGAAGGCGGGGTTATCCTGCAGGGCGTGCATGCAATAATCCTTGACGGTGGCCGCCGCCAGCTCGGCGCCACGGCGCGAGAACTGCGCGGAGCCGGCGCCGTCGCACACGGCGAGGATGAACCATCCGTTGCTGAGGTGGGAGATGGAGAAATCGTCGTCGCGGGGCTTGGCCTCGTTGGCATGGCTGCGGCCGCGGCGGCTGGCGGCGATGACGTCCTTGGCGCGCTCGCCGGGGAAGTCGCGCTCGGCGCCGACGATCACGGAGGCACACTCGGTGTCTTTTTTATAGAAAGGCACGTCGGTGGGCGTGGGCAGGTCTTTCCACAGCGAGCGCGGGTCGGGGTTGACGGTGAAGGTGAGTGCGCGCGACAGCGTGGGCTCGTCTTCGAGGCGCCCCTCATAGTCGCATGTCACCACCACCTGCATCATGCCGTCGCGGAGCGGTGTGCCGCTGATGCGGAACTCGCCATCGCCCACCTTCTCGCTCTCCAGGCCCGTGCCGTCGAGGCCGGTTAGCTTGTAGTCGTTAGTGTAGCGGGTGGAGAAGGTGAGAGTGCAGGGCTGCATGGCCTCGCCTTTTGTGCCGTTGGGGATAGCCACGTTGGCGGAGTCGAGCTCTTGCTGAGCGATGACGCGGATTTTCATTTTGGTGTCGCTGTAAGTGTCGTAAAGATATTTGATGGTCCACTCCAAGAAGTCCTGCGCGCGGACTTCGGAAATGTCTATTCCCAAGGAGGAGAGGAGGTCGTTAACTGGATTCATGGTCTGGGGTAAGTGGGCGTCAGCCTATGGTACGGTCAATGTCGAATCCCTGCTCGCCTTCGCTTGAGCCCTCTGAGGGCACGAGGTTGGCGTTGCACCAAGGGCACGTGACGGGGCCGGCGTCGGAGCAGAGGGTGCGACCGCAGTTGCCGCACACCACCAAGCCGCAGCTGTTGCCGCAGCACGGGCACACGGGCGCGCCGAACAGGCGTCCGGAGCGTATGGCGCGGGCCTTGGCGTGGGGGTCGCTGAGCTTCTGGTAGGCTTCCTCCTCGATGGGGTAGGCGCCGATGAGGTGGAAGTTGTCGCTGAGCACGGCTTCCATATCCTCCATGTTTCCCAATCGGCGGCCGAACTTGAGCAGGTAGGGGCGGCGCGTGTTGGAGCATTTTGCCAGCATCACGGCGAAGTTCTCGTCAGCGGCCATGGTGACGTCGTGCGGGCCCACCTCCACCCCGCGCGGGGGCTCGGGGAGGTTGAGGCCGTCCTGCGGGCCGTTGTCGGCCACGCGCTCCGAGCCGGTGCTGATCGAGGCCGAAATCCACTTGAAGAATCGCGAGAAGGCTGCGGGGCCGGTGTCGGTGAGGCGCATCACGTGGGGCGTGAGCTTGGATAGCACGGCGGTGCTGACGTGGCGCCCAATGGTCACGGCGATGAGCGTGCATCGGCGCGCGTAGTCGGTCTGCCAGCGCTTGAGGGCTGCCTCGTATTTGTCGGTGGGCGTGCCGTCGGTGAAGAGGAAGATCAGAGGCTTCCAGTCGCCTTTCTTTGTGGCCGTGCCTTTCACCACGTTGGCGTCTATGCTGTCCATGAGCTTGGTGAGGCCCGCGCCCAGGGATGTGCCGCCGCCTATGGGGAAGCGGGGCGGATAGAAGCGCGTGAGCTCCTCCAGGGGGGTGAGCTCGGTGGCTTTGCCGGCGAAGGCGATGATGGAGACATGCACGGTCTCCAGCGCGTAGGGGTCAGTGCGAAGCTCGGATATGATGGTGCGCATGCCGTCCTCCACCTGCTTGATGGGCTCGCCCACCATGGATTCAGACACGTCGATGAGGAAGTAAACGGGGAGTCGTCGCATAATTGACGTATAATGTGTGTTTAAGGCGCGGCCGGGCCGGAAATGGGCGTCCCGGCCGCGCGTATGATAAGGGATGGAGTGGGGTAGAGCCTGTCCCATAAAATCTGTTAAAGCTGAGGCGGTCAGCCATTGAGCAGAG
>CAZSHV010000009.1:0-37789 GCA_964606815.1 uncultured Bacteroides sp. | reverse complement strand
CACCGCCACCCCTCGGCCCCGGAGCCCCCGAAAGGGAGCCCCGGGGCCTTTTTTTTATCCCCCCCTCAAACGCCCGCGAACCCCCCGAATCGTACCGCCGCAGGTTCGCCGCGCCCGCGGCAACGTTAACGAATCCCCTGGATAGTAGGGCCGAAAGTTCGTTTCGGCCGCCACGAGGCTTCCATTTGGAGGCGACGCCTCCGCACGTAGGGCTGTACCACGGCGTAGCCCCTTAACGTCCTAAAAACCAATAAATTGTAGGGTCGCCACCTGTGGCGACCGCCAGCCACCGTAAAATGTTGGCGTTGTCGTGGGCGTTTACTGCGACCGCAACGAAAGTGCGGCCCTACTATCTACTCCTTGTCTTTGACGTTTTCGGAGGCTGAACCGACCGTTCGACCCTACAATATGGCGGTATCGCGTGTGAGATCACCTGGCGTTTTGGCGGCCGCAATGAACTTGCGGCCCTACAAATTGCAGGTTTTGTGAGCGTTATCCTTCCTGTCGGTCGCCACAATTAGCGAACATATATTCGGGTGTCTCGTGTGCGTTATCGGCGGCCGAACCGACCGTTCAGCATATCAATGTGGTGAAACGTGGCGGAGAGTTTCCTCCTATGATCCGCTCTGATTCTTAGTCTACGTTATGGGGTGATTCGTTTGCTGAGGAGGCGGTGGCCGAAGCGGCAGAAGAGGCATTTCCTTGGCTCGCAGTAGTTTTTGTAGAGCTGAATGTATGCCTGGGATTCTATTGCCGTTGGCATGGGAAGGCCGGCGGCTTTGAAGAGGTTGGTGATTCTGTTGTTCTCGCCTGTGATGAGGTTCTGGAGTTCTATGGCACGCTCACAGTAGGCTTCGTCGCAGTATCTCACGCCTTTTGCGTAAATGGCCGGGATCACGACATTGATGATGATGCTTGCTATGGAGAGGTCGGAGAAGACGCGAGGGGAGCCTTGGGCTCGGGTTTGGAAGTTGTAGTGGTTGGCCCAGAAGGCGAGGGAGTTGATTTCTCTGAAGTAGCTTACAACTTCGTCGATGGATTTGACATCGGAATAGTCTAATCCCATACCAGGCTCGTTGAATAGAATCAGGGCGAGGGAGGCGATGCGGCGGTGGGGGAAGTTGTTTGGTCGCATGCGGGCCATTTTCCATTGGATATTGGGGGATGGCCGCATGTTGAATTTTGCCTTGTAGAAGGCGTAGTCTCTCCAGAGGGCACGGACGTAGTGCTCGTTGTCTTCTGTGAGATCTACGGTGTGGAGCATTCCGGCTTGGCCGAAGAGAATTGCTTCGAGTGTCTGGAGGTCGTCGGCGTGACGGCGGAGGTGTCTTAGCGGGGTGGTGCGGGCGAGAATCTCGAAGGGCTCGGAGTTGGTGCCGAATCCCATGGCTCGGGCGAGGGTGATGTATATGGCTTCGCTCCAACCGGAATGGCAGGTTGAGGCAAGATCAATAATGCGGTCTGCTTTCTCCTGGAGGCGCTCCACGGCGAGTGTCTGAATCCAGTCGGTCTTGATGATGTCGGGGATATCGGGGAGCTCGCGGGCGCAAGGGAGGCCCATCGATGAGTCGTTGACGAATTTGAGGTATCGGTCGCGATAGTCGAGGGCGCAGGGCATGACTATCTGCGGGATTAATTCTCCGTTGGGACGGCAGACGCGGGCGTCGTTGACAGCCACGACGTGAAGGATCACGGAGTCGTATGCATGGTCTTTGTCGTGCTGGTGGTGGTACCAGTCAGAGGCGTGGACGTGGATTTCGATGTTGCCGTACCAGTACTGTTCGTCGATTTTGATGGCGGCGTTCGCAAAGTCGGGGCCTGCGTCGGTGTTAAGCTTGCCTTGGTTGATAATGCATACACTCTGGCCGTCGACCGTGGTAAGCCTGGTGGTGGGCCACAGCCGGTGGTTCCATACGTATTGCATTAGTTTCTCCATATCGCGAATTTACGAAAAATTGCGGTTAAAAGAAATTTTAGGGACAAAAAGTGACTTTTGCCGGGAGTAAAATCCCTATGAAATCACATCCGCCCCCAAGCGCGGGCCAGGGGGCGGAGGATAGAGTGGGGGGGGAGTGTGTTATTTCTGTGTGTCAGGCTCCGGAGCGATGAGTTTGTAGCCCTTGCCGTGGATATTGATGATCTCGATGGCGGGGTCGTCTTTGAGGTGCTTGCGGAGCTTGGTGATGTAGACGTCCATGGAGCGAGCGTTGAAGTAGTTGTCGTCGATCCAGATGGTCTTGAGGGCGAAGTTGCGCTCGAGGATTTCGTTGACGTGGGCGCAGAGCAGGCTCAGAAGCTCGGACTCTTTGGTGGTGAGCTTAGTTATTTTGTCGCCAATCATCAGCACCTGCTTCTGGGTGTCGAAGGTGAACTTGCCAATTTTGTACATGGTGATTTCCTTGCCCTTCTTACCGCGGACGCGGCGGAGAATGGCCTCGATGCGGAGCACGAGCTCTTCCATGGAGAAGGGTTTGATGATGTAGTCGTCGGCGCCGATTTTGAAGCCTTCGAGGATGTCGTCTTTGAGCGACTTGGCGGTGAGGAAAATGATGGGCACCTCAGAGTTGACGGTGCGGATTTCCTGCGCGAGGGTGAAACCGTCTTTCTTTGGCATCATCACATCGAGCACGCAGATATCGTATTTCCCTTTGAGGAAGGCTTTGTAGCCGCTTTCGCCGTCGGCGTAGAGGTCGGCGTTGAAGCCCTTGGCTTGCAGATACTCGCGAAGGAGCATGCCGAGGTTCTCATCGTCCTCGCAAAGGAGGATTCGCATTTTGTCTTCCATAATAGTCAGTTTTTAGAGAGTGGTAATATGATTATAAATTTTGTTCCTTTTCCGAGTTCGCTTTCGACGGTGATTGAGCCGCCGAATTCGTTGACGATTTTCTGCACGTAGGCCAACCCGAGACCGAAGCCTTTTACGTCGTGGCGGTTGCCGGTGTTGACGCGGTAGAATCGCTCGAAGATGCGCTTGAGGTCGTCGCGGGCTATGCCGATGCCGTTGTCGGAGATGGTGATCTCCAGCTTGTCTTCGCTGATGTTTCTCGAGGCCACCTCAAGCTGAATGGGCACGTCGTCGCGGCGATATTTGACGGCGTTGTCCAAGAGGTTGAAGATGACGTTGGTGAAGTGCATCTCGTCGACGTTGATGATGGCGTCCATGGCGTCGAGGCGCGCGTCGATGTGACCACCGTATTTCTCGACCTTGAGCTTGAAGGTGTTCACGATGTTGTAGATGGCCAGATTGGCGTCGACGTCCTCGAGCTTGAACGAGGCTTTTCGGCGGTCGAACATCGACATCTGTAGCACCTTCTCCACCTGGAAGCGCAGACGCTTGGTCTCGTCGTTGATCACTGTGGCGATCTGCTGCATCATGGCAGGCGATTTTCGCACGGCGGGATCGTTGAGCATCTGGGCGGCCAGGGATATGGAGGATATGGGGGTCTTGAATTCGTGGGTCATGTTGTTGATGAAGTCGTTCTTCATCTCTGTGAGTTTCTTCTGCCTGAAGGCCACGATGATGGTGAAGACGAACACTACCATCAGAATCACCGTGAAGGCGATGGTGGGGAACATGTAGGAGATGCTCTGGTAGATGTAGTCGCGGCGGGTGGGGAAGTATACCTTGAGGTAGTAGAGTCGGTCGTGGGGGTCGTGGGGGAAGAGCGTCTGCACGAACATGTTGTCGCGGTCGGTGGCGCTTTGGGCGAAGCCGCGGGTGCTGAAGAGCGTGGTGCCGGCGCGGTTGGCGATGGCGAACTCAAAGGGCACGTTGACGCCCAGGGTGTCGAGTTCTTCTCGCAGATAGCGTCGAACCTTGGCCGTATCGGCGCGCTCCAGGATGGGACGCAGGGAGGATGTGGAGATGATGTTGATAATCACATCTTCCAGCACGCCCTTCTGCTGCAGATAGCGGTCGCGGATTTCTTCGCGCACGGCTTTGTAGCTGTTGGGCTTTTCGATAGAGGACTTTTGCAGGCGAGTGATCTCCTGCGGGTCGCCCTTGATGGTGAGATCTGCTTCGAGACCGGAATTGGTGGTGAAGCTATATCGCACGCCTCCGAGCTGGGGCTGGGGGTTGCCAATGTACTGGGAATATATGGATGAAGAGCGCACGTTGCTGACGTTCTCGTCAAGGAAGTACTTAGCCTCGTCCTGGCTCAGGTGCAGCGACACGGCGTAGAGACTGCGCTTGGCGCTCTCCGTGAACTGCTCGTAGCGCATCTTCACCATCTTGCTCATATAGAACACCTGCATGGCGATGAGGCCCATGAACGCTATGGCCATCACAATGGTTAATATCCAGATAGTTGACTTCTTCATCCGTGAAAGGGGTTTAACCTTTGTTATGTTAACGCATAAAAAGATTTAAAGTTTATTAGAGGGCAGAAATAAATGCGATTTGATTTAACATTCTGATTTTAACATTCAAACGCAAAATTAACATAAAAAATTGTGACAGGCAATAAAAAAAGGGAAAAATGCGACCGCGCGGCCGAATTTTTCCCTTTAAGTGGATGTCAATGGCTGTTATTCTGCGTCGAAGGTGGAGAGGCCGTAGTGGTCGAGGTAGCCCAGGCGGTAGCCTTTGCGGGCGGCGGCGAAGCCGGAGGAGAAGGGGGCGATGGAGTCATAGACGCAGGGATGGATGGTGTCGCCGCGGTGGTTGATGACTCCGTAGCGCATGCGGCCGTTGCTCTGCTTTGAGCCGAAGACCACCAGAGAGTCGGAGGAATTATTCAGGCGGTCGTAGCGGAAGCGCACTACGAGTCGGCCCGTCTTGTCGGTGAGGCCGAAGTACCGCTTGCCGTCGCCGACGATTGCCACTCCGTCGTGGAAATTATACGCACTGCGATAGATGGGCTCGATGACCACGCGCGCTCCCAGGCTCTCGTAGCCATAACTGCCGTTGTCGCCGCGGAAGGCGCGAAGGCCCTCGGAGAAAGCCGCGGGGTGGTCGTTGACATCGTTGGTGCGCAGGTGCATCTGTTCGCCGCGCAGGTTGATCATGATAGGCATGCCCAGCGAGTCGCCCACCACGGCCACACCGTCGGTGAGGCCCGTGGTCTCCGCCGTGGCGCCGTCGTAGTAGGTGCTTGCGAAAGAGCTGTACTCCTTGCCATCGGTGTCGATGACGGTCCACGAGTCGTCGCGGTGCACAAAGGCGCGGCCTTCGCGGAAGGAATGTGCCGCATCGTATTTAGGCTCGATGGCCAGCGAGCCGTCGGTGGAAATGTATCCGTAAGCGCCCGTGGCTTTTTCACGCACCAAGGCTAAGCCGTCGGAGAACGGGTAGCACTCGTCGTATCGCCATGCCTGGAAGCCCTCGAGGGGAGAGCCGTCGGTAGTGATGTAACCGGCGTTGGCTATGCCCACGCACAGGCGCCCGTCGCGGAATTCGCGCTCATCGTAAGGTCGAGCGGGAATCTCGCGGGGCGTGATCACCTCGCCCGCGGCGTTGATGAATTTGATGTTACCGTCGACCTCGATTACAGCCAATCCGCTGCTGAACGGATACAACGCCTTGGCGTTGGCAACCGCATGTGCCAGAGCAGGCGTGACGGCCATGCCGCGCTGGCGGGCGTTGCAGATGGCCTGTGCGCGCTGCAGCCAGTCGGGCTGTATCAGCTGCTGCTCCGGGAGCGATGCCAACAAGGACGCATACTCCTCATAAGTGCTGACAGCCTGCTCGTATTCGCCGCTGGCGTAGAGCTGCTCGGCCTTAGCGAGCACATCCTCCGGCGCGACGGTGGCGTCGGGCGTTTCAGTGGAGACGGCTGTCTTCAACGCCACGCCTATGGCGATAATGGCGCAGAGGGCCACCAGGGCTATGACGCCCACCTTGCGCTCGTTCTCAAGCATCCATGCGTGAAAGCCTGCGGGGCGCGGGGCCGTGTCGGGTGCGGTATCTGGAGTCTGGGGCTGGGGAGTCTTGCTGTTATCGTTTTCCATATGTTGACATTTCTATCGCGAAAATAGCTAAAAATGTTGAGCCGTGCATACTATGAAAGTCAAAAAAGCCGTATATTCGCGAAAAATAACGCCAAGGATGTCCGAGCCTCTACATATAAAGAATATGGTGTGTCACCGCTGCGAGCTGGCGGTGGAAGAGATTTGTCGCGACATGGGCATTGAAGGCACGGTCTCCCTTGGCCAGTTTCTGCCAGACCAGCAGCTATCCCCGGACCAAATAGCACATTTTGCAGAGCGTCTGCAAAATGTGGGACTCGAACTTATCCGCGAGCCCGAGGCCGTGGAGCTTGAGCGCATCAAAGCGGCAGCCATTGAGAGCGCTCGCCATTACAGCGAATGCGGGCTGAAGATGTCGGCATGCATAGAGCAGCAGACGGGAATGAATTTCCGCACGGCAAGCCGCATATTCTCCGAGAGCGAGGGGCGCACCCTGCGCGAATACGTGCTTTTGCAGCGCGTCGAGTATGTCAAGGAGCTACTTGATGAAGGAGAACTGTCGCTCGCTGATATAGCCTTCCGAACTGGCTTCTCCAGCGTGGCTCATTTGTCGCGGGCTTTCAAACGCACGCAGGGAGTGTCGGTGACAGAATACCGCGCCAACGGGCAGCGCAAAGGACTTGACGAAGTCTGACGGAGCCCCGGCGGCTGAGACTGTCGGCCCACGCTTTGCGCGCAAAGATACAACTTCTACAGCATCGCGCAAAGATACAACTACTACAGCATAATGATGTAACGCAGAGGCGGCGGGAAATTCGTAACTTCGCGGTATGAAATTTCTGTATTCCCTCCTAAATATGTTCGCCGAGATGGCTCCATATCTGCTGCTCGGCTTCCTGGTGGCAGGCCTGCTGTATGCCTTCGTGCCAGGAGAATTCTATCGCAAGCATCTGTCGCGCCCTGGAGCGTGGGCTGTAATCAAAGCCGCGCTGATAGGCGTGCCGTTGCCGTTGTGCTCATGCGGAGTGCTTCCCACTGCCGTGTCGTTGCGTCGCAACGGCGCCTCGCGCGGGGCTGCTACCTCCTTCCTCATTGCCACACCCCAGACCGGCGTGGACTCTATCGCCGCCACCTACTCTCTGCTCGGCCTCGCCTTCGCCATTATCCGCCCTGCTGCTGCCCTCCTTACCGCCTTCATCGGAGGCATGGTGGTTAGCAGGATAGACGAGAAGGCCGCGGATGTGAGCTGCGACGTCGATACCATCGAGGCGCCCCAGGCCCTTGGATTCATGGCCAAGCTCAAGGCGGCTCTCCGCTATGGCTTCGTCGACATGGTGCAGAACATTGGCCGATGGTTGCTTATAGGCCTGGCCATCGGAGCCGCCATCACCGTGTTCGTGCCCGACGGTTTCTTCACCTTCTTCGCCGGCTACCCCCTGCTGGCAATGATCGCCGTGGTGATCGTGGCCGTGCCCATGTACGTCTGCTCCACGGGATCAATACCTATCGCACTTTCGCTTATGCTTAAAGGCTTGAGCCCCGGAGCCGCCTTCGTGCTGCTTATGGCAGGCCCCGCCGCCAACTTTGCCTCGCTGATAGTCGTCGGCAAGTCGCTTGGCAGAAAGGCCGTGATTGCCTATGTGGCCACCATCGTGCTCGGCGCCATAGGCGTGGGCCTGTGCATTGACTATCTGATGCCCGCCTCCTGGTTCCCGCTGCCCATGACTGCAGGCATGACCGCCCACTGCCACCTGCACATAGGCCTCTTCCCCGCCATCTGCTCCGTGCTACTAGCCGGTCTCATCATCTACGCATTCATACAGAAACATACTCATAATCATAACCCCCAATCCAAAACCACAGATATGGAAACAACCACCATCACCGTAAAAGGCATGACCTGCGGCCACTGCAAGGCCATGGTCGAGAAGAACCTCGCCAAGCTCCCCGGCGTGGAAAGCGTACAGGCCGACCTGGCCAGCGGACGCACCGTCATCGTCGGCACCGTTGACCTCGACGCAGCCCGCGGCGTTATTACCGACCTCGGCTTCGAAATGGAGTAAAACAAAGGGCCAGGAGAATTATCCTGGCCCTTGTTGTACCCTATGAGAGTTAACCTATGAGGGCACCTATTTCGGAGATTATGACCTTGTCGCCGCCCTGCACCTCTAATCGAACGCCAGTCGCCGGGCCGAATCTTACGCACACGTCGATGGAGTCGACCACCGGGAGGCCTTCCAACACATTGTCCATCACAACGCAATCGCCGATTGCGAAGCTTACCTCGGCATTGGGTGATACTGGAATGGATTTCAGAGTGTCGGTGTACGGCAGCGGTTTCGACTGTGAGGCGAAGGGATACGTGTGGCTGCTTGCCCCATCTTTTACCACCAGGCTTAAGGGGTAAGTGTATAGGAGCGTGACGTTGACTCCTTTTACCTCTGCTTGACGCAAATATGAGTAGACCATAGCTCCCGATGCTATGCCATAGTACGTCTCATGAGCGGAGGAGGGAAGGATAATCGACGAAGACGATATACTCTTCACCGTAAATTCGCCATTCGCCGCCGTGAGGCTGCAACAGCTGTACACACCCTCTATTTCGCTCGCGAATGTCACTTTGACGTTTGTGTCTAAGCCCTGCTTCATCGCTGTCCATAGCGCGCTCATCTCAACTGGATGCACAATTAGTACCTTGTATTTCCCGTCGAACATGCGGTTCAAATACGCCTGTGCGCCAAGAGATAGGATGTATTCTTGCTCATTGAAAAAAGGCATCAATACCACTGTGCCCTCATCGGCAGACATCAGCATATTTAGCAAGCCAGGGATTTCGCCATCAGCCGATTGCGGAGCAAGAATGCCTTCGCGAACACATTCTATAATGTTTGCACCGTCGGTAATGCATTCTACGCTTTCGTCACGACCCAAATAACTAATGCCGAAGTTCCACTTTCCCTTTGTGTTTTCTGAGAGCGTGGAGAAACTCCATATTCGCGGCAGCATTTCAAGCAGGCCGTCCTCCTTCATCTGCTGGAAGAGCTTTTGCTTCGGAGAAACCTCCAGTTCGGAGATGTCATACTGGCCTATGGACGACACAGAGCCGTCGTCGTTCACTTCGAATACAGCGCCAGTCTCGTCCCAGCTATAACGCCCTTGGGGCGCGTTGCGTATATCCTCCGCCGTCACCGTCGCACCCTCCACAATTGGAGTATCTCTTCTTGCACTTGATGTGGCCGATGCTTGTGACGTCGGAAACGACCCCGAGGTATTCGTGGATGGATGCAGCCGTATAGTGCGAACTGTATCATCGCTATTTCTTTTTTTCTTTCTTGGTTTAGCAAGGATGTACGTAATTAAGAAAATGAATGCAATGCAGAAAATAAAGGCGATGGCGAGTTCAATAATCATAAATGTGAAAATGAAGACTGTAAGTTCTCCTAATTAGGAAATCTTTGGGAAGAACGAATACAAATTTATACAATTATTGTCAATTAATATCCGACAGAATCCACCATGACATTGTCCCAATTTTCAGATGTGTTTTCGGAATATGTTTCCGAGTCATAGGGATAGGATTCTATGAAATAAAGTGTACTGTCGGAGGTGTCATTAGTTGTTGACTGATGTGAAGCACGAGTATGTTCTATTGCATAATAAAACGCCACGCCCACAATAATTATCCAAAAAATAACTAAAAGGCATCCTTTCACTATACCGTTATTAGCTGATTTAGATTTACGGTTCTTCTGTGATGTACTGGTATTTGCGGATGGCTTACCTTGGGAAGACGCTGGTAAAGGATTAGGTGAAGTAAGTTGAGGTTGTGGGTTGTGGAGCCGACCTAAATCCTCGGCGTTTCCAAGCTCGGTGAAGGAGCCGTCGTCATTGATGCGGAATACTTTGCCGTCGTCAGAGACGTGATATTTCTTGCTGTCTAAATTTCCCATCGTTTTGTGAAATAAGTTTATTAATTTGCCTGGGCCGGGATTTCTTCGGCTTCTTCGCTACTGGGTATGGCAAGTAGGAGTACTACAACGAATATGAATATAGTGCCAACGATGACACCAATCGCTAATCCCGGTCACATGGAATTGTAAGGGGTAGTTTATTAATATGGAGAGCGAGCTCCGTCGAAATTTTTTATTGAGCTTTGCCTCATAAAAGAGAGTGCGATTCGGGGGAGACGCCTGGTCGGCACTAACCCAGCTCAGTGATAAATTATAGTTGTAGTCGTCCGAGTTCGCTTTATACTCGATGAAAATGACGCCGAAGACGACGAATTCGTTGTATCGCAAGATACTGGTGCGCAAGAATCTATGGGGGACGCTGATGGAATATTATAACTTTGTGCAGAAGAGGTAGTGGAAACTTGTCCACGGGGCTCACTATTGGAGACTTGTCTGCGTGGCTTAGGCGCTGAAGTCTGTTCATTAGTCCGATAATTGGCTGGAGTATCTACTGGCATGCTATAATAGTTTTGGATAGTATCGGTATATCCGGGAGCTACAATTGTCACTTCGCTATCTGGGTACTCGTATGTAGCATCCTCTATCACTGAATCACCACCAATATCTCCTGCGGGTACTCCATTCCCTCTTGGTAAGAACATTAGGGCTAAGCCAATAACTACTATAATGTCCACGACAATCACCATTTTATTTTTTCCCCCGCTTTTCTTTGGATAGTGAGGATAAGAAGTGGTTTTTCCGCCTTTGTTGATGATGTTGGCTGGGGCGGTGGTGGAGGCGGGCTGGGGCGTGGAGTGCTGGTTCTCTAAATCATCGGCGTTGCCAAGTTCAGTGAACGAGCCGTCATCGTTGATGCGGTAGACTTTGCCGTCGTCGGTGACGTGGTATTTCTTGCTGTCTAAATTTCCCATTGTTTTGTTAAATAAGTTAATTTGCCTGTTAGTTCTTATTTTAGACTTCTTCGTTATTTATTAAAGACTCAATGCTTCCGACCTCCGACACTGTGAATCCTGAGTTAATTCTGTATATAGTGCCATCGTCGGCTATGTAGTACTTTTTATTTCTCCGAGGTCGCTTTATACGGAATGCAAACGCTCGGCAAAGGTATGCCAACCCTTTATAAGTCCATTTAGCGCCAATCCATAACCCTTTAAGAAGGTACCATGGCAACAAAATAGTGTACAGTACAATATAGTATACCAGTCGCCAAAGCCAAATGAAAGGGAGACAAATAACTCTGAAGAAACGTTTGAATATCAACCCTGAATTGGTGCCGGATTTCTTTTTCTTTTCCTTGCCTGGCTTTCTTTCCATCTCAACTATGCGCATCTCAGTGAATGAGCCGTCGTCGTTGATGCGGTAGACTTTGCCGTCGTCCGTGACGTGATATTTCTTGCTGTCGAGGTTACCCATCTTTTATTGTTTTGCTGTTTTAATACTTGCAATTCCGTAGGAGATGAAGGAAATGAAGCTGACTCCAATTTGAGCAGCGTAAAGCCACTCTGGAGAAAAACAAATAATTGTTACAAGTGCCGAGGATAATAATAAGAAAAGCACCATCCGCCAGAGTATCGAGAAGGCTCGGAATGTCCAAGGCAGAATTATTGCCAAAGCACCAGCGCCGATGGAAAGCGATCCAAGCATTCCGCTATCTCCGTACTTATCCTCACATATACAGATTAAACCTGCCGCGATAAGTGACACAAGAGATAAAAGATACAGCCAGTTGTAGTTCGACTTGAGCCAAGCCATCAAGTTCATTTCATAGGCCTCTGATTCTATTTCAGATTTTACCGAGGGGTCGCCGACAGTATTTACGATTGTCTTGTCTGGGTTTTGAGTCGACTGCGGTGTCACTCCGGTATGCGAGTTGGTGTTGGAAAGAGCCATCGCCACAATTGACTCAATGTTTCCTATTGAGGTGAACGATCCATCTTCGTTTATTCGAACCAAGTTGTCACTACCATCAATATAGTATTTTTTCGATAAATGTCCCATATGGATTTAATCGGATTAATAGTTTAGAAATACAGTGAAATACCCATGAATGAACGGACCGGTTGATTCTTCACCTTTGCTGGGATCCAATTTGGCATAGAGCTTATTAGACTGACAGCCGCTGAATTCAACTCTGGATTATCGCTATACGTGACCTTAACATTCGACACACTACCGTTTCGTTCGATCACGAATTCAAGCTCAACGTCGCCATGAAGCTGTGCACCATTATTATCGCGAGGCCATGATATATGATCGCGTAGCCATTGCGTGCGAGCCCGGTCACCACCAGGGAACTCAGCCATCACCTCAACCTCATAGTACACCTTATTTGGATCGATGGTGCTATCTGTTTTGCGTTGAGACGGTACTTCGGATACATGATTCTCTTTATCTTTTGTTGCGATTGACGCATTATTTTCTAGATGCCCTTTTTCATTTTTTGTTCCTTCATTATTGATCGAGCTGCCGTCTTGTTTTGAATAATGAGAAGTTGGTGTAGGGTCTCCTTTTTCTGTCTCTTTGGTATCTGAAGAAATAGATTGCAATTGTGATGAAGATTCATTATTGTCTTCTTGCGGGGTTACTACGTATGGCATTGACTCAGCGCCGGCAGAAGTAGACACAGCTATAGAATCTGTGCTCGTGGAGGCTTTTGTGCGCGACCCCATGGACTGCTGGAAGAGGAAGAGCATGCCCACACCGACTATAAGCAAAAAAGCACAAGCGAAGATCCACAGATATTTGCGCGACTTTTTCTTTTCCGGAAATGCTTTGGTGGGTTTCTTCTCTGTATCTGTGTCTTGACTGTCGAGGCCCCGGGGCGTTCTGGGTGAGTTTTCAGATATGTTTTCCGCATTTCCCATGGATGTGAAGGATCCGTCATCATTTATACGGTACACATCGCCCTCATCTGTTATGTGATACTTCTTTCCTTCTAAATTCCCCATATTTGTATTGAGGGTTGATTATGATATTGTGTTTACTTGTAGCAGGATTAATCAGTTGCGGATTAAGCGATGAGGACCATAGTAGTTTATTTCTACAAAACTATTAGGATCATCAGAATAGACTTTGTCCTTTGCTTTAGAATTATGAAATTTTATTCGAATTTTAGCTCCATACTCGATTCGTTTAATTGTGTCTTTGTGAAAATGTAAGCTCGCAGATTCTTCATAAAAATTTCTATTTAACCCAACATGAACGTAGTTCTCTGGAATTATATTTGTGATGAGCGAGTCAGGCAGTGACAGGATAGAATCTTTTAGCGTAATGAAAGTTGGCCTTTTCCATTCACAATCCATATCCCTAATATATAGGTGAATAGAATCATTTTTTTCTGTGGCGAGCACAGCTAAATTATCCTTTATATGGATGTCGCAAACGCCCATTATTGGATATCCTGAGAAAAGCGAACTTGCTGATTCCACAGTACAGTAAGGCGGCATCAATCCTCCACCGTACCTAATTTGGATGTACCCTAATGATTTGTCAGGATTGATGAACACTCTTGGCTTGTATTCCCCATTCTGAATTATGCTCCACCCTTTCTTTTTTAAAATTTCAAAAGGATGGTAATAGCTGTGTGAATCGCTCCATAAAATGTCATAAAGCGTATTGTCCGAATCATATGGATTTACTTTCTCTTCAATACTGCTGAAATAATTATAATCAGTAAAGCCTTGATAGAAAGGGCGCCATTGTAGACCATATTCAGGAGGATATTCGTTCATCTTGTCGCATTTAGTGTAATCCACATTGTTGTGGAAAATTATTCCTATCACAATAGTGCAAAAGAATATATAAAAGCTTAAATATAACTTGCTTCTTCCGAATTTATGTTTAAAGACAAAGTGGAGTATAACGCAGATTATGAGAAATATAAACAAAGCTTCCTGAGAACCCTCGAGAAAATTTGCTCCTAGAGCCATATTAATGAGCGCAAACATTATAATCGCTATTGAGGCAATTCTGAAGGCCCATTTGTATTCAAATTTAGAATTGATCTTCTTATGCATCAAAAGCAAGATTACTGCTATGAAAAGGAACAAAATGTTCTCGTGCTGGTCTTTGAAAGTCATGTCGTAACCTTCGGCCCGATATTGTCTTAGAAAATTGTCAGAGTCAAAAGCAAACGCAGATACTCCGCACATCAGTGATGTAAGGAGCGCAGAAAGAAGTTTGAATTTTAGAAGCTTCATGAAATTTGATAATTCGTTTAAAAACGACTTGCTTTTAACAGACGCAATGTTGTGGGGTCATTGTATTTCTTGCGGGTCTGGGCTTAGGTTCGAGTAGTTACCACGGAAGCCGTTGAGCATGGTTTTTATATATTTTGAGAACGCGGGATCCTGCGAGTAGAAGCCGATTTCATCCGTGGCGTACTTGCTGGGGAAAGCCATAATGGCCTTATCAGATACAAGCCAGCATGAAATGGATAAATTCTCATCGATAGGGATGAGCTCGATGCCATGGCGAATATACTCGTCACTCATGAGCATGCTTACTTTGCGATACATATTCTCGAAATCGTGGAGGCATAGTTCGTCATAGTCCTCCTCGAGGTGTTTGCTTTTAACAGAATCGATCTTGGCATACAGCAGCTCAAGCTCAAGTTTTAGTCCTGTCTCTTTTCCGGTTAACTTCGCAAGCGATTTTCGGTTTTTGTCTACGCCTCGTTTGAATTTGTCTGGATCGGAGGCACGGGTTTGATTAAAGTATTCGTCGCATAGGGCCGAGTCCATAGACATGAGCTCTTTGATATCTCTCTTCGTGCCCTTTTCGCGGTGGCTGTATAGCGCACGTCTTTCCTGGTCCATCTGCGCAGAGAGATTAGTGGCTATGTATTGGTCGATGATCATTCTTCGGAAATTCCTTCCTTTAGGGTTGTAGTAAGCAATTGTAACATTAGCACCGGAATCTGCCATGGCAATCAGTCGCTGGTGCATATGTTTAAATTCCTCCGGCTTACTGATGAATCCGTAGTAAAGCACATCCTCGAAAATCACTATCGTATCTTTTGGCTGTGCTCCCTCTAGAATCTCATTAATGTGGTCAAGATAATCAGGGAATACACCCAGATACTTTGTTGAAAGAGATTTCTGTACATATACCAGATTGTCCACGATTTCCTTTGTCTGCTGGGCGCTCCTGTACTGCTCAAACATAAATGCAGCCAGTGTGAGCGTAAATCCAAATAGGGCAAAATTGGCAACCCATTTGTATATTTTCGAATTGCCTAATGAAGCAAGAATGTTGCCCATTTTAAATTAGTCTCTTTTCAGGTTGATAATCAATATGCAAATAGTATAAGCATAAGTTAACCGCTTGGTCAAGCGGTATAATCTCAGGATAGAGTGCAAGATTTATCAGTTACTCCCCCTCGTCGAAGCGCTGAGAAGGTTCCCAGCGCTTCGGGGATTGGAAAGGGGTTAGAAATAATAAGGCACAATGCAGAGGAAGAAGAGACCAACCTCCACGCAACCAAGCACCAAGCCGAGAAAAGCGTTGATTTTGAAGCCACCTTTCAGAGTCATAAAGAAACTTGCGAGCATGATGTACCAAAACCATCGGTCAGTGCTCACGGCCACTGCGAGCGAAATAGCATAGAGCAGGATGCCGAAGAGCAGTACGCCTATACCGCTCTCGCTTTTTTCCTCGGAGTTCGCGTCGTTGATTACTTCGCTATTGTCCGTCTGGAAATTGTTATTCAGATTTCCCATATTACTTGTGAATAAAATGATATTTAAATGTTTGTATTATCGTTGATTGCTTGGCTGGAGGAAGATTGAGATTCTGATGGGTTCTCCCTTTCCACCTCTCCGTTCTTTGCCGCGTCGCGGTAGTTGAGCACGATGCTGCGCGTCACCTGCAGAGGGTAGGAGAAGATTTCTGCCTGTTCGCCGCCGATCTTGGGGTTGTTGGTGTTGCAGATCAGGGTGTACTGCGTGAGGGTGTCGAGCAGTCGCTGCGTGTAGTGCTCATTGTCGCGGTTGAGGATGTCGAGAATCATCTTCACGCCTATGGTGGTGACGAAGTTGATGTCGGCCGAGATGCCAGGCTCGAAACTGCCCACTTCGCCCATATAGATGTGGGTGTTGGCCTCGACGCGGGCCGAGGCGGCGCTCATGGTGGCCATGAAATCTTCATAGTCGGGCATGCCCTCGGGCATGACGTAGAAAATCTCGCCGGCGAAGGCGCGCTCCCAGCAACCTATTGAAATGAAGGGCATCCCGTTAGGCTTGGCCAGCATTTGCGCCGCGTAGTAGTCACCCTCGCGGTTGTCGGCGCAACCCACCATTACGGCGTCGGGCGAGCAGAATGGCTCGATTTCAGCCAATGGCACGTCTTGGATTCGAGCGTTCGACACCCGCACCTCGGCGCGGGGGTTGACCTGCAGGATGCGCTCGCGCAGTGCCGTGGTCTTGTATTTGCCCACATCGAGGATTCCGCACTGGTGGCGGCATATGTTGTGGTAGCTGAAGATGTCCATGTCGATAAGGAAGAAGCGTCCCACGCCGGCTCTTGCCAGCTCCAGGGCCACCAGGCTGCCAACAGAGCCGCAGCCGATAATCACAGCTCCCTTCTTGAGCATGATGTCAGACTCAAGAATACCTGTATTGCGCGAGAAGATGTCAATCTGCAGGCTGTAACCCTCAAGCTGACACTCCGTGCCGTCGGCAGTTTGGAAGTGCACTTTTCCTTCCTTGTCGCGCCAGCCGTAGATCATATCTGCACCGGGAGCGTCAGGTTTGCTCTCGTAGAAGTGCCCCAAGAGGATGGGCGTCGCGCCGCCCATGCGGGGGTCTGTGCCGTCGAGCGAGATGATGTTATAGTAGTTTGACTCCGCATGGTAGAAGCCCCAGAGCTCGTGGCTTCCGTTGACGTCAAGCGGGAAGCAAACAGTAGGTTTGCGGCCTTTGCCTTTCAGGAATTTATTTATGTCAACTTTGCTCATCTTAATTGTCGTGTGTTTGAGTTGCTTCACCGGCGGGGGGTGCCAGCTCCTCAGTGTTTGAAATGCTGTCCATATCCAAACTTGCTTTTTGGCCGAAATGATAGCCTATGCGATAAATGGCGAACATTGCCACGGCAGCAATGCCCCAGGGCAGAAGCTTACGCCACAGGCTTGGCTTTGCAGCGGGCGTTTCCGCCTTGTCCGTTTTGGTTGTGTTGTCAGCAGCGTCTGCGGCAGCCTCGTCTGTCTTAGGTGCGTTGCGGCTCTCGGCTTTCTCTGCCAGGTCCTGTGCCTCGTCGCCGCCATTGCGAGGCGAGCGGGGCGCGGAGTGGGTCTGCGAGGTCTGGGTATTGTCCCCCGTGGGAGCGGGGTGCAGGTTGCTGTTCTCACCGTCGATATAGCGCAGAGCGAAGAATTCCTCCGGGATAAAGTCGTCGCCAACCTCCACGTCAACCTTTGAATATGCCACGTTTCTTGGGCGCGGGCCTGTGAAGTGGTCGAGGTGGTACATAGTGAGGCGGAAGTTAGGGTCGATGTTCACCAGGCCGGAGATGGTGCCGATTCTGCTGCGGGAGGCGAATTCGGAGTTCGTTTCATCGTCGGTTGACGAGAAAAAGTCCATAGAGCCGGGGTGACGATGCCACAGACCCAGCAGCTGCAGGGGGTCCTTGTATCGGTTGGCTATCGTGGGGATGAGGTAGTTGACGAAGTCCACGTCATACTCGAAGTAAGCGGTCTCGTGTATGCCTTTGTGGCCGGGAGGCACCACCTCCATCACCACCCAGGTGTCGTTGACGACGTAGCCCAACAGTAGGCCGCCCGTCTCAACGGGATGCTTCGAGAAGCTCTCGCGAATCAGCTCGTTGTAGGCCTTGTCGCTGAATATTACTGTGCTGCAGTGATTGTCCATAGGGAGCAAGATTAGATCGCGCCGTGGCGGTTAAATTCAGACATAGGCAGGTCGCCCGTCAGAACTAATTCATAGGCCATCAGCCATTTCTGCGCCCATCCGAGCACGGAAGCGGCAGTGTCTTTGGTGGCGCCTACGCGCTGGTCGCTTGCTTCGTTGGTGCAGAGGTATACGGTACCGTTAGCGTCTCGAAGCAAGTGGTGGGGCATGAAGCCGCACTCGGCTATCAGCTCGTCTACGTCGGGCATCACGGGATACACTCTCACCGACGACCCCATCTGCTGCACAGGATGGTTGTTGTCGTAAAGAGCCATCACATAGTACTGTTTCGGCTTCCCGAACTTCGACTCGTACACGCCCACGTTCAGAAACCCCGACCAGCACAGACGTCCGTCCTCGAGCTTCTCCATTTTGAAATCAGGATAGAATCGAGCCATTGATATCTGCTCGTTGCGCAGCAGCATTGGGTCCTTCTCATACCACTGAGCTGCAAGCTTGCCCGCGGGGGATGTCTGGCCGTTGCCGAGTTCCACTTTTTGGCCCTTGAGCAGAGCCTCGCGCATCTCGCGACGCTTCTTGGCCGCGAGGTCTTCGCCGGCGAGTTTGCCCGCGGGGGATGTCTGGCCGTTTCCGAGCTCCACTTTTTGGCCCTTGAGCAGAGCCTCGCGCATCTCGCGACGCTTCTTGGCCGCGAGGTCTTCGCCGGCGAATCGTCCGGCGGGGACATTAAAAAGATTTCCCATATGATTAGTATTTTATTAGTTTTTATGTTTTAAGTGAAACGTTGGCTACTCTTTACCAGCGACTTTGCGCCAGACTCGATGATAGCCCTCTTCGTCTTCGCGAACTGCCACACCCCCACACCGGCCACGCCAAGACAGGCAATGACACCTAATAGGTAATATATGAAGTCCTCAAAAATGTTGTTAGATTTTTCTGTGTACCACTTTTCATGAATTTTTATGTGGACTATCCATTCCTCCCGAGTAGGTGTATTATCCAAAATGTTTTGTATATCATCTATAGACAAGTCTTTCCCGTCCCAATAAGTCTGCCTTGTACAGATAACTAACAGAGATTCTCTGTCATTTGACTCTATTGCATGTCGGAGCAGCTCATATCTGTTCGCGTCATCTTTCATATTCGAAAAGTAAGAAAACTCATCTGCTGCAAAAATTCCAAGGATGACTGCCCCGCAGATGAAGATGCCGATGACCCAGAGCCAGACTATCATGGAGGTGGTTTTGGAATAGTTGGCGAAGTCGTTGGGAAATCTGTTCATCATGATTTTCTCCACGACGTGTTCGGGAATGCCCGCGCTTTTGGCGTACTCCAAGGCGCGGCGTTTCATGCGCCGAGGGGCGAATGCGCCCCCTTTGGCCTTCTCGATATTTAGTATATCGATTATCGCGGCTTCTTTGAGCAGAGCCTCGCGTATCTCGCAACGCTTCTTGGCATCGAGGTTCTCGCCGGCGCAGATGCCCGCGGAGGGCAGCGTCGTCACCGAGTCGTCGTCATTGATTTTAATATTAGAGATGTCACCCATGATTTTGTGAATTATGATTCGTTATCATTCGCCGTTACTCAGGTCGTTCGTCATGTTGGAGATTAGTTGACTAAGTTCATTGGCCAAGTTTCCAAGAGAGTTGCTGAGATCGCGTATTTGCTGATTAATAGACGACACGTGATATAGGCGGAAATTAAAACCTTGCTTGTCAGTCCAACTCCCTTCTGAAGCCACAGAAACTGCTTCCAAGGCCTTCTGAATGTTATAGGCTTCGTCGCCGAATTTAGGTGCTTCCATGTTGAGTTGTGTTAACGGCTGCGCTCGCGCGGATCGCCGCCGGAAAGATATCTACGTATGATGGTTTGCTGACGATCATGCTCTTCCTGTTTCTCTTTCACGCGGTTCATACCGCGCATGAATTTGTCTACGGTGCTGTTCCCTTTGGAGGCCTCGGCTTGCTCGCGGAATGTTTCGGCCGTGGCCTCGTGGCCGTTGGGAAGCACTACTCCGGTCGACGACGAGGTGAGCGCGGTCTCCATTATCTCGTGTTTCTCCACTACATCGTTAAGCCTGGTCAGGCGCCCCTGGGCTTCTGGAATCAGCGTGCCGCTAATATTAGAGAAAGCCTTGGCTCCAGTTGGACTCGATTCATATTGGCTAATAGCAGATTCGATCTTGCTCATATACCACTGGGCACGTTTTGTCCTTTGCTGAGCAATGTGGTGAAGGTCACGAGCCTCTTGCGCGTCGCGCTCCTCGCAGTCGCACGATGGCGGATCAGAGTCCTCGTCGTCATCGCTTGAGCGAGAGCGATTTCTCCGCTGGCGGCAAGCGCTCAGGGCCGCTTCGGCAAGCCTTAACTGGGCTTCCGCATCTCGCTCTTTTGTTTGGCAATCTCTGAGTATGACGTTGGCTTGATTTCGGACCTCAGACACAAAACCGGTCACTTGCCCTTGCAAAGCCGCCATGCTTGATGAAGCCTGCGAGAGCGCATTGCTGAGTGATCCAAGGGTGGCTTGATCAACATTAATGTCACTTGCCATTGTCAAATACCGGTGTTTGCTTGTTCGTGCTGCAGGGCGTGCTCGATGCGCGGGGGCAGGTAGTGCGTGGCCCAGTCTTTATATTTCTCGGCGAGGGTGGCCAGGAGCTCCTGGCGCGAACGGAAGTTTTCCTGGAATTCCTCGAATTTGGTGTCGTTCCACGACTGCGCCAATATGCCCATGTCGCTATTGAGGGTCTCGTAAAGATCCTGCATGGCATTGGACAGTGCTGTAAGTTCGTTTTGTAGGGTGATGAGGGCGGCTGATGTTACGTGAGTCTGGCTCATAGGTCTAAATATTCTTGTGCGTTGATTTGAATCTGCTGGAGGGGGCCTTCCTGAAACTCCGTGATTTCGTCGCGGAGCGGAGCGATAAGGTCGCGGTCTTCAATGAACTGCTCGTGGTACTTCTTGAACTGAGCGTCTTTCCACTCCTGCGCCACGGCGTCCATGGCGGCGTCGGTGCGTCGCAGTTGGTCGTTGAGATCGTCGGCTAACTGCTGGAGCTTCATGCGGAAGCTGTACACCTCTTCGGGGGTCAATTGCATTGCCATAATTGATATGAATATATAGGGGGTTATTTGTATGGTTTGAATTTAATAGAAGTGTTGCGGCTGTTGTCTCGCATATAGGCGCGGAATATCGATGACGGCCGGTTGAAGACGAACAGCTTGTTGGCCGCGTAAGAGTCCATCACCTTCATCGACGCGGCCTCGGGCATCTGCAGGGCCACGCGGTAGTTGCACATCTCCAAGGCTTTCTGGTCGATGCGAGATATGCCTGCGAGAGTGTCTGTCTGGATGATGGTGAACACGCCCACGCTGGGGCCCTTGTCCATCAGGTACGCCATGAGCTTGGCTGCCGCCGAGGGCTTCGGGAATGCGCTGGACGTGTCGGGGTCGAAAGCGCGCACACCCTGCGCGTCGAAGATGGCGATATAGATGTGGGGCTGCGTGGCGGTGTCGTCAGAGCGGCGCGACTCAACTTCGTCTTTGAAATAGGTGAGCATCTTCACGATTTCGTCTTCTTTTTGCGCGCTGGCATAAGTGACGTCAGCCTTTGCGAGAGTGCTGTTTACCTCGTCCCAGAGGGGGTTGTCATCGCGCATGCCGTTGATTACGAATACCGATGCGGTGTCTGATTCATGGGCGCTGATAGCCGATAGCACAGAGTTGAACGCAATGCGCTGGGCCACGGCGCTTTCGCCGCCTATGACCAGGAGGTTGTTGTAGTTCTCCTTTACCAGCTCCACGCACACGTCGGTGTCGCTCACGGCGATTGACTCACCCACGTAGATCGGCACTCTGGCGGGGATGATGGCTTTATCGATATGCTCGGGCCTACGGCGGCGGTTGATGAACAGAGGCTGCTCGCCAGAGCGGAACACCATCATGGGCTCGCGAGTGTATGTTTTGGACTCTTGGAAGGTATGCAACTGGGCCAGCAGCCGGTCAATCTCCTGCTTCGAAGCGAAGAAGCCCTGCACGCGGACGTTGTCGTATGATGCCCCGGACTCAGAGTTGTAGATGCATTCGCCAGTGCGCAGGCGCGGCACCTCGCGGCTATTCTCCATGGTGATAAGCGATTGGAAGTCGCCGGGGGTGCACTTGAACACCACGCGGTTGGCGATCAGGTCGCGCGGAAGCATGGCGTTGGCAGGCAGCTTCTGGGTGGCCAGCACCAGGTTGATGCCGAATTTGCGGAACTCCTGGATGATGATATGAATCTTCGCGTTGGCCTCCTGCGAGAGCTTGTCGTTGCTGTCGTCAAAGAGCTTTTGGAACTCGTCTATGATCACCAACAGGCGCGGCACCTTCAGATCCGGGGCCACGCGGCGCAGCTCCACGATGCTGTTGACGTTATAGTCGCGGCATAATGTCATGCGCCTCGAGCCCTCTTCCTCCAATTCGCGGAGAATGCTGATGCCGAACTCGCGCTCGGCCTCGGGGGCTATGACGCGGGCATGCGGCAACTGGCCCAAGGCATAGGTGTTGAATTCCACGCCGGAGAAGTCGATCAGATACATCCTCAGCTCGTCGGGAGAATACTTGAAAGCGGCGTTGAGGATTAATGAGTGCAGGAACACGCTCTTGCCGGAGCCGGGGATGCCGATAACAACAGCCGTGTTCTGGCCGCTCTCTTGCGTGATCTTCAGACCAGCCACGTTGCGGTCAGACGACAGACCGAAGGGCACGTCGATCATGCGGCTGCTGTCTGCTGTCCACCACATACGGCTGGGCTGCAGATAGTCGGCCAGCGGAAGCACCACGTCCTCTCTCAATTCGCACTGGGCATTGACGCTGTCGACAATATCTCGGATATGAGCGAGGCTCTCCGCACGGTATTTTCGCACTGTCACGCGGTAACCGGCCTCGCCGAAATCTTCGTTGAGGAAAGCGTCGAGGGCCTGGTTGCGGTCATTTAAGAAACTATAGCAATCAGCCTTGGCCCGGAACTCGTCGAGGTTGAAATCATCATTTATACGCGAATTAGTTCCCCATGCGACCACACTGCTTTGCGACATCATAATCACTAAATGCACGCCGGCGCGTGGGCCGTTGTTGGCGATCAAGCGCAGGGAGTTGAGCGCATCTCCGGAGAGTGACGACGGGAAGCTCTTCACGATCAGCAGCTGATGTGGCTCTTGGCTGTCGTGAGAGGTGTTGTAGGAACGCAGAGTCATTCTGGGTAGTACTAATAGATTGCGAATCACGTTACCGACGTGAGTTTGAGTGTCGCGGATTATATCTCTGGCTAGGGTGAAGTCGCTTACCACCTTATAAATGTCGCGGTTCAGAGTCTTGAACGCACTGCTCAATCCAGAGAGCTCCTCGAGGTCGATGACTGTGATTCCCACGCTTCGCGGAGTATTTGCCTGCAGCAGATGCGCAGCAACGCTGTCTATGAAGTCCTCCGCGTTTCGTTGTCCCTCATCATTATATGTTATAAGCATGGGATTGTCGGACAGTGTTTCGACAAACAGTCGCTTTTCCATTTCAACGTCAGCGAACGGGGGCTCGAAGCTAACTTTTGAAGAACCCAGACAAAACACTGAGGCGAGGCTACTATTTTCTGGGGGGCTATCCGGATTATTAACGGTACGTGCGGGAGCTGCGACACCCCTTCTCTCGAGTCGCATGAACTCATCCATGTATCTGTCGTCGAATTTCTTTATGGCCGTGTTGAGCGAGTCGATGGTGAGCGTCAGGAGATTTGCGTTTAGCGGGTCGCTGCGATGCAGGGATATGATTTCGCTTATCTTGCGCAGGATTTCGTCGAAGCGATGATTATACTCGTCGACGTAGAATTTAAGCTCTTCGTCGGTGGAATCAAACACGCGGCGATAAGGCGTGATGTCTTTGTCGGAAATAGCGAAGATGCCTTTGATGATATTGCCTACAATCTGCTTCTTCTCGGCCATGCTCAACTCGGGCTCGTCGGCAGGGGTAGGGGAGGGAGCCTCCGCGCCGGCAGCGAGGGTGTCGATAAGGCCGGGGATATCGACGGCCCGGTGCCATGTCACCATGCCGTCGAGGCTCACCTGTGTGTCCTCCGACATGGCCACGGACATAAGCGCGTCGAGGGTATACGGCCCGTAGGGGTTGCCGCCGCGCATCACGTAAAAGATGCTTCGCTCGTTGAACGCGGGTGCGGAAATCAAGTCGGCATCCATTCTCGGCACGGGTGTGGGCGGTAGCGGATTTGAAGGCGAATAGTCCGTGTAATCGAGCGACGACCTTAGCTCCGGCACATCCTCGGCTGGTCGCCACAGATTGGTGTCGGTGGAGAGGATCTGCACGTCCGGCGTTAGATGCATGCCGCGGAGAGTATCGATAGAATATGGGCCGAAGACCTCAGAGTCCAGCTCGGCGTAATATAAAGTTCCAGTCATGAATAAGTGCGTTGAAGTTGTTGCTGCCTTATTACATTCATCTTTATAGAATAGTAGAAGAAGGCGAAAATAGAATATATGAAATATGGGATTGCCATTAGGGCTGTCAAGAGGAAAAACGAGAGACCTTTAAGCACGAAGGCGATGCCTTCATGGCGCATGAAAGAGGTGCCCGCAAATATATTACTGCGCCATGTACGTCCAACGCCGAACATAAACATTGCGGCCAGACCCAAAGTGAAGATACCAATGATAGCCTTCTTCCTTTTTCTCTTGTACTCTAAATAATCCATAGTTGGGACGAAGGGCATCGGCTCCATGTCTTCCTCGTACTCTGTTTGCTCATAATCGTACGCCTCATCTTCATAATCTAGTTGATCGGAGCTGCAATCACGTGAATCATTGTCATTGCTGCTGAAGGCTGCAGGAGTATAATTGGAGGAAACTGTGTGTGTGTCATTAGGCTCATCAACTGGCGTCGGTAAGAGTGATGCTCCACTTGCATCAATCTGTTGAGCCCGGTTGCCATCCATGCCCATAGGGTTACCATGAGATTCGCTCAAAGAAATGTTAGGACTTACACTCTCAGGTGGCAAAGCGCGATTAATGACATGAGATAACTCGACGCATTCAGATGCAATAATCCATTGTGAATTCGCCCGACGCACTAAGGTAGTCGGTCCGATGGGAAGAGCTATGAGCGTTGCATATGAAAGGCCCTTGTACATCTTATTGTTAATCAGCACATCGTAAGTCATGTCATGGGAATTAGATGGAATTTAATTATAAGACAGTCTCTCAGGCAGTCTCAGGCAGCTTCTGTAGTGGGTGAAGGCGCAAATGAAATGGCCTCCCGCAGATTCTAAAGAATTGCAAGAGCGGGAAAAAGTAAAAGTAAAAGGCAGTACGTTGGGTGTATGATCGGTCTGCTGTAAAGTTTTTGGCTCCCTATAGGCACTCTGATTCGGGAGCGTGGATAAAAAAAGCGTGAGTGCTCATTATCTCGCTGCTCTTCCTATCCATAGAGGCTCTCGCATTGCCCATTTGTGTGGGAAGAGCAACGCCGAAGCCTCACGCCGTACGATATAGTATTACGAACACGCCACCACGGCGCGGTCGTATACGTGGATATCATACACCAAAGGCATCTACCGTTGCCAATCCTTGACACAAATTACGAATTTGCGAGATTCCTATGGATCAAGAATAAGCGTAGATAAACGCTATTAATATGTTACTAACCCTCCCCTTTGCCCTGTCGGGGGCTTCGGTGAGCGTTTCAGCTGCAAATTTAGCTAATATTTTTTGATTTGCAAATCTGGTGGTTAATTTTTGACAATTACGGGGATTTTACTTACCTTTGCGGCGAAAATACGAAAATCTCATTTATAGGGGTGTCTTTCTCCCTCCCCGGGGGGAAAGGCTGAGATTAGACCCTTCGAACCTGATCCGGGTAATACCGGCGTAGAGAAATTTAAATGAAGAGAACTATCATCACGCTTGCCGCGGCGGTGCCGCTGGCAGGCGGCAGCCTGTGGGCTGCCAACGGCCTGGAGGCCGACACCACCGCGTACAACAACCTGAAAGAAGTGGAGGTGCTCGCCACCCGAGCCACGGCCACAACGCCTGTGGCCTTCACCAACCTAAGCTCCGAGCAGCTCACCGAGAACAACGACGGCCTTGACCTGCCCTACTTGCTGCTCTCCACCCCCTCCGTGATCACCACCAGCGACGCCGGCGCGGGCATCGGCTACACCTCGCTGCGCGTGCGTGGCACAGACGGCTCGCGAATCAACGTCACGGCCAACGGCGTGCCCGTCAACAACCCCGAGAGCCACGTGGTCTACTGGGTGAACACCCCCGACTTGGCTTCATCCCTGGCCGACGTGCAGATTCAGCGCGGCGCGGGCACGTCGACCAACGGCGCGGGCGCTTTCGGCGCCAGCGTCAATATGCGCACGTCCACCCTCTCTTATCTGCCCTGGGCGCGCGTCGACGCCTCTTACGGCATGTACAACACCCGCAAAATCACCGCTGCAGCATCCTCGGGCCTTATGGCTGACCACTGGGCCGTGGACCTGCGTCTCTCCAACATCGGCAGCGACGGATACATCGACCGCGCATGGTCAAAGCTCTGGAGCTACTACGGACAGGTGGCCTACTACAACGCCGCCACTGCCGTAAAGCTACTCGCATTCGGTGGCAAAGAGCAGACCTACATGGCCTGGGACTACGCCTCTAAGGAGCAGATGGAGGAGTATGGTCGCCGCTACAACCCCTGCGGCGAGTACACCGACGCGGCTGGCAACACCGCCTACTATCCCGACCAGACAGACAACTACATCCAGCACAACTTCCAGCTTATCTTCAACCAGGCCATAGGCCGCGCGTGGAAGCTCAACGCCACGCTCTTCTACGTCAAGGGCGACGGTTACTACCAGCAGTACAAGACCAAGCGCACGCTCGTGGAGTACGGCCTGGAGCCCTTCATGTACGACGGCTCGCTGGTGAAGAAAAGCGACCTCGTGCGCCTGAAGAAGATGGACAACGGCTTCGGCGGCGGCGTATTCTCCGCCAACTATTCCACCGACCGCCTCAACCTCTCGCTCGGCGGCGGCGTGAACAACTACCGCGGTCACCACTTCGGCCAGGTGCAGTGGGTGCGCAACTATGTCGGTCCCATAGACCCCCTGCATGAGTATTACCGCAACCTCGGCGAGAAGCTCGACGCTAACGTTTACGCCCGCGCCGACGTCTACATCACCAAGGGCCTGAGCGGATACGCCGACCTGCAGTACCGACACCTGTCATACAGCATCACCGGCGTGAGCGACACATACGATTGGAACACCGAGGCCATGCAGCTGCTCGACATCGACCGCCACTTCAATTTCTTCAACCCCAAGGCCGGCCTTAACTACCAGTTCTCACGCAAGCATCGCCTCTTCGGCTCTTGGTCTGTGGCCCATCGCGAGCCCACGCGCGACAACTTCATAGACTGCGCCCCCGACCGCCTGCCCCGCGCCGAGCGTCTCTTTGACTACGAGCTGGGCTACAACTATTCCTCCACCATCTTCAGCGCCGGCCTCAACCTCTATTATATGGACTATAAGGACCAGCTCGTGCCCACCGGCCAGCTCTCCGACACTGGCAACCCCGTCTCCGTAAACGTGCCTTCCAGCTACCGCCTCGGAGCCGAGCTCACACTTAAGCTCAAGCCTGTGAAATGGTTTGACTGGGATTTCACCTGCACCTGGAGCCGCAACCGTGTGAAGGATTTCACTGAATACATCTACGAGGATGAGTGGACCAACCCCATCACCTTCGACTGCGGCGATACCCCCATCGCTTTCTCGCCTGATTTCACTTTCCACAACTCCTTCAACTTCACATGGAAAGGCTTCGACGCCAAGCTCTCGTCGCAGTATGTCTCGAAGCAGTATCTCACCAATTCCGGCAACGATGAAATGACGCTCGACCCCTACTTCGTCACCGACCTGCATCTCGGCTACACCTTCAAGAATCTCGCCGCTCTCAAGGAGCTGCGCGTGGGCATGAACGTCTACAACCTCTTCAGCGAGAAGTACGAGAACAACGGCTACGCCGGCGCCGGTTACTACATGGACGGCGGCAAGCCCGTGATTTACCGCTACGCCGGTTATGCTGCCCAAGCCCCGATCCACGTGATGGGCACCGTGAGCGTGAAATTCTGATTCCGCAGCGATGACGTTCACATTGGACACAGCACTTGATATTCTAAAGGTAGGGGTAGGCCTGGTCTACCTCTACCTCGAATACAAGGCCAAGCGGTCGCTGTGGATCGCCAGCGTCATTATGCCCATCATCGGCATGTGGCTGTTCTTCCGCAAGGGCCTGTATGCCGACTTCGCTATTAATATCTACTATTTGGTCATAGCCATCTACGGCTACGCTGTATGGAGCACCAAGACGCGGACCGAAAAGCCCGAGGTGCCTATCAGCCACATCCCGGCCCGCGTGGCCCTCTGCCTCGCCGGCGTGTGGGTCGCCGCATGGCTCGCAGTGGCAGGCGTGCTGATATGCTGGACTAACAGTACGGTGCCTTGGCTCGACTCCTTCACCACTTCGCTCAGCTTCGCAGGCATGTGGATGCTGGCCCGCAAATATGCCGAGCAGTGGCTGGTGTGGTTCGTGGTCGACGCCGTCTATGTCTACCTCTATTTCTACAAAGGCATCTACTTCTCCGGTTCGCTTTACGCCTTCTACACCATCATGGCCCTCGTCGGCTACCGCAAATGGCTCCACCTGATGCGCGAGCGGTCATAAGGACTTGGATGATTAGAAATAATCGCGTACCTTCGCGGCATGACACCCGCACATCATCGTATCAACCTCCGCGGCCTGCGCGTGCACTATACCGTGCAAGGCTCTGGGCCCGCCCTTGTGCTAATGCACGGATGGGGCTGCAACTCCTCCACTGTGGCTTCTATCGCCGACGTGGCTGCCGAATCGCATACCGTCTACAGTCTCGACCTCCCCGGTTTCGGCCTCAAAGGAGTGGTGGAGGTGCTGTCTGAAGAGCCCAAGGATGTGTGGGGAACTTTCGAATATGCCCAGCTGCTGGGCGACTTCATCCAGGCTCTCGGCTTGGACAAGCCCGCACTCATCGGCCATTCTTACGGCGGGCGCGTGGCGATTGCATATGCCGCCGAGCATCCCGTCTCAAAGCTCGTGCTTGTGGACTCTGCAGGCCTTAAGAAGAAGCTGTCGCTGTGGAAGTGGCTCAAAATCCGAGCCTTCAAATGCGCTAAATGGCTCGCGCCCAAGCTTTGCGGCAAAGAGCGCGGCGCACGGTTCATCGAGTGGTGGCGCGGCCGCGGAGGCTCCGCCGACTATAAAAGCTCCACGCCCATGATGCGTCAGATTATGGCTCGGTCGGTCAACGAAGACCTGCGCGACCTTATGCCCAAAGTCAAAGCCCCCACGCTTCTTGTGTGGGGCACAAACGACGACGCCACTCCACTTTCCGATGCCAAGCTCATGGAGCGTCTTATCCCCGACGCCGGCCTGGTGGAGGTGCAGGGGGCTGGCCACTATTCCTTTTTAGACAATCCCACCCTCTTCGCCGCCGTCCTCCGCAGCTTCCTCAAAGCATAACCGGGGGCCTTTGCGGCTTAACTGACCTTTCGCCACTGCAATCATTTTGTAATTGTGCGGGCGGCTGCGGCGAGGCGGAGGGCTGCGGTTGTGTGGGTGAGGGTGCCTGCCGGTGGGAAATCTTCGGTGCTGATTATCTGCACGAGGTCAGACGGGATGTCACTTCCCAAGCTTGCTCCGGGCTCTACGCAGCCGCCTATGGCGACCACGGGTATGCCTCTGCGTGTGGCTTCGCGTGCCACGACGCTAACTACTTTCCCTTGAGCTGTCTGGCTGTCGATGCGCCCTTCGCCGGTGATGGCGAGGGTGATTCTATCCCAGGGCACTTTGTAAAGACCGAGTACATATTCAGCTCCGGCGTAGCATGGGGCGCCGATGGCCGAGGCAATGGCGTAGCCAAGTCCGCCACCCGCGCCGTCGAAGGGAGAGCTGCCGCCGTATCGGCTCTGTACCGCTGTCAATCTCTTGGCCAACAATGGAATCTGCTCCGTTGTGGCGCCTTTCTGTGGTGCGAACATCAAAGCTGACGGTTCTCCGATAGGTGCAACCAGTGGCACCTGCACATCGCTAAGGCCAATGATACGTGAGCGGTACGACTCCAACGGCTCGGGGCCGAGGGCACGGAGGAAGCCCTCGCCGCCGTCGCAGGTGAACGTGCCGCCTATACCAATGACCACACGCTCCGCGCCGTCGTTTAGAATCTCTTTAACCACCTCACCCAGCGGGGCGGAGCTGCGGTCCATGATGCCAGAGTTAGATCTAGTGTAAGCCGCGGGACCTATCACCGCGCTGCTGTCGATGGCGGCCGTGGAGGTATCAGGGTGCAAGTACCACGACCCGAGTGGAATCCAGCCTGGGGTGGTAGCGGCGATGGCCTCTGCCGTGCCTTCGCCGCCGTCGGCCATAGGGCAGAGGAGGCAGTCAGGAAACTCGCGGCTAACGATTTCGCAAACCTGGCGAGCCGTGAGAGTGCCTTTGAATTTGTCAGGAGCAATTAGGATCATATGCCTGAGGTGATGGTTTGTACACCGATGAGTCGGTCGTAGCGGTCCGTGGGGCCTCGAGTGTAGACCTTCACTGTGTACTCGTTGACCGTCTGATATTTATCGCCCTCCACGGGTGCCGTCTGGCCTTTGTCGCTGCCGTTGGGCACGACGAGGTATTGATAGTTATATGCACCCTGCTTCAGCAGCATGGCGCGTTCGTATCGGCCAGTGGCGCGATTGAAAACTATCAGGCTCTCTGGGTCATAGCGACGCTGCGTCATATCGCCGTCGATGAACACCATCGCACCCGGCACCTCTTGCATATCAAGCGAGAAGTGCACCACGGCGTAGTCGGCCTCGACGTCGCTCTGCGTGGAGTTGTACTCGCGGGGTGTGAAGCGTCCGTGCTGGGTCTGGTCGTATGAATAGGGCAAATCGGAGCGGGGCTCGTCGGTATAGAGGGTGAAGTTGTAGTAAGGGTCGTTCCACGAAATAGCCTCCACCCCCATGCCGGGATACTGCGTGGAGACTATCTCGAAGCGGCGGTACTCGTTTCCGGCGGGGAAGATGAGCTGGGGCAGGTGTTCGTAGACCGCCACGCTGCGCGATGCCAGGCGCAAAGGTTTTTGCAGGGTGGCCTCGTTGTCCCAGCGACCGTTCTGCTGCACCTTCACGGTGACGTCGTTGAACGCGTCGGCCACTCCGGCCAGCTCTGTGTCTACGGTGAGAGAAAGCTGCTGGTGGGCGTCGTTATAGTCCTTGTCTGTTCTTGAAGTGACGGAGGCACCTATGCGCGCCAGCTGCTCCGAGATCAGGAATCGAGCCTGAAGCCATGTGTCGTCAGGGTCGTCTTCGGGATAAACCTGCACCAGATAATTGCCTGACACCAAGGGCGTCATGCCCGGCTGGGGAATGAGCAGCGAATAGTGCACGTAGTGCGTTGTGGTCTGGCGTGAGAAATCGTAATCATCGACTATGCCCTCGTTGAATCCGTCGACGTATTCGCTTTCCACCAGCGACGACGGCTGCCAGGAGGCGTTGCAGTGCAGCAGGCGGAAGCGAAGGCGTGTGTAGTCCTCGCTGAGGTGGTCGAAGGAAATCTGTATTCTCCCCGGTCCGAGGAGCTCGATTACAGGCGGGGCGAGGGGATACCCCTCGGGGTGCACCTGCAGAGATCGCACACGCTCGTTGATGGCTCCCTGGCGGGTGTCAAGCCTCTGGGCGAGGGCACTTGTGCACAGGCCCAGCAGTGCGATGAGTGTAATAATTAATGTACGCATAGATGATGACTACCACTTTATAGGCTCGATACCATGGCTTGCCAGGTAAGTGTTGGCCTGCGTGAAGTGCTTGCAGCCGAAGAAGCCGCGGTAGGCGCTCAATGGTGAAGGGTGGGGCGCGCGGAGTATGAGGTGACGAGCCGGGTCGATAAGAGCTTGTTTACGCTGGGCGTAGCTGCCCCAGAGCATGAACACCAGATGCTCGCGCTCCGCCGCCAGGCGTGCGATTGCGGCGTCGGTGAATGTCTCCCAGCCCATGCCTTGATGCGAGCCAGCGCGGTGAGCCTCGACGGTGAGGGTGGCGTTGAGCAGAAGCACCCCCTGGCGCGCCCAGCGCTGGAGGTCGCCGTTGGCCGGGGCGGGGGCTCCGGTGTCGGAGCTTACCTCCTTGAATATGTTCACGAGCGAGGGCGGTATGTCAACGCCGGGCGCCGTGGAGAAGCACAGGCCATTGGCCTGCCCGGGGCCGTGATAGGGGTCCTGGCCGAGGATCACTACCTTGACGTCGGCCACGGGGCAGGCGTCGAAAGCGGCGAAGATGCGCGCGGCTGGAGGGAAGACTGTGGCCGCGGCGTAGCGCGAGCGCACGAATCCGGCCAGCGACTGGAAATACGGCTTTTCGAATTCCTCGGCAAGCAGCTTGTGCCACGAAGGCTCTATCCTTACGTCCATAAAAATCAGAGAAATGAAGCTTTTCGGGGTGTTGTGGTTTAAAAATATGCGAGCGATATTGCAAAATTACGAAATGTTTTGTATTTTTGCGCAAAATTTGTAAAAAATTCGCGCCCGTAGTTCAATGGATAGAATTACGGATTCCGGTTCCGTCGATTGGGGTTCGACTCCCCACGGGCGTACATATTAAAAATCAATATTTTAACCAAAGCAGATATGAAAAAGATTGTTTTCCGCTCTGTTCTCGCACTCGCCCTGGCTGCCAGCGTTGCCGCCTGCGATGACGACAACAACAAGTATCCCGGCTCGCCCGTGATTGAAATCGACCTGATGGGCGCCCAGTGCTCTGCCGACGGCCCCTGGGACCTGTGCTATACCAACAACGGCGGCTTTGCCGTCGACGGCATCAACTTCTCTCACGAGTCCTACGCCGACGAGTACGCAGGCGTGGTGTATGAGAGCTGGTACGGCTTCTGCCCCTCCGTAGCTACCGACACCGAAGACTACACCGCTGATGGCGCATGGGTTGACCACCAGTGGACCTCCGTCACCGGCGGCAGCATGGTAGGCACCGGCGCAGGCTACCTCGTGGCTTGCTGGAACACCGCTGACGTTGACCTCGCTGATCCCACCGAGGGCTCTTGCGTGATCTCCGGCGAGAACGGCATCACCTTCTATCCCGATGTGATGTACGTGACTAACACCACCTGGGGCTACTACGCTATGAAGAACGGCTCTGACTTCTCCAAGGCCTTCACCGCCAGCGACTGGTGCAAGCTCACCATCACAGCTTACAAGAACAACGCCGCTGTGGGCTCCGTTGACGTGATGCTCGCCGACAAGGGCCAGATCCTCGACAAGTGGCAGAAGGTGCAGCTCGGCCAGTTCGGTATCATCGACGCTCTGGTGTTCACCATGAGCTCCAGCGACAGCGGCCAGTGGGGCATGAACAATCCCGCATACTTCTGCATCGACGGCTTCCGCGTGCAGTAATCAGCTATCAGAGGTCAGGGCCACACTCGGCTCTTGATTTTCACACATAGCATGACTATAAGAGAAATCCAAGACGAGCTTCTCCAGACACTCACCCCAGCGGTGGGCATCGGGGAAGCTCGTTCTATGCTGCGCATCATCATAGAAGATACCACAGGCCTGTCGCGTCTGAAGATTCTGACGAATCCCGGCTACGAGCTCACCCCCGACAGTGTAGAGCGCATGCGCCAAGTGGCCGCGCGCGTGGTCGCCAGCGAGCCTGTGCAGTACGCGCTGGGAGTGGCGCAATTCCGCGGGCGCATGTTCGGCGTAAGGCCCGGCGTGCTGATTCCGCGTCCCGAGACCGCGCAGCTTGTAGACCTTGTAGTGGACGCTTGCCATGACCGTAAAGACCTGCGTGTGCTCGACATTGGCACCGGCAGCGGCTGCATAGCTATTTCCCTGGCCCTGGATTTGCCATTCGCGCGAGTGTCGGCAATAGATGTCAGCCAGGTAGCCCTTGACCAGGCCGCCGACAATGCCCGCAGGCTTAAGGCCGAAGTGAGATTTATCCTTGGCGATATCCTCGGCGCAGAACCTCTGAATGGCCCCTTTGACGTGATAGTCAGCAACCCTCCCTATGTGATGCAGAAAGAACGGACAGAGATGGAGGCTCGTGTGATAGACCATGAGCCAGAGCAGGCGCTTTTCGTGCCCGACGACGACCCTCTACTGTTCTACCGCGCTATTGCAGACAAGGCTCTGGCAGCCTTGACGCCTGGCGGCATGCTCTTCTTTGAAATCAATCCCTTGACAGCGCGCGAGCTTCGCGCGATGCTTGAGAGGATGGGATATCAAGACGTGGAAATCATCCGCGACGCATGGAGCAAACAGCGCTTCGCCACTGCGAAGAGATAGCAAACGCTCTACATATATACCAAACAGAAATGCGCCCCGATTGAGGCGCATTTCTTGTTTAAAGATTTGAATTGACTTTAACCGAATTTGCTGATTTTCCTCAGCCGAGCCTCTTGGAGTATGCGGATGCTGCGGCCGTCCACCACCAGTAGCTTCTCGGCCACGAAGCCCGATAGGGTGCGGATGGCGTTGGATGTGGTCATGTTGGAAAGGTTGGCCAGGTCTTCGCGCGAGAGGTATATTTTGAGCGTCATGCCGTCGTCCTCGTAACCGTAGCTGTCGCGCAGGGCCACCAGGGCCTCAGCCAGGCGTCCGCGGATATGTTTCTGGGTTAGGTTGACGATCTGCGAGTCGCTGCGGCCCAAGTTGCGAGAAAGCTCATGGATGAAGAACCATGCTACGGCGTTGTTCTCCGATATAGTTTGCTTCACAATCTCCATGGGAAGCGCTCCTAACACAGAAGGCTCGAAGGCGGCAGTGGATGACACATAAGGCTCCTCGGCGAAATAGGCGCGATAGCCAAAGTACTGCACGGGGCGTATCAGACGCAGAATCTGCTGGCGACCGCCTACGCCGTCCTTGTAGATTTTCACCTTACCCTTTAGAAGGCACCACAGGTACTCCGGCGTCTCGTGCTCGGCGTAGATGATCTGGTTTTTCTTGAAATTGTGGATAATGAAGTTATCGACGACAATGCGCTTCTGGTCTGAAGTAAGGATGCTCCAGATACCCGCCATGTCGTCGGTCATTACCTTTTCTATCGCTGACTTTATCATTGCCCTATCGGTGCGGTGCAAGGGTTGAATCTTGCTCAATCTTTTTTTGACACTGCAAATTTACGCATTTATTTTTAAAAAACTGCAATTTTGAGAGCAGAATTTCGCATAAGACTTAATATTTGTAGATTTTTGTGATAATTGTCATAACTTTTTAATGGAGCATCATAGCCCAGTTTAACAATTTTAACTATCGCCTGAAACCCGCGCCAGCACACGCTTTGCGAGGCTTGTAAAGGCTCGAAAACCAAGCACGAGAGGGCATAAATTTGGCTATTCGGCTAATAATGAGTAACTTTGCAGCACGTTTCAAGGCGAGCCCGCTGCCAAGAGAGGTATTCCAGGGCCGTCCACGCCGAAAATCGGCGGGCTGATGCGCCCTGGCGCGATGCCTACGCGCTTCAGCTTATTTATGAACTTAAATTTATTGCGATGAAGTATTTTCTCTCTGTAATCGCGCTACTTACTTTCACGTTTTCACTCCAATCCGCCCTGGGCGTGTCATCGCGCCATCTATCGACGGGCGATGCCGCTCCCGCAGCAACACTCTCCAACGCCTCGACCACCGTCAAGCTCGGACATCAAGGCTCCGGGCAAACTCTGGTAGCATTCTGGTCGGCATCTGACGCAGCCTCGCGCACGGCTCTGGCCCGCTACGCAGCCTATATCAGCGACCACTCCGAGGCTAACATCAACCTTGCAGCAGTCTGCCTTGACGACGACCCCGAGCTTGCGGCAGCAGTGGCCCAACGCGACGGCGTCAGCAGCTCTTCCCTCTTCGTACCGTCGGCCGCGCAGGCTCAGGAGCTGGCTATAAGCTATGGACTCACTGACAGCTACGGCGCAGTGCTCATCGGCCCCGACGGCCGCATCCAGGCCTTCAACCCATCTGTAGATTCCCTCTGATTTCTCCGGAAAATAACAATGGCTCGGCTTCGCTGCCGAGCCATTGTTGAATATGTACGTGTCTCTATGCCAGTAGTAGCACCAGGGTCTGGGCTGCCACCACGCGCAGGAACATGGTGAGAGGGTAGACGGTGGAGTATGCCACGGCAGGGGCATCGTTGGCGGTGGAATTGTTGGCATAGGCTAGTGCCGGGGGGTCGGTGTAGCCGCCGGACATGAGGCCCATGATGTGCAGGAAGTTGATTTTGTACTTGCCGCGGGCGATAAGGCCAATCACCACCAGAGGCACAGTAGTGATCACGAAGCCCCAGATGACCCACCACATACCGGTCTCGTTGAACACGGCATCGGCGAAGCCCTTACCGGCCGCTATGCCCACCGAGGCCAGGAATAGGCATATGCCCAGCTCGCGAAGCATCATCGACGCTGAGGTGGAGGTGTATGTGACGAGCTTGAAGCGATAGCCGAAGCGGCTGAGCAGAATAGCCACCACCAGCGGTCCGCCGGCTAGACCCAGCTTCATGCCGAAGCCGATGTTGATTGATCCGAGGATGATGCCGGCGATGATGCCGACGAAGATGGTGATGAGGTTGGGCTGGTTGAGGCGCTTCATCGAGTTGCCCATCAGCTGGGCCAGGCGGTCGATGTCCTCAAGGTTGCCAACCACGGTCATGCGGTCGCCCACCTGCAGGCGCAGGCCGGGAGATGCGAGCAGGTCGACGCCGGCGCGGTTCACGCGGGTGCAGTTCAGGCGGTAGCCCTTGTGCAGGCGCAGTGAGCCGAGGGTGACGCCGTCAAATTTGCTTTGTGTCACCAGTATGCGGCGGGAGTAGACGGGGGTGGGGGTGGTCTCCCAGTTCATCTCGATTTCCTCGCCAAGGACGGCCAGGAATTTGTCAGTGTCGGCCATGGAGCATACGATCAGCAGCTTGTCGCCCAGGTGAATCTCGGTGGTCGACTTGGGGATTACGAGCTCGCCGGAGGCCGTGATCATTCGCGACACCACGAAGTTGCAGAGTATGATGTCGTGGAGCTGCACCAGTGTGCGGCCGTCCACGAGCTTGTTGGTCACCTGCAGCGAGATCATGTATGGTTTCAGAGTGGAGTTCTCCTGGTCTTGCTCAATCTGCGCAACTTCGTCGTTAGTCTTGATTTTGTAGACGCCCTTCACCACAAACATTGCGATGATGATGCCCACCACGCCCAAGGGGTAAGCGGCAGCGTAGCCGGAGGCCATGATGTTGGCCTGCTCGGCGCCGTCGGCCAGAGTGGACACCGTCTGCTGCGCGGCGGCCAGGCCGGGGGTGTTGGTGACGGCTCCGCTCATCACGCCCACCAAGGCGCAGATGTCGTGCACGTTGCCGAAATAGTACACCAGCAGCACGATCGCTACGTTCAGGGCTATTCCCGTGACCGCAAGAATGTTAAGCCTAACTCCTCCCTCTCTGAACGAGGAGAAGAAGCCAGGGCCTACCTGCAGGCCGATTGAGAAAATAAAGAGAATCAAGCCCAGCTCGCGCACGAATTTGAGGATGTTGTCGTCAATCTCGTAGCCGAAGTGGCCCATGAGGATGCCCATGAACAGGACAAACGTCACGCCCAGCGACACGCCCTTAACCTTCATCTTGCCCAGGAAAATACCCGCCGCGATCACGAACGAGTATAGCACCAAGGCGCTGGCTATCGACGTGTGGCCCGGTAGCAGCAATTCAGTTAACCATTCCATTTTTCTATAATCTTCTTATCTTTGAAATTGTAAGCGCGAAGTTACGAATTTTTTCGCCAACTCCACCCATCCCCGCACCGCGATTTGCGAAAAAACTGAAAAACGAAGCGCGGAGGTCATATTTGACCTCCGCGCTTGGCTTGTTCGCCCGACATGGGCATAGTCTAACGGGTGTAAGTCCCCAACGCGGCCTAATAGCGGCAAGCGTACAGCCAAAGACAAGCTGCCAA
>CAZSHV010000008.1:0-39181 GCA_964606815.1 uncultured Bacteroides sp. | reverse complement strand
CTGCTCAATGGCTGACCGCCTCAGCGTTAACATATTTTATGGGACAGGCTCTTAATTGTATTTATGGAAGGATGTCGTGCAGCGATTCCACCAATCAAAGGATAAGCCGCTTTTGAGTCGTGGACGTTGGCTGTCGTGACGACGGCACCGATGAGCAAGCCTATTCGCTGATTCTGCGGAAACGATGATAGACGCTTTTCCACTTGCCGAAGCAATCGGGCAACAGCCGCCATTGGCAGCCGGTCCTCAAGACATATATATTGACTTCTAATTGTCTTATATTCAGCTTGATGTTCAGGCGGGCGCTGAACGCGGAGAGCCAGAGCTTTTGATACGTGTTAAGTAAAAGAGTAACGTTTCACATATCATTAACGCGCTCAAGGGCCGAATATTACCTCCGCCTCGCATCTCTTGGGTGCTTTCGAAGCCGCCGCTCGGTCACAATGCGACGGCATTGCTCCCTCCCGCCGCCTCCAAAATCCCACCAAGATATGCGACCTCAGCGTTAACATATTTTATGGGACAGGCTCTAAGAGAATCGCGGTCAATCGGCGCGCATGGTGAGGGTGGCGCCGTGGTCGCCCACTGTCAGGGTGGCCTCCGAGCCAACCACCAGGGGCGCGTTGTCGGTGACGTGGCCCACGGGGAATTTGAACGCGATGGGGAAGCCCGGGCGGTCGTAGTAGCCCCAGCGGCGCAGCCAGGTGTAGATCATGCTCTCCATCGACGAGAAATTTTCGTCGGGCGTGTACTCGGTGAACTGTCCGAACACCAGTCCGCGCGCCTGCTGCAGCAGCCCGCTCAGGTGCAGGCGCATGAGCATGCGCTCCACGGCGTAGATGCGTTCGCCCACATCTTCTATAAAGAGTATGCAGGGCTCCTGGGCCATGGCCCCGAGCATGTCGTAGGGCGTCTGGGCCAGACCGTTGAGCACGGCCAGGTTGCCGCCAACGAGGCGGCCCGTGGCGGTGCCGTAGTGGTCGTAAGGGGCCGGGGGAGCGGTGGCCTCGGCGGGAAGGCCCTCGAAGAGGATGCGGTGCATGGCCTGCAGCGAGGGGTCGGCCGTGCCCTCCTTGGCCAACTGGCTGGTCATGGGGCCGTGGATGGAAGCCACGCCGGCAGTGCGCATCAGGGCGTGCACGGCCGTGATGTCGCTGAAGCCGATGAGCCACTTGGGGTTGTGGGCGATGACGCGGCGGTCGATCTGCGGGATCACCTGCACGGCCCCGTATCCGCCGCGTGCGCATAGCACGGCCTTATAGCGAGGGTTGGCGAAGGCCTCCGTCAGGTCCGCGGCGCGCAGCTCGGGCTCTGCGGCGTACGAGCCATAGTTCTTGCCCATGGCGTGGTGCAGAGGCTCGGCCACCAGTCCCCAGTCCTTCAGGGCCTCAATGGCCTGCTGGATGGTCTCGGTGTACTGCGACGACGATGGTGTGATGATGGCGATCGTGTCGCCGGGCTGTAGCGATGGGGGAAACTGCATGGGTAGCTGTGCTTGCGCTGTGGCGGCGGTCAGGACGGCAGCTGCGGCCAGGACGCGGAGTGTGGCCATGGGCGTTGGTGGGTATGAAAAAAGATGGTACTAAGTTCTGGGCAAACGGTGCACGAACAGCGGCGACGACTTGCCGCGCGGCAGGGCAGCGAGCTGCACCTGCGCCCCGAGGGCCAGGGGCGAGCCGCTGGCGTCGCCCACCGTCACGCCGCGCGCCTGCAGGGCGGCGGTGGTGGCGGCCAGGGCCAGGTCGGGCGTGTTGTTGTCGTGGCTGAGGTGGCAGAGGTAGATGTGCGTCAGCTCCGGGCGCCATATCTCGGCCAGATAGGACGCCGTGGCGGCGTTGTCCATATGTCCGCGCTCGCCTCGGATGCGGGCTTTCAGATGCTCGGGGTAGCGGCCGCGGCGCAGCATGTCGCTGTCGTAATTGCTCTCCACCACGAGCATGTTGGCCTGCCGCATATAGTGGTCGGCGCGCTCGGTGATGAGGCCCATGTCCGTTGCCACCACGAAGCGGTATGGGCCGCAGGCTATGGAGTAGCCCACGTTGTCGCTGCCGTCGTGGCTTGTCTCGAAGGGCGTCACGGTGAAAGGGCCTATGGGGTACTCGAACTCCTTAAATATGGGCTTGTGATAGTCTTGCAGCCGTCGGCTTATGCCGTGGCGGCGCAGCATGCCCGTCAGGGTCTTGGGCGTGCAGTAGATCACCATGTGGCGGTTGTGGCGCAGCAGCGAGTACACGCCGCGCACGTGGTCGGCGTGGTCGTGCGTCACCAGTATGCCGCTGATCTGCGACAGCGGTATGCAGTTGTCGCTCAAGCCCTTGGTGATAGTGGCCTCGTCGATGCCGGCATCTATCAACACGCCGCCCTCGCCGGGGATGCCCAGGTAGGCGCAGTTGCCGCAGCTGCCAGAGCCGAAGCTGATGAAGCGCAGCTCGCGGTAGCGGCACAGGTCCGCGGGGTTGATGGCCATATCGGCCGTGATAGGCGTCGCGGGGGTGAACTGCCGCTCGCGGTGGGCCGCGATGATGTCGGCCTCCGGCGTGCGCGGAGCCTCCGGCACCTCGTCAAAGAGGCTCGGCAGGTCTTCGAGCTTGCGTGTGGATATGCGTTTGCGTGCGGCCATGGTCAACGTGGGGGTGTTAGCGATAGAGCAGGAATATGGTGGGCACCTTGTCGTAGTCGTACTGCCGGCCGCGCCAGCGCGAGATGGGCAGCGTCACGATGCTCTGGCGGGGGCCCGTGATGTCGCTGGCCACGCAGAGCTTAGCTTCGGCGGGCAGAGCGGAGGCCAGGGCCGCGATCAGGCGGTTGTTGCGGTATGGGGTCTCGATGAAAATCTGGGTCTGGCCGCGGCGCACGCATGCCATCATGTCTTTGAATGCGGCCGAGCGGGCACCGGCGTCGATGGGCAGATAGCCGCGGAAGGCGAAGCTCTGGCCATTGAAGCCGCTCCCCATCAGGGCCATGAGTATGCTCGAGGGGCCTACCAGGGGCACCACCTCGTAGCCGCGCGCCTGGGCCACGGCCACGGCGTCGGCTCCCGGGTCGGCCACGGCGGGGCAGCCGGCCTCCGAGATCACGCCCATGTCCAGCCCGCGGCTCATGGGCTCGAGCATTGCGGCCACCTCCTCGGGCCGCGTGTGCTCGCTCAGCTCAGTCAGCGTCAGGGCGTCGATGTCTATGCTCCGGTCGCAGGCCTTGAGGAAGCGGCGCGCAGAGCGCACGTTCTCCACCAGGAAGTGCTTGACGCCGCGCAGCAGCTCGGTGTTGCGCGCGGGCAGCACGTCGGCCGGCGGGGTGTCGCCCATAGGCACGGGGAAGAGGTACAGTTTCGGTTTGCGGTCCATAGTTCTTACAAAGTTACGACTTCTGCCGCGCTCGGCCGACTGCAGCCGTGTTAATTATGGTTAAAATGCCCCGCCTCGCGGTTTTTCCCCTCCGCGCTGCGCACGCATTTGCTTTTCTCACGCATACGCGCTAACTTTGCCGCCGTGAAACGCGTATGGTCATATCTCACCCTTGCCGCGGTGGCTCTCTTGCTGGCCGCTTGCAGCTCCACCAAGCATGTGCCCGATGGCTCCATGCTCCTTGACCGCGTGGACATCACCATCGACAACGACACCATCTCCACCGTCGAGCTCTACAACTTCCTGCGCCAGCAGCCCAACCATAAGGTGCTGGGATTCGCTAAGTTGCAGCTCGCCACCTACAGCCTCTCCGGCCGCGACTCCTCGAAGTGGTACAACCGCTGGCTGCGCTCCCTGGGCCAGCCCCCGGTGATCTACGACCAGGACCTCACCCTCACCTCCGCGCGCCAGCTGCGCCAGGCCCTGGTCAACCGCGGCTTCATGGAGGCCGAGGTAATCGTCGACAGCCTGGCGCGCCCCGACAAAAAGCGCATAGACATCACCTACCGCATCCTCACGGGCTCGCCGCGCGTCATCTCTTCGCTGGCCTTCACCCCCACCGGCGTGGCCGGCATCGATTCGGTCCTCGCCCAGGCCGTGGACCATAGCTTCGACGGCCAGCCCCTGGACCGCAACCGCCTCGACGCTCTGCGTGCCTCCATCGCCGAGCAGCTGCGCAACAGCGGGTACTACGCCTTCAACAAAGACCTCGTCACCTTCGTGGCCGACACCGTCCGAGGCAGTCTCGAGACAGCCCTGACCCTGCGCGTCGACGCTACCAAGCTCTCGGCCAATTCCCTGCCCCGCGTGGCGGCGTATAAGGTGCGCCGTGTGGTCTTCGTCACGGATTTCAACCCCGCCCTGCCGCTCGACGCCCAGCTCGCGGGCTGCGACACCGTGATGCTCCGCGGCATGGAGTTCATCTACGGCCCCGACCACTATATCCGCCCCAAGGCGCTGGAAGAGAAGTGCTTCATCGCCCCTGGCAGCGACTACTCGGCCCGAGCCGTAGACCGCACATACGAGGCCCTCTCGCAGCTCGGCATCCTCAAATTCATCAACATAGAGAGCCGCCCCGTCACCTCGGCCCTGGGCCAGTCCCTGCCGCTGCTCGACGTCTATATCCTGCTCAGCCGCAACAAAAAGCAGACGGCCTCCGTCGAGCTCGAAGGCACCAACAGCGAGGGCGACCTCGGCTTCGGCGTGGGCCTCACCTATCAGCACCGCGACCTCTTCAAAGGCTCCGAGCTGCTCACCGCCAAATTCCGCGCCAGCTACGAAAGCCTCTCCGGCAATGTCGACGGATTCATCAACAACCGCTACAGCGAGTACGCCGGCGAGCTCGGCATCACATTCCCCAAGTTCGTCGCCCCCCTGCTCAGCAGCCGCTTCAAGCGCCGCAGCAAAGCGTCCACAGAGTTCCTCGTCTCGCTCAACTATCAGGAGCGCCCCGAGTACACCCGCATCATCGCCGGAGCCTCGTGGCGCTACAAATGGTCGCAGCAGCGCCGATTCGTCAGCACGCGTCGCACTCTCGACCTCATCGACATCAACTACGTGCGCCTGCCTAAAAGCACCATCAACTTCCTCGACTCCATAGCCCCCGACAACCCCCTGCTGCGCTATAGCTACGAAGACCACTTCATAATGCGCATGCGCTACACCTACTATCGCACCAACCGACGCATACCCACAGCCACCGTCAACGCCTTCGCCATCCAGCCCTCCGTCTCCACCCTGCGCCTGCGAGGCGAGATAGCCGGCAACCTCCTCTACGCCATATCCTCAGCCATCGGCCAGCACCGCAGCGACGGCGTCTACAAAGTGCTCGGCATCCCGTATTCGCAGTACGCCAAAGGCGAGGCCGACTACACATTCACCCGCAACTTCAACTCCCGCAACGCCCTCGCCTCCCACATCGGCTTCGGAATAGCCGTGCCCTACGGCAACTCCACCATGGTGCCCTTCGAAGAGCGATTCTACGCCGGCGGCGCCAACAGCGTCCGCGGATGGTCGGCACGCACCCTCGGCCCCGGATGCTACGACTCGCGCAACAATGTCAGCGACTTCATCAACCAGTGCGGCGACATATCCCTCAACCTCAACATCGAATACCGCGCCAAACTCTTCTGGGTGCTCGAAGGCGCCCTCTTCATCGACGCCGGCAACATCTGGACCATCCGCGACTACGCCTCCCAGCCCGGCGGACTATTCAAATTCGACACCTTCTACAAACAGATAGCCCTCGCCTACGGCATCGGCCTGCGCATGGACTTCACCTACTTCCTCCTGCGCCTCGACCTCGGCATGAAAGCCCACAACCCCGCCATGAACCAGCAAGAATGGCCCATCATCCACCCCGACTGGCACCGCGACGCCACCTTCCACTTCGCCGTCGGCTACCCCTTCTAACCCCCGCCAATCCCACCCCGCGACCCCGTCCACGACACCCCCAAATTGTAGGGCCGAACGGTCGGTTCGGCCGCCAAAAACACATGCGACAACAATCGCGTTTCCCCCCCCTATTGTAGGGCCGCAAATTTGTTGCGGCCGCATTAACGCCAACAATGGAACCATTCGGGCGCATGCCCGCACGTAGGGCTGTCCCACGGTGCAGCCCCGATAACGCCAACGACGCGAATCATAACATAAAACGTTGACCATCTGGATGTAGGGGCGCTCGGTCCGAGCGTCCGCGGATTCCCCAAAAAGTAGGGCCGAAAGTTCGTTTCGGCCGCCGAAACAACTATGAACACGGATTACTCTTCTGAAATTACCGACTCTAATTGCTTCTGAATATCTTTGAGCGACTCTATATTTACATTTTTAGGTGTCTTGAGCTCCTTTTCTATTTGTAAGATATATCCTCCCAGATAAGTGTTCTCCCAATCCTCGTAAGCCGCATATCTCAGGTATACGGGGGTCTGTTTTAACTCAGCGAGGCGATTCTTCGCTTTTTCCTCCTTCATGAAGTCGAGATTGAACTCGCTGGTTAAGTCCGCAACAGTCAGAGAAATGAAATTGATGAGTGACAGAATGTCATCTTTGTAGTTGGTGAGCATAGGCAAACGGTTCTTATACGTTGCATAGGCCGAAGACCCTTCGCATGCCGCGAATGCGGGCACCGCTATTTCGTTGATGCTATACTCGTCGTAAGGGATATACAAGAAGTTGGAAGCCAAGCTGATAAGTTTGCGATGTAGAGCGTCCATCTCTGCTTCATGTCTCTTGCGAGCGTTAAGTGCTGAGTTCTCAGTATCGGTGACTCTGCGCTTATGATAAGCTATTTCCGACTCCTTTGTATTGATGTCGTCCATGGACTTTTTCAGGAGAATAAGCAGTGCGTCATTTTCTTTTTTTAATGAGTCAATTTGAGCCTGTTGCCTTGTAATCGTTTTGCTAAAGCTGTCAGAGAAAGCGACTGCTGGTGTCGTTTCCTGCTCTTCAGTTTCAGATATCTCTTGCGAGAATGCAGTAAAGGAAGAAAGCAATAAGGTTAAGAATATGGTTGAAAAATACTTCATAATAAATCCATTGATTTACCCAACGTATTGCGCAGGTGGAAATCCTTATTCTGAATAATATCGCATCGCAGCAGTCACATAATCTCTCGTCCTATTCTCCAATTCAGAAACGCTTTGTTTATTGTTCCCGTAGATAGTAGTGTTCTTATACTCAGTCAATGCTTTATTGGCGCGATCAATTAGAGTCTCGGTATAGTAATCTTTTGACACGTTGGTATAGTCTGCCAGGGCATTAACCTTTCCACTGACATAGTTGTAATGCGACTGGGCAAGCTTTCCCGGGAGCGCGTCGAGGGCGTTGACCAGCGCGATGTTGTTCCTAAGATAGTCAGCCGAACGATAGTTTTTTGCCTTGGTAATCTTTGACGAGGCATCTCCAACGCCGTTGAACGACGTGCTTCGTGATAGTGCCAGCGCGCTGCGATAGCTTTCTATAACATTGGTCAGATGACTGTACCAGCCAACAAACTCTTCAGTCGCGGCCTTCTCGCCAGAATACAGCTCATCGGCATAAAGTTCCTTGAGCATGGCTTGAAGTTCGTTTAGCTTTGAATCTTGCCACGAGGATTGCTTGAGCAGGCCGTATCCGTAGTTGGCCAATTGTTTACCATGCGTTGCATCTATCTTTTGGCGGTAGGCATCGGAAAGTTTTGGCTCGAGCACGCCCTCGCTTACATACAGTCGGAGTTTGTCGTCGAGTTTAATATACTCAACTCTGCTAATTTGAAACTCTGAAATCGTGTCGAAATAAGCACACTCCTTGTCGAGAAGAATGGCGTACTGATCCACAGGCTTCAGATTAGCCGGAGGGCGCACTATTGTCTTCGCGAACACAAACACCCCTGCGATTGCTGCGAGCACCGCCAGGATAAGCAGGCCGACCTTTATCGGTTTTATGAATATAGATTTACTCATTTGCTTTCATTTTCCATGATTCGTTCTTATACGCCACCTCTACTGTTGCCTGTAGTGGGTCTACCGGTGTTACCGTTGGGATGTGCTTTGGCGGGTGTAGACGTTGCGTTAGTCGGTTCGGTCCAAGTGCTGGCAGGAGAATGGCCGCTTTGCGATGTCGCGGCAGCCTGATTTTGCGGCTTGTTCAGCTTGTCGATGTAATATTTGAGCGTAATGGTGTTATCGCCGTCGGGGCAGTAGCGTCCGTTAAACGTTTTGCTCCGATTGGCTTGAATAGCACTAACCAGTTGCTGATACTGATCCGAATTGCGGAGCAAGGGTTCTCTGGCTAAGATTTGCTGGAAGTCATATGTATTAAGCTCGTCAAACAATCCTGATAGTTCAGGGTATGCTTCCATATCTTCGCGAGTCCATTTACCACCGGAATTGTCGAGATATTCCACGCCCCCTGAATTCGTCGTGTTGACGTCAGTCGGGATGTCTGAAGTCTTGCCTTCGTCATCGTTTTTAGCCGAGGTGTGACTTGTCACGGGCGGGGGAGTAGTCTTATTGTCATCGTTGGAAGTGACGGTTTGATTTGTAGGTGGATATGACACATTATTACCATCCTCCCAGCCCAAAGCAGCGCAAACTATCCATATGGCCAGACCCAATGCGACAGCGCACATAAAGCCGATAGCCCACTGCTTGAACCCTCCCGGCGCCGTGTAAGTGAGCCTACGGGCATGGTCAACTTTATATCCTGTCAGAGGACTTTCTGTTTGGCTGAGCGGCAGAGCTTTCGAGGTGAGAGTCATCTGTGCCGTGCTTCCATCGGGAAGGATAATCTCCCAATTCTGAGTCCGCTCTGCGCGGTGAAGTCGAATGTGTTTGACTTTTTCGCGAGTGAAATCTACCTTTGTTTCCACCTCTTCAAAATATGGGGCCTTGATTTTGACGGTGGCGTTTTTTGCCTCCTTCTCGGTCAGAACAATAGGTCTGTTGGCGAGTTGTTTGCCGTTTATATGGATTTCGGCCTGTGCGCCCAAGTCGTCGCCGCTATTGTGTGCCACCACTTTGAAGAAGTCTTTGGTAACGGAGATTTTCCATACCATATTGTTGGGCAAGCTGCAGATTTGATTATTCTCGGTCACTTGGTCGATATGCTCAATAGGCAAGAAGCCCTGGCGTTCGAAAACAACCTTGAGCATTTCGCCTTTTTTCTTGAACACAGGCTGAGTGAAAACCCCTTTATTCTCGTCGTCAAATCTCACGGTCACGTCTGCCGGTAAGCCTTGGGGCGGATACACGGCGCAGGTCTCCTCAAGCGGTTTTCGCGAGATGTCCACCACGCGAGGATCTGTTATCTTTAGACTATCGTCATCCTCGATAAGGATGTATTTAAAGTCGCTATAATAAGGCTGATAGCGTTTTGCGCCAAGCACTTCTGGCATGTCGAAATTTGACACACGGCGCTTTGCGAAATTCATATCAGTCGAGGAGGGCGTGAAATCCGTGGCCAGAGTCGCCGGATACTCCTTGGCAAACAGAGCCTCCAGCCTCGCATCGTCGCGGCGCGTCTTCTTAAGTTCGGCTTTAACCTCTTGCATGAGATTAGCCACCTCTGTGCCGCTGACCTCTATGCTATTAGGTATATAGATCCAAGCGGCTGTGTTGTCGGTGCCTCTGCCTGGGATAGGAAGAGCCATCGTCACAAACGTGCCTGACTCTGCGAAGCTCATCAAAGTGGCCAGCTTGTCGTCTGTTAAATCATAAAGTTTAAGAATGTCGCGTATGTCTACGGCATTTCTTGCCCATTCCCCCTCGTTCAGGGTTAGAAGCGTAGATTTTCCTCCGGAAACTCTGACTATTTTAAGCCCGATTTTTTTCATTCGTCTTATTTTTTTAAGATTGCTCTCAATTTACCTTTCTTGAATCCCTTGGCTCTGATTATGAGTTTTCGAACCATGTTCGCCGCCGGCGCTTCGTTGAAAAGACAGTAGTCTTGGAAGCAAACCTGGCCCAAAGAGAAAGGAATGCACTCCACTTCGCCGCCGTTAATCTCTCGGTCTATGCAAATGCGCTGTAGACGGTCGTAAAAGCCTTTGTATTTGCTGATTATGTAGCTCTTTAGCTCTTTCACGAGGGGCTGTCCTACCTTTCCAGTCTTATCGACTTTAGTCAACATGATATATATCGCATCAGTCTCTGTGTCGAAAATCTTGGTTCTTTCAATATAATCCAACGCGGCGTCAAGGTATTCGGGCTGGCTTAGGCCTTCATAAAGACGAGCCTCCCCTCCGTACTCAATCACAAATATATGGATTTTGCGATTGCCAGTGCGATTGTCCACGAGGATATCCGTCAAGGTATTCAATGATTCTGCTTCGTCTTTATCAAGAGTCTCGTTTGCATTCCTTTTGTACATACATCTTACCAACTCACCTGCGAGATCAATGCAAGTGATCGGATGCACTGCTCCGTTGCCATCTGTGAGGTCGAAGCCCATTTCATAGGTAGAGTAGATGGAAGTGCCCTCTGGCAGCGTGCCTACTTTACCGTCTTCCTTGAATAATGTCGACAGCCTCGTCATATAATCGTACCCCTGGCACGTAGGATTTTTAGCCATGCTTGCTACTAATCCGTTGTTTGCCACGCTCATTATCGCACCTAAAGCACAGCTTTTGCCCGACGACGGTATTCCCCAAAAGTAAACTTCTGTAGACAGTTTGCCGATTTCACTCAATTTTTGGGGCATCTTAAACGTCTGCCTGGGCACTTTGTTTGCCAAATGTTCGATGAACCGGCGGTCTATACCAAGATGCTCTAATTCAGAGTACATAATCACACCTTTTTCAACGAGGGATGTGAGCACGTAGGAGCTTAGCAGGTTTTTGTCGTTTCTGATTATGCCGAGAAACTGTTCGCGAGTAACTCTTTTTTTTGATAACCTTTCGATTATTTCCGATACAATAGCTGCATCTTTGCTATTGCTGTCTTTTTCGTTTGTCCCTATCTCATTGATGCGGCTAATAAGTGCCTGTGCTCCAAGTCCAATCATTGCTTCACGTCTTAAAGCATTGATTAGTCTTCTCGCTTCATCGCACTGGCTGTCATGAGGATTCTCACGGACGAATCGCTTCAGTGACTCGATGTTATTTTGGTCTACTTCATACCATTGCATCGGCCTGGTCTTCTCTCCTGGGGGTACAGTGTCGGGGCCGTCAAACAATCGGTTGAGTTTGTCGTAAACTTCGCGGTAAACGTCTTCGCTTACGGAGAATTCGATTTCCTCAAGAGTGATAATGCCGCTCTCGATGTAATCCACTAACTCCGATGCTGTGTATTTTTCAACGTTGGCTATTATTTCGTGCTTGTCGGGCATAAGTAAAAGTTATGTCGTGTAATAGTGAAAAAAGTCTTTAGGCGTGAGAAAGTTATCGTCTTCTCGTTTTTATTCTTGTGTCGACTGTAAAAGAGGGGTAGTCTGGGTCCTCTTCCAGTTCGGGCAGCGGGCCGTCATTGTCGCCAGTTATCTTTTCCCATAGAGGGCGTATATGTTTGGACCAGAATGATGGCTTTCCCTGCGTCTTTTCGCTGCCGACGAGGCGGTACACGTTTTTGGCATGCCTGTCCTGTATCCAATAGGGCACCATCAGCATCAAAAAGCATACCACGGCGAAGATGATGGCAGGTAAAGAGGGAGGCCCCATCTGCGTGTAAGTGGCGGTCAGACCCTCAATCCCGGAGATAGCCTTCTGTGCCTCGTCGCTCGAGAACATGTACACATCTCCTTTCATCATCTCGTTAAACATTGCTTTCTCTGAGTATCCTTTTAGCTGGTTTTCCCAGCTGTTGAGCGCGCTTGCAATCTCACGCGTGTTGCCGAGGAGGAAGACGTTCCACGTGCTTGCACCATTGCTGGACTTGTCGATCCATGCGATTGCCTCGGTCCTTAACGAGTCGTAATTTTGAGAAAGCAGTTGCAGCCGCAGAGCCTCCACCATATTATCCTTCTGAATATGCGCTTTTCCTTGCACAAACCCAGCGCGCGAGAAAGAAGACGGGTCATATTTCCTGTCAGCAATAATTTTGTTGAGCATCTTTTCATAGTTGTCAATGCGAGCCGTAGAGTACGATTCATAGTCGTCAAACAGCTTCTTAGAGCTATTGATAGACTCGTTGAATGTATCAACAATCTCATCGTTGTGGCTGTGCACTGTCCAGAAATGCGAAACCGAAATCATGCCTGCGATGAAAATAATCGGCGCAGTGAAAACGGCGATTCTCTCAAAAATTATTTTTATCTTCATCGACTCGCCAGAGGCCTTTAGCTGCTGCGCGCCGATAAAGAATACAATATATAGCAAGTCCGTGACCGCCATGCCAATGAGGGCTGTCGTGAAGTTGCCGTTCGTGAGGTAAGTAAAGCCAACGAAAGAAAGATAGCTAACGGCAATCAGAGCCAGGAAAGCGAAAATGTGGCTCCACGAAAATGACAATTTCTCGTTCATGTTTAATTCCTGAAATAGAAGTATCGAGGAAGATAGATAGGATTAGATGGTGTCAAACGAATGACCCTCATATGCAATCAGTTGCGGGGCCTTTCTCTTTTTCAGCAGTACCCCTCAAATGTCACGATTCTTCGGCTTTGCTACCCGTAAACTTTTGCGAGCAAACATTGCCGCGCAAATATACAAATTTTTTCTATCACGCGCCCCTATGCCGGAATGATTTTTTCAAAAGATGCCCCCAAATTGTAGGGCCGAAAGTTCGTTTCGGCCGCGCTAACCCGAGAAAACGCCTGCGACAACACCCGCGACGAGAATCGACGGAACCCCGGAGGGGCGACTTTCGGAAGCCGTTGGTTTCAAACCCACGTAATACGATTCATTTACATAAAAATCCCCCTCCCCGTAAACCGGGGGAGAGGGATAAAGGAGGGGCAATCTATTTAGCATTCCATTATCGCGGGCGTCCGATTGAACGTTTTACTGCGCACTGGAACCATTGGCTCAAAATTCATACGCGATATTTGAACCCCAGTTGAGCTATTAGTGGGTTAATAGGTAACTTTCAAGTGAGTCTTTTACTCGAAGACCGAAAGTCTGCGATGCCTTCATGCAGTTTAAAATGCACTCTCCGAGAGTGTTAGACTTATTGGCTTGTCCTTTGATTTCTGTCATATACATTGACATCATTTTCTTCCAACTTTGCGATACTTCATTTTCGAATACCACTCCTTCGGGAAGTTCAATACCGCTGGCCACGCAGAGAGCATTTGCATAATTATTATTACCTGCCAAACGTTGTGTCGCAATCGCACCACGTATACCATAATATTGCATAACTTGTGCCACAGCCATGCGTGCCGTATCATTTACAGGCTCAGTGCTTTCTATGAAGTATTCCATTTGCTTTTCACTGGCATGTACGATGTCCATTGCTTGCTGAATGCTGGATGCATTGATCTCTTCTTTTGCTATTCGCTCAAGAAACCGAACGAATTTTACGACATCGGACCCCGTGGCAAGGTTGGTTAGGTCGATATTAGGATCAAGCGGATCGTGAATATCCGCTATGTATTCGTCTACGGGGTTTACCGTGGCTGCGGTTGCGCTCTGCGTTTGTGCAGCCGCTCTGGAGCTGCCTATGGTCATAAGGCACAGAACCAGACTAATAAAAAATGTTCTTTTCATTGAGTATTTAATAGTTTGTTTCTTTAATGATTTGAAAATTATGCATGTGCATGTTTACTCGGAAATTCTGCTGCTGGTGAATGCCGCGAAAAAGCCGTCGCCTCATCTTGTTGTCTCGCCCACTTCGTAGCATTCAGTGCGCCGCGACAGCTCCTCATACCCTTCCTGCTCTTCCCAGATTTGCAGGCAGGTTGGGCATTCATAGGTGTTATATATATTCCTCTTCATGACGATGTCGCGATACTTATATTCGCGGTAATGAGTGGTGGTCGTGGTGTCTGTACTTTCCGAGCCGTCGCTGTAATATGTCGTTTTCCTTCTCGTTGTGGTCCCGAGTTTCTCGCCCAATTCCCTCCTAAAGTTCTCCATGCTTTCGTACGGCTCGCCAAAGCGTGTAGAGAGAATCTTATGAGTGACCCTATGCGAAAGACAAACCGTGCAACGGCTGTCTAAATATGTCATCGACGACATTGAGCCGAAGAAACAGATACAACATATGTAGCACCACGCCACGCATTTGCCGATGAAGGGCCAGAAACCCTCCCCGAGGTAGTCATCCACGCATACACAGGCCACACGCATCGCATAGCAGCCCACCATGAAGCAGAGAGCGATATTAAAGGGTGTGCTAAACGCAGGCACCTTCTTAATGAAGTAATATGAACATGTGCCGTAGATCGCGGCTGCCAGCGACAGAAGCAAGAAAAGCATCAGCGTTTTGGATTCCCAACCGAACAGCCCAAGCGCCCATGTCACGGCTGCGTTAGCTGCCGCTACACCAGAGCTGATGTCGCACGTCCATATCCACCACGCTCCGAAGCAACAAATAGTCGCGCTGAAAGCCATCTGCCAATTGCGCATGATGTTGAAGCTGGCGAACTCCCGGCTTTTCGTCCTGGCCAACTTGCGCCCTTTGACGAACAAGCAAACCTCCATCACAATCAACGGCAGGAAGCATCCCAGGCAAAACCTCGGGGATATGAGAGTTAAAAAGTCCGCCGTGGCTCCCAATATGTCGCCAATCCCGGCAAGAATGATTAGTTGCATAAGGTGTGAAAGAGGGTCTTAGATGTCGGTGTCATTTCCCCCCCCCTCGCCTATTTCGGGAGAGGGGGGATGAAAATCAATAGGTTACGTCATAGGTGCGTTTCAGCTCTTGCTCGCCAACGTCTTTTGAGCTTGAATGTGTCATCGTCCAATCTTCGCCGCACACTCCGCAGATGTGGTGAGTCTGCCAGGAGTGCTTCTGCGTGAAGACGCGCACATGGGATTTGGCGTTGCTCACTTCGCCACCGTAGGGCGATCTAATTGAGCTGTTGCTAATATCGCGTGTCTCGGTGTGGGAGCTTATTGAGGTACCGAGATCGGTTGTGCCCACATGGTGGCCGGCGAAGCTGTGGCAGCGAGGGCAACGGACTTCGTTCAGTTCGCCGCACATGGTTCCGAAGATGTACATTGCCAGCAGGAGGCCCAGGAAAAGGCCCAGGAGGTAGTTAAAACCGCTGAATGTATCGTAAAACACGCCGTGGGCGAAGCGGAAAAACGCCCATGCCACTATGAAGTTAGCCAACAGAAGCAGAACCTGCGGCATTGAGTCAAAGAGATACTTCACTACAACGGGCCATATGAATTTTGCCAGAACCACGCCCGCAAATGCCAGAGCTGCCAAGAAGAGTATCATGTTCCAGAACGTGTCCTTGCACGCCACGATGTGCCAGGGATGCCCTATTTCCAACACAAAAATTCCGATCGGAATCATAAGCGCGAGCCAGCCCACGTAGGCCATCGTTATTCCCCACAGACGGCGAGCGCTATCGTCTTGCGTACGGTCTTTCTTGTTATCCATTGCGGATATGGCTATACGCCAAGGGATTACGGCGGCAGGGATGCCAACGCTCAGTACCATGGCCGCATCCCAAATGGTTGTTTCGAACGCATGAGCACGAATGGTCACTATTCTCCAGCACACGTACACCAAGGCTGCGAGCGACAGAATCACCACCGTGTAGCCGGGCCATACGGAGTGCTCGCCATAGCGCAGGTTGTCGCGATAGTCGTACCACTTGTACATCCACACGCATAGGCCCATCGACACCACGAATATCGTTGCGATCAGCCACCACGGCCATAGGGAGTCTGGCTGTTGACCATCTTCAGATTCGTACGCGTCGTCGGTGAGTGGCAGCTCATCAACCGAGTTCGGGCCAATATACTTCACCTGTTTGTCAGAAACGAAGCCCTCATAACCCTGTGAACCTTTTTTCACGACGATATAAATCCATTCGCCGCGCTCGGGTGGATAGCACACGCGCAGGGTGTCGGTGGGCCCCACCGTGGTCACCACGTTGCCATCCGGGCCAGGATAGCCCCGCAGGTTGATATTAGAGGTAGGAACTGCCTGCACAAGCACTTCCCCCTCTGTTACGACTTCCTCTTGCCCGTAGGCTGTGAACATCATGCTGCCCAGCACTATGCCAAGCAGCACAAAAAGAGACTTGAAAGAAATCAGTTTCATTGGATATTGTGATTAAAGATATATTTACGAAAAATCCCGGCGTAGAGAGTGTCGTCGGGATTTGAGGGAATATGTGCAGGTCGTTCAGTCCAGGATTTCCTCGGCTTCCACCGGTGAGGCCTGCCCGGCGTCCTTCTTGCTTATTAGGCGAATCACCCACTGGCTTAGCTTCACCAGGCCAAGCCAGAGCAGCTTGATGCCGATAATGAGGGCCTTCATCGATACCTCGGCCAGCCAGATGAGGCCATCTACCATCCATTCGAAGAGCACATTCACGATGTCTTTGTCATTGTTTGCCATTGCAGTTAGATTTTTGATTGGTTAATAATGAATAGATAATGATTTGCTGTAATAGACGCCGCAAAGTTAAATATTTATTTGCATTTACCCCCCCCATTTGTTAAATGATGTTAAAAATAAATTTAAAAATCATTTTTCTCCCCAACATCGCGGTCTAACCAACCGTTCGGCCGCGAACACACATGCGCCACCTGCGTTCCCCCCCTATTGTAGGGCCGAAAGTTCGTTTCGGCCGCACTAATCCGAGAAAACGACAAAGACGAGAATCACGAACCCTACAGGGGGACCAAGTGATTCATCGGACGCACAGACCGTGCGTCCCTACATCTAACACGTTGGCAGCTATGGCGTTAACGTGCTGCGCCATGGTACAGCACTACGTGCGGAGGGGTTGCCTCCGAATGTGCGTCTCTTGGCGCGGGTTGCGTGGGAGTTGTCGTGTTGGGGGCTGCTCTCATAGGGATTTGCGGAGGCGGGCGGGGGGAAGGCCGAGGCGTTCACGGTATTTCGTCACCGTGCGGCGGGCCATGTCGATGCCGCGCTGGGCCAGGGCGTCGCAGATGGCCTGGTCGCTGAGGGGATGGGCGGGGTCTTCGCCGTCGATGACGTCTTTGACGGCTTGCAGCAGGGTGTGGCTGGTGGCGTCGGAGTCTTCGGCCTGGCGCTCGTTGAGGAACATCTTCAGCGGGAACACGCCGGCGGGCGTCTCGACGTATTTGCCCTGGGCGGCGCGGGAGATGACGGAGATGTCGAGCCCCGTGTGCTCGGCTATGTCGCGAAGCACCATGGGGCGCAGGTCGGCGGGGTCACCGCTGAGGAAGAAGGGCCATTGCATATCGACGATGGCGCGCATTACGGCCATCAGCGTATCGCTGCGGCGGCGAAGCACAGAGATAAAATTCGCAGCCTCGTCGCGTTTCATTTTGATGAACGCCTGGGCTTGACGCTCGCGCGGAGTGGCGGCGGGTCGAGCGGCTTCGCGCTCAAACGATTCCTCAACCTGCAAGGCTGGCGGGGCCGAGAGGAGAGCCACGTGGGCGCGGTCTCCGTCGATCTCAACTTGAAAGTCGGGCACTATGGTAGTGGCTCGTCGCTCGGCCTCCTCATCGCCCACCTGCAGCCCGGGCTTGGGGTTGAGGCTGCGCACCACGGCTATGGCGCGGCGCAGAGCCTCGGCATCGAGGCCCGTCTCGCGCATCAGCTGCGGGTAGTGCTTCTTGCCCAGGAGGTCGAAGAAATCCTGCACAATCTCCGTGGCCGCTCGCCAGTCGGCCTCCGCTTCCGGCTTGGGCTCGCCGCGGCGCAGCTGCAGCAGCAGGCAGTCGCGAAGGTCCACGGCCCCCACGCCCGCAGGGTCAAGCTCGCGCACAGCACGGAAAGCCTCGAGCATCTGCTCGTGGCTGACGTGTATACCAGCGGCCTCGAGCGACGCCTCCATTGAGCGCAGGCTCGTGGAGAGGTAGCCCGTGGGGTCGATGTTGCCTATTATGAATTTCGCTAAGGGCTGCGCGGCGGCAGGCACCTCGGAGCGCGACAGTTGCTCCTCCAGATATTCCTGCAGCGTAGGCGCGGCAGAGCGCAGCGTGCTTTGGATGTCGAAGTCGCTGTCGGGGCGCCCGGAGCGGGGCATGGGCGGAGCATCGTCGTCGCGGTAGTCGGCCCGCTGCAGCTGCTCGGCCGTCTCGTTGAAGTCGCCCTCTGAGGCTGGCTCGGGGCATTCGGCGCGCTCCAGGGCCGGGTTGTCGTCAAGCTGGCGAGCCACCTCCTCGTCGAGCTCCGGGGCCGTCATCTCCAGCAGGCGCACGAGCTGAAGCTGCTGCGGCGAGAGCCTGAGTCCCTGCGAGAGCTCTTGGCCCAGATGCTGGTTGAAGTCGCTGGCCATCAGAAATATGAGTTGATTTCGGCCAGCGAAAGCACGCGGAAGGTCGGGTGGCCGTCGGGGGTGAAGTTAGGCGTGGCGGAGCGCATGAGGTCGGCCACGATGGCGTCCATCTCGGCTTTCGACAGCGGCACGCCGCGCTTGATGGCCGCGCTGCGGGCCATGGACAGGGCAATGCGCTGCCACTGGGCCGTCTCCGCGTCATCCTCCATCTCCAGGGTGCTGTCGATGATATTGTTCACCACGCCCACGGCGGGGGTGTTGCCCAGGATGGCTGGCACGGCGTGGATGGCCCACGAGGCGTCGCCCTCGGGGGTGATTTCGAAGCCCATGGATTGCAGCGTGGGCACGATGGCCGACATGGCGGCATGTCGCGAAGGCTCCAGGTCGAGCTGCTCGGGGAAGATGAGGCGCTGGGCCGTCATCTGGCCCTGCTCCACCATCGCGGCGTAGCGGTCGAAGAGTATGCGCACATGGGCGCGGTGCTGGTCGATGATCATCAGGCCCTGCGGCGCGGAGGTGAGGATGTAGCGGTTCTTCACCTGCATCACCGTGGGCGCGGCCTCGATGCCCATGTCGAGTTGCGGAGCGGGCGAGACGGTCGCGGACGGGGTCTCGGTGAACCCCGCGTAGAGCTTGTCCCAATCCGTGGGCACTAACGACCTCGGCGCAGGCGCGGGCTGCGAGCCGGAGCCGCCGGCGCGGGGCAGAGGAGCCGCCGGGGCAGGGGAGTCGAAGGGGTTGTAGTTAGGGTCGAAGTCAACGCGCGGCATCTCCACTCCGCCGTTGGCGGGATTGAATGCGGGCAGGTCGGGAGCATCCACGGCGTTGAAGTCGATGGCAGCCACCGCGTTGTATCGCCCCAGGCTCTCCTTCACCGCCGCGCAGAGAATCTGCCACACGGGCTGCTCGTTTTCGAACTTGATCTCGTGCTTCTGCGGGTGGATGTTGACGTCGATGGTGGAGGGGTCCACCTCGAAGTTGATGAAATAGCTCGGCTGGGCGTCGGCGGGAATGAGGTCGGCGTAGCACTGCAGCACGGCCTTGTGGAAATATGGATGGCGCATGTTGCGGCCATTGACGAAGAAGAACTGGAGGGCGCCGCGCTTGCGGGCGTTCTGCGGCAGACCTATGAACCCCGATATGCGCACGATCGAGGTCTCCGTCTCCACGGGGATGAGCTGATGCTCGAGCGACTTGCCGAAGAGGTCGGCGATGCGCCGCTTCAGCGGAGCGGCCCCCAGGCGGTGCACCAGCACGTCGTTGTGGGTCAGCGACAGAGTCACGCCTGTGTTCACCAAGGCCAGACGCTCAAACTCGCGGGCGATGTGGCTCATCTCCACGGGATCCTTCTTCAGGAACTTGCGTCGGGCCGGGAGGTTGAAGAACAGGCGCTTGACCATGATGTTGGTGCCCTGGGCGCAAATCTCCGGCTCCTGCTCCTGCAGGCGCGAGGCGGATATGATCAGGCGCGTGCCCGTGGTGTCGCCGGTGCGCATGGTGCGCATCTCGATCTCGCTCACGGCGGCCACGGATGGCAGGGCCTCGCCGCGGAAGCCCATGGTGTGGAGCGAGTAAAGGTCCACGGCCTGCGAGATCTTCGACGTGGCATGGCGCTCGAAGGCCATGCGGGCGTCGGAGGGCGACATGCCCTGGCCGTTGTCTATCACCTGAATCAGCGTGCGGCCCGCGTCTTTGATTATGACGTTGACCTCTGTGGCGCCAGCGTCGATGGAATTCTCCACCAACTCCTTCACCACGGATGCGGGGCGCTGTATCACCTCGCCGGCCGCGATCTGGTTGGCCACGGAGTCGGGGAGGAGGTGTATGATGTCAGGCATAGCTATTGGAAAAGTCTGGGTTTATTGCGGCGATTGATAAAAGGCCCGCGGGCCGCGGCCCGCGGGGTGGGATGTTGCGGTGAGGGGGTCAGGCCACGGGCACCACGCCGATGCCGGGGCGGTCCTGGGGGATGGTGACCTTGCCGTCGACGATCTTGATGCCGTCGAAGATGTCGTTGGCAATGAGCAGATTGCCGTCCAGGTCGGCATAGTCGACCATGGGCGAGAGCTGGGCGGCGGCTGTGACGGCGCACGATGTCTCGGTCATGCATCCGAGCATCACCTTCATGCCCAGGGCCTTGGCCAGCACGGCCATCTTATAGGCCTCGTGCAGGCCGGTGCTCTTCATGAGCTTGATGTTGATGCCGTCGAATGCCTCGGCCATGCGGGTGACGTCGCCCAGACGCTGCAGGCTCTCGTCGGCGATCAGGGGCAGCGGCGAGCGCTCGCGCACCCAGGCTGTGTCGGCGTGCTGCTCCTTGGGCATGGGCTGCTCCACGAACAGGCAGTTCTGGTCGGCCAGCCATTTGCACATGTCCAGAGCGTGCTGCTTGTCGCTCCAGCCCTGGTTGGCGTCCACGCAGATGGGCACATCGCTCACCTTGCGCAGCTCCTCGACGATCTCCTTGTCGTGGCCCACGCCCATCTTCACCTTGACCACGCGGAAGCCCTCGGTCTCCTCTATCTCGCGGCGCATCTCTTCGGGGTCCTGCTGATAGCTGATGGTGATGGAGGTGTTGGGCGTGGTGGCGGGGTTGAGGCCCCAGATCTTGTACCAGGGCTGGCCCATAATCTTGCCGGTGAGGTCGTGGAGGGCGATGTCGACCGAAGCCTTTGCGGCGCGGTTGTTGGGGGCGATGGAGTCGAGGTAGGCGTGGATGTCTTCCATGGCGAAGGGGTCGAACTGCGTGAGGTCAACCTGCGAGAGGAAGTCGCAAACGCTCTGCACGTTCTCGCCCAGGTAGGGAGGCATGGAAGCCTCGCCGTAGCCCACGATGCCGTCGCACTCCACGCGCACCTGCACGCCGGGGGTGGTGGTGCGCTGGTTCTTGGCCAGGTTGAAGGCGTGGCGCAGGCGCAGCTCGTAGGGCTCGAAGCTCAGGTTCATGCGCCCGGAGCGGGTGGTCTGCTTGGTGGGTTGGCCAAAGGCCGATATGCTGATGGGGGCCACAGCCACGGCTGCTGCCGAGAGGGCCGCTGTGCGTAAGAAGTCTCTGCGATTCATGAGGGAGAAAAGTATAAGAGGGTTATGATATGAGATTTAAGGTGTTACCTATATTAATATAAGGCTCTGGGAGCATTATTTGTTGAAGTACCAGGGGTGGTTGCGGGCCAGGGTGATGCCCGGGGTGCCCTCGTAGCCGTGGATGCGGGTGGCGTGGAGGAAGGGGGTGGTGAGGTAGCTGGGGTCGTTGGGGTCGACGCTGTTGCGCTTCACCTGGCCGGAGGAATGCACGTAGTGGCCGTCGTGGTCGTAGATGGCCACGTGGGTGACGCGGCCTGTCTTGGCGTTGCCGAAGAAGAGCAGGTCGCCCGGCTGGCAGGTGGTCCAGTCCTGGGCCTCGATGCGGCCGCCCGTGAGGGCCTGCTGCGAGGCGTCGCGCATGAGGATGATGCCGTTGGAGAGATACGAAACCTTGGCCAGGCCCGAGCAGTCGAGGTGCTTGATCGACGTGCCGCCCCAGAAGTAGGGCGAGCCCTCCATGGAGTAGGCCGTGTCGAGGATCTTGTCGGGGTTGAAGTCCTGGGCGGCCCACAGCTCGATGGGCGTCAGGGCAGAAGCCTCGGCCCAGGCCTTGCGGCCGTCGGGCAGGAGGATGCGGATGCGACCGTTGTCTGTGCCGGCGCCGTCGCGCACCACGATGTCGCCGTTCACCAGATCAGTCACCACCTCGCGCAGGCCCGTGGCCGTGGCGGAGTTGTAGGCTTGCACCTGGAAGGGGGCAGTAACCACCATGCGGGGGGCGGAGCGCCAGGCCTGCATCTGTTCGGCGGTCATGGGCACCAGGCCGTTGCCCGACACCCAGCCCAGGTATCCGTCGGGCGTCTGCACGCGCCACCAGCCGTCTTGCTTCTCAAGCACGCGCATGGGCATGCCCATCAGGGCCTGCGAGGCCATCTCCGAGGCGTGGCCGGGGGCAGTGCGCATGTGCACCACCGAGAGCTTCGGAGTGCACCATTGGTCGGTGGGGAGGGTGGTGATGTCGAGCGTGCACTTGTCGCCCGTGGCCTTGACGGCCTTTTCCAGGGCTTGGGCCGCAGCGGGGTTGTCGACCTTACCGCTAACCACTATTTCCTTGCCTTTCTTCTCGGCCTTGACGTCGAAGACGGCCACGCGCGTGTCGGGCGCGTATTCTTTTTTTATCGAAGCAATGGCGGCCTCTACCTGCGGCAGTCCGGCAAAAGCGGCGCACGCGGCTAGCGAGGCGGCCAGGGTTATGATCAGTTTTTTCATTTTACGGGAGTTACGGAGATGAGGTTAAAATGTTGCTTCCAGCCGGGGTAGAAGAGATTGCCCTGTGAGCATTCCACCTCGCCCAGCTGGGCGTCGACAGTCTCGGAGCGCACATAGCGCTTGGCGGGGTAAAAGTGGCCGCTCACGCCCTGGTTGGCCGCCATGCGGTGGGCGTCCATGCCGGTGGAGTAGAACTTCTGCGCGGCGGGGTCGGATGCGCCCGTGTAGCGGCCGAAGGAGACATCCACCGGCACCCAGCCTATGCCCTCGAAGTAGACCTCGGCCCAGTCGTGCAGGTTCAGCTCGCCGGGGTGGAGCATCCAGCCGCTCTCCCAGCGGGCTGGGATGCCCAGGGAGCGCATCAGCGAGATGTAGAGCAGCGACACTTGGCCGCAGTCGCCGTGGCCTTCCTCCACCACATAGCGCGGTATGCACTCCAGGGTGGAATATTCGCGGGCGCCGGCCCAGGGGTAGTGGTGGATGATGTAGTCATACACCAGCTCGCTGCAGCGGTAAGGATTTGTCTCCGAGCCCACTATGGCATGGGCCAGAGAGTCGAGGGGGATGATATGGGGGTTGTCGAAGGCCGTGTAGCGGCGGTAGAGCTCGCTGTCGGTGTCGTAGGGCTTGATGTTGGCCAGGATGCTGTCGGGGGCGAAGTACTGGCCGCGGGTGGTGAACTCAGCCTCGTACGAGAACTCCAGCGGCTGCCCTTCCACCACAGGGGCCTCGAAATAGGCCGTGCGGTGCACGCTCTGCTCGGGTGTGGAGATCACGGCGGGATGGGTGCTCGAGATCATGCGTATGTCGCTCTGGCGGGCGCTCTCGATGGGGTAGGGCATCCACACCCTGATGGTGTCGCCCTTGAGGGCCTCGTTGTAGGGCACGGTGACGGTGAAGCTGTAGCGCACGCGGTGAGCGCCTCCGTCAGGCATCTGGCCGCGGGTGTAGGCCAGCACAGAGTCCACGTAGCTGATGCGGGCCGGGCTGGCAGTGGCGCCGCGGTATTTCCAGCCGCCGTTGAAGGCGGGGCTGAGGAGGTTGACGTTGCGGGGCGACTTGCGGTGCATGCGCTCCACGCCGTCGATGGTGCGCACCTCGACGTATTTCTTGTCGGCGTACGCGCGCACTGAGTCCATATTGATGCCGGGGTGGGCATCGATGATCATCTGCGCGCCCTCGGGGAAGGTGAGGCTGAAGTCGGAGAGCACGCGGCTGTGGATGGCAGCCGCGGAGTCGCTCTCGATCCATACGGGCAGCTCCTGAGCCGCGGCGGGGACGGCATGTGCCGCGAGGGCAGCGAGGGCTATGGTGAGGGGAAGAGAAATTCGCATTGAGATTGATGGTATTAGTTTGTGGGTGAGCTTATTAGCAAATACGATTTGGGCGGTCAGGCATTAGCCATGCGCTCAATCACGCCCTTGATGTTCTGGGCTAATTTCTGGGCTTCGTCCATAGTGGCGGCCTCGGCGTAGATGCGAATGATGGGCTCGGTGTTCGACTTGCGCAGGTGCACCCAACTATCGGGGAAGTCGATCTTCACGCCGTCGATGTCGGTGATGCGCTCCTTGGCGTAGTCGCGCTTCACCTGGTCGAGGATCGCGTCGACGTTGATGCTGGGGGTGAGCTGCACCTTGGTCTTGGCAATCTCATACTGCGGCATGCGGGCCTTGATCTGTGTGGGGCGCTCGCCGGTCTTGGCCATCATGGTCAGATACAGAGCCACGCCCACCAGGGCGTCGCGGCCGTAGTGGAGCTCGGGGTAAATGATGCCGCCATTGCCCTCGCCGCCGATCACGGCGCCGGTGGCACGCATCTTGGTGGTGACGTTCACCTCGCCCACCGCGGCTGCCTCGTAGCTGCCGCCGTGCTTGAGGGTGACATCGCGCAGGGCGCGCGACGAGCTGAGGTTCGACACCGTGTTGCCCGGGGTGTGGCCCAGCACATAGTCAGCGATTGACACGAGCGTGTACTCCTCGCCGTGCATGGTGCCGTCTTCGTTGATGATGGCCAGACGGTCAACGTCCGGGTCTACGACGAAGCCCACGTCGGCGCCGGCCGTGGCCATGAGCTCCGAGATCTGCGTCAGGTTCTCCGGTATGGGCTCGGGGGTGTGTGCGAACTGACCTGTGGGCTCGCAGTTGAGCTCGATCACCTTCTTCACGCCCAGTGCGCGCAGCAGCTGGGGGATGACGATGCCGCCCACCGAGTTGACGGCGTCGACGGCCACGGTGAAGCCCGCGGCGGCTATGGCGTCGCGGTCCACGAGCGGCAGCTCGAGCACGCGGCGGATGTGATATGCGGCGTAGGTGTCGTTGGTGAAGACGTGGCCCAGGTCGTCAACCTCGGCGAAGTCGAAGTCCTGAGCGTCGGCCAGTTCGAGCACCTGGCGTCCCTGCTCCGCGTCTAGGAATTCGCCGCGGGCGTTGAGCAGCTTCAGGGCGTTCCACTGGCGGGGGTTGTGGGAGGCCGTGATGATGATGCCGCCCAGTGCGCGCTCGCGCGTGACGGCCATCTCGGTGGTGGGGGTTGTGGCCAGGCCGATGTTCACGACGTCCAGGCCCATGCCGCAGAGGGTGCCTACCACGGTGTCGCACACCATCTGGCCGGATATGCGAGCGTCGCGGCCCACCACGATGGTGCCGCGCGGGGCTACGGTGCGTTTGATGAAGGTGGCATAAGCCGCCGTGAAGCGAGCTATGTCTACGGGGTTGAGCCCGTCGCCCGAGCGGCCGCCTATGGTGCCGCGGATGCCGGAGATTGATTTGATGAGCGACATGATCGGATAGGTATTTAAGTGTTTAAGGGGTATAGGGTAAATGGTTGGTGTTAAGAGTTTTGCTTAGATTTGCGCTTTGAAATAGCGCACCTTGTAGAGGAAAGGCTGCACGGCGGCGATCTCGTCGTATACGCCCTGCTGCGACTTCACCACAAGGTTCACCTCGCAGTCAACGGGCAGGAAGCGCAGAGGCATCTGCAGGCCCGTGCCCCACTGGTAGGAGGAATACTGCTGGTAGTTGTTGAAGAGGAACGACGCCGCGCCGGCAGAGAGGTCGCCGTCGTTGCCCTCGCCCGTGCCCAGGCTGCCGTCGGAGTAATTGAAGAGGTCATAGCGGGTGAAGCGGAAGAAGATGAGCTGGTCGTCGGTGGCCTTGGGGCCCGAACCGGCGCGCACCACCTGCATGAAGACGTTGCCATCCTCGTCGAGCTGGTAGTAAGGCGCCTTGTTGCCCGCCTCGGCCACGGTGACGAAGACCGTGTCGGCCGGGATTTCGGCGCGCACCACCTGGTCGGCCAGGAAGGTGTTGACGGCGCGAGTCTCTTCGTTGAGCAGCTCGGCGTAGCTCTTGGTGTCGTCGCAGGCGCTGAGGGCGAGAAGGGCCGCGCATGCCGCGGCGAAGGCTATGAGGGTGCGGAGTTTCATTTATTTTATCAGTTTAGCGTTTTCGGGAAGAATGGATTTGAATACGTCCACGCATTGCTGCATGGAGCCGCGGAACTCGCCGCCGGCAGCGTTCTTGTGGCCGCCGCCGTTGAAGTATCGGGCGCAGACCTGGTCGCAGGGGAAGTCGCCCACGCTGCGCATCGACACCTTGATGTAGTGCTCCTCCTCGCGCAGGAACACGCTGTAGGCCACGCCGGGGATGGCCAGGGGGCGGTTCACGAGCCCCTCCGTGTCGCCGCGGCTATAGTGGAAGCGGTTCAGCTCGTCGCGGGTGAGCGTGATCAGCGCCGCGCCGTAGTCGCGCCACACCTTCATGCGCTCCAGGATGGCGAACGCGTTCAGGCGCATGTGCCACTCCGTGTGCGTGTCGAAGAGCTTGCGGGCCAGCGCGTCGCGGTCCACGCCCTTCTCCAGCAGCTTGGCCATGATGTAGAATATGCGGGGGTCGTTGGAGTTATAGCTCAGGTTGCCCGTGTCGGTCATCATGCCCGCCATCAGGCAGGTGGCGGCGTCGGTGTCGATGGCGTCGAGCAGACCGAGGTTGCACATCACCATGAAGAGCAGCATGCACGTCGACGACAGCTCAGGGCGCGACACCACCATGGCCAGACCATCCTGCTCGGGGCGCAGGTGATGGTCGATCATCACCTTCGGAGCCGGCGACTGCGTCACGGCCGGGCCCATGCGGTCGATGCGGCTCATGGCGTTGTAGTCGAGGCAGAAGATCAGGTCGGCCTCCGCAAGCAGCTGCGTGGCGAAAGCAGTGTACTTGCAGTAGATCACCACATCCTTGGCTCCCGGCAGGAACATCAGCTGCTTGCCGGGCTCGTCGGGCACCACCACGCGGGCCGTCTTGCCCATGAACGTCAGAGTGTGGGCCAAGCCCAGGCATGAGCCCATGGCGTCGCCGTCGGGACTCATATGCCCCGTAATCACTATATTTTCAGCCCCGTCGATCAGAGCCGAAAGCTCCTTGACCTGGGCGGATGTAAGCACGTTTTCTATCATAATAGGCAGCTTATGTAAGAGCGCAATTATTCTAAAACGCAAAATTACTAAAAAAAAGCGTAACCTCCGCCCCCTGCCACTTTAAATTCAGTTAAAAACGCCGCGCCGCGCGATCGCACGGATGTTGTTGCGATGTCTTTATATCGGACGATTCTCACCGAAAACATGGCCGCAAGTCCGTTTCGGAAGCGAATACACCATCCACAGTGCCCACGATTCCCTTCAATTGTAGTGCCGAAAGTTCGTTTCTGCCGCGAATACACCTTCGACAACGCCCACGACAACGCCCACGATTCCCCCATATTGTAGGGCCGAAAGTTCGTTTCGGCCGCCCCGAGGCCAATATAAAGTATTTTTTTATTGCAATTTTCGCCCCGCCACTCGCCGTGGGAGTTGCAAACCCCATATTTGCTAATAGTTGCAAAATAGTAATTGTATAGGAACAAGTTACAATATCGATTTTTGCGTTTTCGGCTGTTTTGCAAAACCAACGTGTTCGGTGGTTGAAATCTCGGGTAGATTGCTATCTAAGCAACAACCCTCCTCCCCGTTTTGTGGGAAAGAGGGAATGGTGGTGGAGGTTAAACTAGTTGCAGATTCCAAACGATGCTTTCATCTCGCCGAAGTTCGACTCGAGATTCCACTCAACAGGACGGTGCCGTTATTTGATATGGAAACCGTTCATGCCGAATTGGGGGGAATCGAGTTAGTATAGTTTATCAACTTACTTTATCTCCCTGGCGCGAGCGTTGGCTAATTGGAGCTCAATGTGTTATATTAGTTGATTTAAAAGTCATTTACCCAATGGTATATCATGATTCCCTCAATTTGGGCTTGGGGGTTTAAGTCTGTTTTTAGCCAAGGGGTTTGAGCGGTTAAGCTTTTCTTTGCTGCCTTTCTGTCGAATAGAACATATACGTAGTTGATGTTTCCGTTGCTATCTTCTTCAGAGGCTACTGCGATTGGGAAAAGCGTCTCGTGCATCATATCCACACATTCTCCCGTACCATCAAAAAGTTTTTTCTTGCCAGCTTTATCCCAAGCATCAGTCATAAGGTCGCCATTCATCAGGTATTGCTTTGGTGCCACTTTGACCTTAATAGGCGAGCCTTTCGGTATGATTATATAGGAGATGCCTTCTTGCCCATCGTAATTCCATGCTGTGGCGCGCATCACTACAACAGCATCTTTGAAGAATGTATATTCATTAGAATATTCATCGATCTGCTTCTTTTCAAAGCGGTCATACAGTCCGTCGAATGAAGCGGGAAGCTTCTTGGGATTCATACACAGTTTTACAGGACCTGCACCGTTTACAGTCGCTACGATGTTGCGACTTCCTTGTGTTGATGTCTTTGCCGTTCCGGCCTCTTTGGCAGTCTGCGCAGTCGCGAAGGACGCCATGAAGACGATGCATAGCATTGCTGCTATAATTTTCAACTTCATAATGATTTTTTTTAATTTTGTGATTAGTGTTTATAGGTTAATGCGTCTTGACTATATTTTATTCTTCGTACTCCACATCTTCATCTGGGTCGAAAGTAATTCCAGTGTATGTAATTGGTACATCGTTGAAAACTGCTTTCTGGGTACTATTCCCATCTGACAGTTCGAGGGTCAAAGAAAAAGAAGTTATATCTTCACTGACTTCTGTTGTTGTCATTGCATTGCAAAGAATACGATCATAGGGGGAGATATATAAGACGTCCCCGATATCGCTCTGGTCAAGGACTGAGCCGTCATGATTAAGTATTAATGCAGTGGATAGGAGTTGCGTCTCTCGTTTTACTTTCAGCCCATGGTTGTTTGTAAATTTACTGCCATCGCTGGCTGTCAGAGAACAATGGTCTGGATTCAGCCGGATAGCCATATTTCGCGAGGTGTTATTTATAACAGTCCAGCTGACAAATATCTCATCTTCATAAGAGATTCCTGTGAGTTGTACTGATATCTTTCCGTCAAAAAGTTCCTGTTCATGTTTCTCAAGTCCTTCGTTCTGGCTCACGATTACGTTGCGTAATGGTATGTAACCAACATTATTACTGATTTTTACCGGCATCAGTACGTTTATACGATCAGCCCAAAAAAGATTGTCAACTGCAGAGTTGCGTACTTTAACGCATGAATCAGGTTGCAGCGTTAAGTCAACTTTTCCCTTGCGCATCTCGTAATCAGGCGCTAAACCTGTGTATATCTCGCTAAATAACTCTCCTTTTGAGGTGGCAAAGCGGGTGCTGTCGTTGTCGGTCAGAAGTGATAGTTGCACCATATGAGAATTCAGGTTGGTAATTTCGTATTCGATTTCAACCATGTTATCATCTCCATGTTTGCCACGCCCGCATCTCGTAGCCTGTATGCCCAGAATGTCATCACCTACTGGGATGGCAAATTGGTATACGTCGAGTTTGGTAATTGCATCCGGTGGCAGATCTTCTTGCCGTTCACCTGCAGTGCCAACGACTAATTCTTCACCGTCATGATGCAATATAGGTCTTCTCCTTTTAGGTTTATATCTGCTTACGCCATCTTCTCTATACCATAATGCGTATTTTCCCTCCCAGTATTTCCTCGTGGGAAATTTTAAATTGTAGTATACTGGCCGGTCATCAATCCATGATATTTTGTTTGTCTTATTAATTTGCCAATAGTTGTTTTTGTCAAGAAATAATCTCAGTGTGTTGACTGACACTTGCTGTATGGGCAAGTCTGGAACCATTTTATCAGAGCCGACGACGCCGGTTTTGTTAAGCTCAGGCAGCCATGCAATCATGCGGACATATACTTCATCTGTGCCTAAAAGATTGCCCAAGTTTTTAAAGAATGGGTCGGAGTCAGTTATCTTGAGGAATGTGGTATTGGGATGCGACTCTCTTGCGGCGATACTTGTGTAAAAAACGTTAGAGGCGGATAAACTTGGCATCACTCCGAATTCGGGATGCGGAGCGGCTGTGAAGTATTGGGGCGAAATTAGGTTTGGTTTCGCAGTCGGATAGTCTACCGGGAAATAGTCTAACGGGAAAATAGCTATATCTTCTGGGTTAAAGTCAGCTGACCGTGAAAATTGAAGTCCTATGCCAAGACTTCCGGTGTATTCTCCAAACCATTTAGTCTCTGGAGTATCAAAAAAATGACATTCAAATTGGAGACCTGTTGTCGAATCACCAAATATCGAAGCAAATTCATCGCATAGAACTCCAAAGGAGGGGATGCGGCCCTCCAACTTGCTCATTTTTATGTGAAACACACCAGGATCTCCGCTATTGGGTGAATTAAGGTTGCGTTCCTCATTTGGAGCATGCGCCGAAAAGTATATCTTATTAAAGAGGGTCCAGTCCGACATGTTTTTCCCCATTATCTCCTGCGCTTTCCTTACATAATCCCAAGGTAATTTCAAGGTATACACAGATTTTCCTTTCGGAACTCTACGTAGTGTGAGATGCTCTCCGTCAGCAAACAATTTTATATATCCGCCACCAGGTACTGGTTGCACCCAAAGATCGATGTCAAGGTCGAGATAGGATGTTTTGAAACCGGTAGACACATAGTTATACTCAATTTCTGCCTCGAGTTCAAAGTATCCGTTAGGAAATCCTTCCCTTTGAACCCATGTATTTTCGATAATTGGATATTTTGTGGAGAGATAGAGTCGCCAGTGGGGATTCTCTACCGATGTAGCATGGATTAAACAGGGATATTTCAAAAATATGAAAATACAGATGATGAGGCCCCTTAATATAGTTTTCATAGGAAAAAGGTAAGGATAAAAGAGAAAAGACAGTGAGGTGATGGTACGAGGAACGAAAGGAGTTAGTGAGCAACAAAAAGCAAAACTTCATTTTTTGCAAAGGTAATCATAATGATTAACAAAATTACCCCCACCGGTTAAAAAAATGTTAACTTATAATAATTCTATGCTTAGGGTACCCATCACGTTGTTGCGAATTTAGATACAGATGTTACTCGTTAAGGGACTAACTGTGGTTAGACCGCCACGAGGACAAAATTTGGTATTTTATTGCATTTTCGCCCCCTCCCCCTGGATGAGGAGAGGAGGTGTTCCAGACCCCGGGCTCTGGGCTGGCTAATTAGCACCCGCCCACCCCCCTGGCCCCCATCCCGCAACGGGCGGGGAGGGGGGAGAGGATGGGAGGGTTGCGCGAGGTCCGTGGGTAGAAAACCGTCATAATTCATAATTCATGCCAGAGGCAAGCGCTTATGCGATGACTTGACTCCGTTTAGCGCTACGCGATAACATTATTTTGTGGGTGTTAACGCGGACGCTCAAAATGAGCGTCCCAACATCCAGATGGTCAACATTTTACGGCATCTTACGGTCGCAACGAACATGCGGCCCTGCAATTTGCAATTTATGTGGATAAAAAAATCGGGCCGCGTGGTGGCGCGGCCCGATTGGTATGGAGAAAGTGGGTGTGGGTGTTATTTCACCACGACTTTGGTGACGTTGCCGTCGAGGTTGACGACGTAGATGCCTGCGGCGAGGCCTGTGGCAGGGCATGCGCGGCCGCTGAGGTCGTAGACGCTGAGGCGGGTGTAGTCGCCCTTGACGATGATGCAGCCTTCGCCGCCGATGGCCACGGCGCCGGTGGCGTCGGTGGTGACATCGTCGACGCCTGCGGTGATGCCGCGGGTGAGGACTACGTATGTGCCGGCCTCGAGGGTGGCGGTGCCTGCGGCGGCGTCAAAGACGGGGGCGCTGTCGAAGGTCTTGGAGGCCACGGTGTAGGCGGAGTTGTTGTTGACCATGAAGGAGATGCCGGAGATGTTGTTGGTCTTAACGCCGGGGTTGGCAATGAGGATGAGCTCTTTGTTGCCTTTGCGGGCGTAGAGGGTGCGACCGTTGTTCCAGCGGCTCTGGTTGCAGTTCATGGAGAAGGTGGCGTCCTGGGTGAAGATCTCGGGGTTGCTGAGGCGGAGGTCGATGAGTTCGCACCAGTTGTTGTAGAGGGCCTTGACGTTTTCGTCGTTGAGGCTATCCCAGAGCACGGGCTTGGGGTCGGTGTCGTTGCCGCCGGTGGAGTTCTTGGTGGTGTTCTGGTCGCCGAGCTCGCTGAACTGCCAGATCATGTGCGCGCCGGGGGCGAGGATCATCTGAGCGCCGACCAGGGCTATGCGCTGGCGGCGGATTTTGTCGCTGGCTTTGACGGTGGTGTGGCCGTATTTGACCTGTTTGTAGCCCATGCGCTCTTCGTCGTGGCTCTCGGCGTAGCTGACGGTGGAACCCCAGGTGCGGCTGTCGTGGGGAGCGTAGAAACGGTTGAGGTTGGAGTCGGACTGGTAGCCCATAGCCACCTGGCAGCTGGAGTTGTTGACGTTAGCCCAGTTGAGCTGGCCGGACTTGGCCATCTCGTTCTCCTCCTGGGAGCCGGCGAGGTGCTCGTTGATGTGGATGCCGTCGGGTTTGACGGACTTGATGGCCTCGTTGAGGCGGTTCATGTTAGCCACACGGCTGGCGTTGTAAGCCTCGGTGCCGGAGCCGTAGCTGTTGCTGTCGCCCAGACCCTTGACGAGGTCAAAGCGGAAGCCGTCGACGTTGTAGTTGGTGAGCCAATATTTGAGGACGTCGGTCCAGTACTGGCGCACGAGGGGGCTCTCCTGCTTCCAGTCGTTGAGCACGCTGTAGTCGTGGGGAGCGGTGGCGTTGTAGAAGGGGTTGGCGGAGACGGGGTACATCTGGTACCAGGGGTGGAGGCCGTCGCTCTGGTTGAAGACGATGTCGAGGACGACGGCGATGCCGAGCTTGTGGCACTCATCGATGAATTTCTTATAGTCGAGGGGTGCGCCGTAGGCCTTGTCGGGGGCCATGTAGAAGTTGGTGTTGTAGCCCCAGGAGTTGTTGCCGTTGAATTCCATGATGGGCATGAGCTCGATGCAGTTGACGCCGAGGGTCTTGAGATAGGGGAGCTTCTCCATGGCGCGCTTGAGGGTGCCGTCGCCCTTGCTTGCGCCTTCGGTGCCGGTGAAGTCGCGGAGCAGGAGCTCGTAGATCACCAGGTCGCTATGGTTGGGGATGGTGAAGGGGGCGAAGGAGTATTTGAGGTTGTCGCCCACGAGGACGGAGACCATGGTGTCGCTGAAGCGGTCGTAGGGATACTGGGGCAGGCCCACGAGGGCGGCCTTCATCTCATCGGAAGCCCACTTGTCGCTATAGGGGTCGAGGGCGAGCTCGGCGTAGGGGTCGCCGACCTTTGTGGAGCCGTCGACGAGGAAGTAGTAGCTGTAGTATTTGTTCTTGTCAAGGCCGGGTATGGTGATCCAGAAGAAGCGGTTGCCCTGGTAGTCCTGGTATTTCATGACGTTGCCATCTTTGACGTCCCAGTTGTCCCAGTCGCCGACGATCACGACGTTGCTCTTGCCGGGGGCAGCCAGGCAGAAGGTGACGGAGCCGTCAGAGTTCCACTTGGGGCCCTGGTTGGCCATGGGGTTTCCGCCGGGGTAGTTGGCCTGCACGGAGGGCACGGGGTAGGACACCACCATCTCGTCGGAGACGGTCTGGCCGCCGGCGGTGGCAGTGGCCTTGAGGATGTAGGTGCCGGTTTTGGAGAAATTGTAGGAAGCGGTGAGCGAGGTGGCCGCGGAAGCCGACTTCAGGGGCGCGCCGTTGACGGTGAGGTTGATGTCGGCGGTGCGGGTGGAGTTGACCGAGAAGTTGATGGTGGTGGCGGCGTTGATGATGTTGCTCACGGCATCGCTGCTGATCACCACGTGGAAGCCGTCCTGGAGCACGTCGACGAAGATGTCGCCGCCACTGGCGGTCTTACCCTCCTTGGCGTTGTTAGCAGAGCGGAACACGAGGGCGATTTTCTGCACGTGCTCGTCGGGGTCTGTGATGCCGAAATAGGTGCGGATGTCGCCGATGGTGAGCTTCCAGGTGTCGGTGGTGACGTATGAGAGCTTGTATTTGGCGGCGTTGTCGCCCCAGGTGGGAGCGTATTTCCAGTCGCTGACGTCGGAGGACTTGTTGGTGATCACACCCACGTGGGCGTAGACCTCGTCGGTGGCCTTAAGGCCTTTGAGGCCGTTGTTGCCCAGGGGGGAGGCGGCATTGTAGGTAAGAGTCACGTTTTTGCTTTCTTCCTGGAGCGGCGCGGGCGAGGACGTCACGATCTGCGCGGCGGCCGTCGCGGCGAGAGCCACAAGGGCGAAGGCAAAGGAGAAAAATCTTTTCATAAGATTTAAGGGATGGATTATGAATGAATAATGATTTGATTGATTGCGAAAAGCAAAAAAGGGACTCCGCGCGAAGGCGCGCAGGCATTTCGTGCAAAGTTACGGATAATTTCCGTTACGCTCCGCGTTTTTTCAGGATTTTAACTAAAGGCATCCGTCAATCGCTTCGGTTCAAGGCTCTTGAGAGGATATGGCGGAGTTTAGAATCGCGGGGAGGAAGCCGATTAGGTAGAACGGAATATTCAAAAGTTGGAATGGCTTTCCCCTCTGTGTCTGCACATTGTCGACGGAGAATGGCATTGACCATACGCGCACGGCCAATCGGCAGTCGTCGGCCTGGTCGATAAAGGCATGGAGCGAGCGGAGGTGAGCGTTATGGCCGGTCTTAACCTCAATGGGCACAACCATGGAATTATGGATGTATAGGAAGTCAACCTCCGCTTCGGCTCCAGCTTTGTTGCGCGACCAGAAGACGCGATGATGGTCGAAGTCGAATGACAGAGATAGAAGCTCCTGGCCCACAATTTGCTCGGCGAATCGACCCTTCCAGACGTCGAGGATGTCATTGGCAAACAGAGTGTCGCGCCGAATGCCAGAGGCGTAGTTTACAAGGCCGCTGTCGAGCCATAGAAGTTTGGGTGACTTCTTTTTATCAGGCAGGAAGGGCAGATGCGTGGATGTAGACGGGTAAACAAGCTCAAGGAGGAGTGCCTTCTCCAGAAGGCCGAAAGCTTCGCTGATCTCCCGGGAGCGGTATTCGCTCTCGGCGAAATGCACAAACTTGATGATTTCGCCGGCTTTGCTCCAACCAGAGCTAAGTATGTGTCGGATTACCTCCTTTTGCGTGCGGGATGATGCATATTTCTCGGAATCGTCTTTGTAGCCCCCAACGAGCGAGCCGAAGAGCGGATCAAGGATCGTTATGTCTTTGGTCATGGCGTAGGCTCTGACTATTTCAGGCATGCCCCCGATGGTGGAATATTGCTTGAAAAGCTCGGTGAGCATAGCATGGAGAGGTATGCTGCGCATTGGGTCGCCTTCGATGAACTCGCGCAGCGATGTCTGGCCCATGGCTACCATGAACTCACGGAATGAGCAAGGCCGAAGAGCCATATACTCCACGCGCCCGACAGGAAAAGAGAATTCCTTGTCGGCATATTTTTCGAGCAATGAACCAGCGGAGATGACGTGCACGTGAGGCAGCTCTTCGTAGAAATAGCGCAGTTTAGCCATCGCCTGGGCGGAGTTCTGGATTTCGTCGATGAACAGGAGGGTGCTTCCGCCCTTGCGCACGATGCCTTTGGCTGCGAATATAGTCATAAGTAGCACTTCGGTGCTTACGTGCTGGGTGAATAGGGAGCTGAGCATCGGGTCCTCAAGGTTGACATAAAGATAGTTTTCAAACTCTTTGGCAAACTCGTTCACCACGGTGGTCTTGCCCACCTGCCTTGCTCCACGGAGCACAATAGGCTTGCGGAAGGGTGAATCCTTCCATTTATACAGCATGTCTAATATGTCGCGTCGGAATGTTTTCATATGATAGGGGAAGTAATGTTTGCAAAGTTAATGCTTTTTGTCACAAAATGGGGGCAAAAATCGGAAGATTTTGTTTCAAAATGTGGGCAAAACGGGATTTTTGGTCATTTTGGTCCCATTTTGTGACAAACGACGCGCAAAAAGGGAATGCTATAACGCAGCACAGGCGCGGCCTGCGGGCCGCGCCTGTGGGGGATAGGTGGCAATCTCGCTGGGGGGATTGCCTTATAGGGGGGTATGTTTATTTCACTTCTTCGAAGTCGACGTCGGTCACCTGGTCGTCGCCGCCCTTGGGGCCTGCCTGGGCTCCGGCGTCAGCGCCGGGGAATCCCTGAGCGCCTGCTGCGCCGGCCTGGGCCTGCTGCTGGGCGTTGAGGATGTCCTGCTGGGCCTGGCCGAAGGCGTTCTCGATGTCCTTCATGGCTGCGTCGCAGGCTGCTGCGTCGCCGGCCTTGTGGGCCTCTTCGAGCTTGGTGATGGCGGCCTCGATGGCAGCCTTCTTGTCGGCGGGAATCTTGTCGCCGAACTCCTCGAGCTGCTTGCGGCTCTGGAAGGCCATCTGGTCTGCGCGGTTGAGGGTCTCGATGCGCTGCTTCTCCTTTTCGTCGGCGGCAGCGTTGGCGGTTGCCTCGTCCTTCATTCGCTGGATCTCGGCTTCGGTCAAGCCAGAGGATGCCTCGATCTGGATGCTCTGGGCTTTGCCGGTGGCCTTATCGGTAGCGGAGACGTTAAGGATACCGTTGGCGTCGACAGAGAATTTCACCTCAATCTGGGGCACTCCGCGGGGAGCGGGAGCGATGCCGTCGAGTTTGAATCGGCCGAGCACCTTGTCGTCCTTAGCGAGGGGGCGCTCACCCTGGAGCACCACGATCTCAACGCCGGGCTGGTTGTCGACTGCGGTCGAGAAAATCTCTGACTTGTCGGTAGGAATGGTGGTGTTAGCCTTGATAAGAGGAGTCATCACGCCGCCGAGGGTCTCGATACCGATAGTAAGAGGCACCACGTCGAGCAGAAGGATCTCTTCCTTGACCTCGCCGTTGAGGATACCGCCCTGGATGGCAGCGCCTACGGCCACTACCTCGTCGGGGTTGACGCCCTTGGAGGGCTCTTTGCCGAAGATCTTCTTCACCATCTCCTGGATGGCGGGGATACGGGTGGAACCGCCCACGAGAAGCACCTCGTCGATCTGGTTAGGCTGGAGCTTAGCGTCCTCAAGAGCCTTCATACAGGGAGCTGCGGTGGCCTGGATGAGCTTGTCGGCCAGCTGCTCGAATTTGGCTCGGGTGAGGGTCTGCACCAGGTGCTTAGGCACACCGTCCACGGGCATGATGTAGGGAAGGTTGATTTCGGTGGAGGTGGAGCTTGAGAGCTCGATCTTAGCCTGCTCGGCGGCCTCTTTCAGGCGCTGCAGGGCCATGGGGTCCTTGCGCAGGTCCACGCCATACTGCTGCTGGAAGCCGTCGGCGAGCCAGTCGATGATGACGTGGTCGAAGTCATCGCCGCCCAGGTGGGTGTCGCCGTTGGTGGAGAGCACCTCGATAGCGCCGTCGCCCATGTCGAGGATGGAGATATCGAACGTACCGCCGCCGAGGTCGAAGACGGCCACCTTCTGCTCCTTGTTGATCTTGTCAAGGCCATAGGCCAAAGCGGCCGAGGTAGGCTCGTTGACGATACGGCGCACTTTCAGACCGGCGATTTCGCCTGCCTCCTTGGTGGCCTGACGCTGGGAGTCGTCGAAGTAAGCGGGGACGGTGATGACGGCCTCGGTCACTTCCTGTCCGAGGAAGTCTTCAGCGGTCTTTTTCATTTTCTGGAGAATCATAGCGGAGATCTCCTGGGGCGAGTAAGCGCGGCCGTCTACGAGCACGCGCACCATGCCGTTCTCCGAGCGTGCCACCTCGTAGGGGACGCGCTTGATTTCGTCTGTCACTTTGTCGAAGGGCTCGCCCATGAAGCGCTTGATCGAGTAGATGGTGCCTTCAGGGTTGGTGACGGCCTGGCGCTTAGCGGGGTCGCCCACTTTGCGCTCGCCGCCGGCGATGAAAGCTACGATAGAGGGGGTGGTGTTGCGGCCCTCGCTGTTAGGTATCACAACGGGGTCGTTGCCTTCGAGCACGGAAACGCACGAGTTGGTGGTTCCGAGGTCAATACCAATAATTTTTCCCATAATAGTTGAATTTTATTTTGTTTGTTATTATTTGTGTGTTCAGCGGGCGGGGTGGGGGGAGAGGGTTTTCCCGTCCGTTTGTAATAATAACAAATCGCGTGCCAAAAAAGTTGGCGCGCGATTTTAGCTAATTAAGAGCCAGTCCCATAAAATCTGTTAACGCTGAGGCGGTCAGCCATTGAGCAGATTTGTTCGTGTGATGAGGGAGTGTACTTGACGTACACGACCGAAGAGCACGGACGAATATGCCAATGGATGGCCGAGGCGACGGTTACGGCCATCGCCCGCTGGACTATTTTGGATGTTGAAACCTTAATGTTTGTCGAAGCTAAATATGTTTTAGCAGAATCATCATGAAGGCCATTTTCGCCATTTCCGTCGTCGTGGGCAGCAGCCGCTTGTAGTCGCGGCACAATCTGCGGAAGCTGTCAAGCCGCGCGATGGTGCGCTCGCCCCCCCCCCGACGTCCCTCCGAGGGAATGAATTCAGAGGTGCCGAAATTAGAATTAACGCATTGCAAGTCAACTGACAGGGTGGTCTGTGCAACCTCGGTTAAGCTGCTCCTGTAGCCGTTGTCGGCTTTGATTGTCTTGATGTGAGGATGTTGTGCGCATAGACCGCCTATCAAGGGATATGCCGCTTTTGAATCGTGGACGTTGGCCGTCGTGACAACCTCACCGAGCGGCAAGCCGTCGCTGTCCACGGCGATATGTCGTTTAATGCCATTTATCCGCTTGTTCCCGTCTATGCCTTTCTGCGATTGAGGCAATCCGCTCCTGACGCTCTGGCTGTCAATTATCGCCACGGAAGGATTTCGGCGTTCACGTCCATGCGCTCGCTCGCGTCTGCGGCGGAGCAGCCTCTTCAGCATTTCATCAAACCACGGGGAATCACTGATTCTGCGGAAACAATGATAGACGCTTTTCCACTTGCCAAAGCAATCGGGCAGCAACCGCCATTGGCATCCGGTCTTCAAGATATAGATTATTCCTTCTAATTGCCTAATGTTCAGCTTAATGTTCATTCGAGCGCTGAATGAGGAGAGCCAGCGCTTTTGCTTCGGGTTAAGTAATGAGTTACGTTTCACATATCATTAACGCGCCGGAGGAACGGATATTACCTCCGCCTCGCATCTCTCGGGCGCTTTTGAAGCCGCCGCTCGGTCACAATGCGACGGCATTGCTCCCTCCCGCCGCCTCCAAAATCACACCAAGATATGCGACCTCAGCGTTAACATATTTTATGGGACAGGCTCTAAGAGCCACAAATCTGCCAAAACCGGGCAAAACTGCCGCTTAATCGCAGTTTTTTGTAAAAAACCCCCTT
>CAZSHV010000007.1:24544-41137 GCA_964606815.1 uncultured Bacteroides sp. | reverse complement strand
ACTGCAGGCGGCTGTGGATTTTCTGCTCCGCATTGTCGCGGATGGAGCATGTGTTGAGCAGTATGGCGTCGGCCTGCTCGATGTCGTCGGTGATGTCATAGCCGGCCATGCCCAGCACGGAGGCCACCACCTCGCTGTCGGCCACGTTCATCTGGCAGCCGTATGTCTCTATATATAGGAGCTTTGCGCTCGAAGTGTCGGAAGGGGTAGGGGAAGCGTTTTCGTTCGCCGTTGTCATAATTTTGGTATAAAAATTTTGGGAATAAACCGCAATTTCGTAATTTTGCACAAAATTACAAAAAAATCGGCTACGGGGCAAACTCCGCGCCGCAAACACTACTAACCAGAGCATGTCCAGCGGAGATATCGAATCTTGGATCGGGACGGCGGTGGCTATTGTCATCGGCGTGATTCTTACTGCCTTCTCTGAAGGCGCCAAGGAGCGCAAAGCCAAGAAGGCAGCCCAGCGTGCCGAGGCCGAAGCCGCCGCGCGGCGTCTCCGAGGCCAGGCCCCCGCTCAGCCCCCGCTGCAGGCGCAGGAGAAGATGCCCCGCCATGTGCAAAAGAAGGCGCACGCCCAGGTGCCATCTTCAATCCCGGCTTCGTCCCCCGCTCCCCGCACCGCGGCGCAATCCCAGCCTCCAGTCGAGGGCGAACGCTCTACTGAGGACCTGGCTCCGGCATCCACACCCTCGCAGCCTCGGATCTCGGCGCGCCAGCGTCTGGGCCTTGACGACAAAGATGCCTTGCGCCTGGCCATAATACTAAGCGACGTGCTCCCTCCCAAATTCTGAATAACCTAATCATTATCATAAAGATACAGTCTAATGGCATTCACTTACATGACAGCTGAAGAAGCAGCTGCGTTAATCAAAGACGGCGACACCATTGGCCTCTCCGGCTTTACTGCCCCCGGCACCCCCAAGGCCATCCCCGAAGCCATAGCCGCGAAGGCCGTGGCCGAGCATGAGGCCGGACGCCCCTTCAAAATCAGCCTCTTCACCGGCGCATCCACATCTGACCACGTGGACGGCGCTCTCTCGCGCGCAAACGCCATCGACCGCCGCGCTCCCTACCAGAACGTGCCCGACCTGCGTAAGCGCATCAACAGCCACGACACTCACTACAACGACCGCCACCTCTCGGAGATGGCACAGGAAATGCGCTACGGCTTCTATGGCGACATGGACTACGCCATCATCGAAGCTGCCGCCATCACCCCCAACGGCGAAATCGTGCTCGGCACCGGCGTGGGCAATGTGCCCACCTTCGCCCATCTGGCCAAGAAAATCTTCATTGAGCTCAACGAGGCCCTCCCCGAGCAGCTCTACGGCATGCACGACGTGATCATGCTCCAGGACCCCCCTCACCGCCCCGCCATCAACATCTTCTCGCCCAAAGACCGCATCGGCTCCCCCGTGCTGAAGATTGACCCCAGCAAGGTCATCGGCGTGGTGCGCACCAACTACCTCGACGGCGTCAAGCCCTTCTCCGCCCCCGACGAGACCTCCAAGCAGATCGGCGCCAACGTGGTGCGCTTCCTCCTGAGCGAATACCGCAAAGGCCGCATCCCCAAAGAGTTCCTGCCCCTGCAGAGCGGAGTGGGCAACGTGGCCAACGCCGTGCTCTACGACCTGGGCGAAAGCAAGGAGATTCCCCCCTTCATGATGTACACCGAGGTGATTCAGGACGCCGTGCTCGAGCTCATGCAGAAAGGCAAGTGCACCTTCGCCAGCACATGCTCCATGACCTTCGCCGACGAGACCGAGAAGAAACTCTTCGCCGACATGGACTTCTACCGCGACAAGATCCTCATCCGCCCTGCCGAGCTCAGCAACAACCCCGAGGTGATCCGCCGCCTGGGCGTCATCGCCATGAACACCGCCCTTGAGGCCGACATCTTCGGCAACGTCAACTCCACCCACGTGCTCGGCACCAAGATGATGAACGGCATCGGCGGCTCCGGCGACTTCACCCGCAACGCCTACATCTCCATCTTCTCCTGCCCCTCCGTCACCAAAGGCGGCCTGATCAGCAACATCGTGCCCATGGTGGCCCATCCCGACCACAGCGAGCACTCCGTTGACATCATCGTCACCGACCAAGGCATCGCCGACCTGCGCGGCAAAGACCCCGTGCAGCGCGCCCACGCCATCATCGACAACTGCGCCCACCCCATGTACCGCGAGCTCCTGAAAGACTACCTCAAGCTCGGCAAAGGCGGCCAGACGCCCCACACCCTGCAGAGCGCCTTCGCCTTCCACAACGCCTTCAACGAGACCGGCGACATGCGCAACGCCCGCTTCTAATTCCCCCAAGGGCATCCCCCATTTCCCAGTAACTCCCAACCATACAATACGCCAGCAGTTCGGTCCCGCCCCGCTGCTGGCGCTTATATTTTGTCAAAAGAAAACAAAAAAGCGATTTATCTGAGTTAATTCAGAGAAATCGCCTTTTTTGAAGATGTCCTTAGGTTATCTACTGGCTGACGTTGACAAGATAGTCGCACTTGGCGAACGTTTCACCGTATCTGGGCACGAGAGAAGAGTCATCAATGTCGCACCCTTTCAGCCACTCTATAATAGCTTTCGGGAAATTGACTCCCGCTTCGTAGCTGAAAGGAAAACCGCCGCCAAAGCGTGGATTTAGCTCAAGGACGTAGTAGTCGCCGTCTTTTTCAAACACGTCAACATCAAGGTTGCCTATGTGGCCAAGGCTTTCTCCTAATTTACGGCCCAGGCTGCGGAGCGCCGCGTTATCGACAGTCTGTGCCTTGTCTGTTTCGCCGGCGCGCATGGCGAGTTTTTTCTTTACGGAAACCCCGCGTGTGTTCCCTTGAAGGTCATTCATCACGTCCATGCCATATTCCTGACCTTCGATTTTCTCTTGAATCAAGATATACTCATGGCCCTCAGAGGCAGTGGCAAGTATGGACTTTTTGACCTTAGTCAGCAGTTGAGAGTAAATTTCCTCAAGTTCAGTCAAATTATGAACGAATTCTATGCCTATTGAGCCAGAACCCCAGCGTGGTTTCAGCACCAGAGGGAATTTTAACTCATCCTTCTCTATGGCCTCCATGGCATCTGCAAGGTTAATGAAGGTTTTGGGAGTCTTAAGACCTATGCTCTCCACGAATTGTGCAGTGCGGAATTTATCGAAACAAATAGATATTACCTCAGGACCAGACACAATGGGAGTGACTCCCATCTGGGTAAATCTTTCTTTGTTTGCTGCAAGTATTGGCAGTTCCAAGTCGTTCAGACAAATAATCGCCTTAACGTCGTATTTATGGCAAATATCCGCAATACGGTCAATGTAATCATCCGAATAGACAGCTGGAACTTGCTCCTTAATGTCAGCTGCAGTAAGGGCAGGCGCAGAAAGCTGCATATCAGCTCCGATAATTTTTCCATCGCCGCCAAGCTGCTCTTTGAAGTATTTCAGAAGATATGTGCGTCGGCCTGCGCAAGTGAATAATATATTAACCATTGGTCTTATGTTTTCTGACTACATCCAAATCATGAGATTCGGGTAAAAGTTCAATATTTTCACGTTTGAAAACCTTCATTACAGTCTTAAAAAGGATTTTACAGTCGTTAATGAAGGAAATATTGTCTACATACTCCACGTCCAACGCAAGCTTATCGTCCCAATCCAGCAAGTTGCGGCCGCTCACCTGTGCAAGCCCGGTGATTCCTGGTCGCGTATCGTGTCGGCGGCTTTCCTCCTGGGTGTAGTAAGGTAGGTACTTGGGTAGCAGGGGGCGGGGGCCAATCAGAGACATGTCGCCGATGAAGACGTTCCACAGCTGGGGGAGCTCATCGATGGAGGTGGAACGGACAAAACTGCCCACCTTCGTAATCCTCTGAGCGTCGGGAAGCAGCTTACCCTCGGAGTTGCGCTCGTCGGTCATGGTCTTGAACTTGTAGATCTTGAATATCTTGCCATCCTTGCCGGGGCGCTCTTGAGTAAAGAAGGCGCCGGCACCCTTGTTGGCGAAATGCAGCCAGACGGTCACAGCCGCCAGAGGCACAGAAAGCAACAGCAGCGCGCTTCCAGAAGCTACAACGTCAATGGCTCGCTTGAAGAAGTTCTTATATAATTTCATAAGTAGGAAAAGGGATATTGTTAGACATCAAAGGAATAACTCAAGTATTTTTCTCCTCCCAACTGATACTTGTATCCTTCTTCACCTTGGCTGAGGTCTAAGACTCTGATCTTCGTGTTTGAAATCAAATATTTGATGGTCTCGCAAACTAATATCATTCCCGGAGAATATCTCTTAAATTCATTGTCTATCGAAAGCCGAGGCACGATCAAGCGGTCATGCTCAAACAACCCGCTCATAAAAGCTGCTGGCTGACCATTAATGGAAAGCAAGAAAGTTAATGCATTAGGGGAATGCTTATAGAAGCGCGTAGCAAAACTTAAGTGCTTTAGAAACCAGTTCTTAAGCCATGACATTTTTAATCCGTACCTCTGATTGTGCCTTTTTGAATAGAGGTCTATGATGCTTGATATTGGAATATCTTTGTCGCCCCCTCTGTACACGTCTAAAGAGAACGTCTTTTCGTCTTTAGCGAGGCGATTATAAGCGGTGCGAATATTTTGTCTTACCGAAGAGGAAAGCGATTTAAACAGTTCGTCAAAATCATCTCCGAAGTGAATGGCGACGTTCGGCTTTTCGGTAAATTTAGTCCCTTTATGCGTTGAGATAATGCTCCAGTCAGAGATTCTTGAAAAATGGACTGATGTAAAATGCTCCTTGAGGAGATTCAATATGTCGGGAATATCCCTCTCATCTTTGAAGACGAAACCGCATTCATTGAAGCCATTTACGTTTCCAAGCAATTGAGCAGATTTCCCGCTCTTCAGCAAAGGCACAATTGCGATAATTTCACCACCTCTGGATACTACGGCAAACAATGGATATGTGGAATATCGCAGATAGTAAGGGAAAAAGTATTTTACGGAGATGTCAAATGCCACCGGGTGCAGAAAAGGGGAAACCTGGGGCGTGAGGGAGTAGAGTCGAATCCACTCTTTTCTAATAGAAGAGAATTTGCGAACGAGTGTTAACTTTAAATCGCTGTTTGATTGTTTATTTTGCATCGTTCTTATTCAGTATTTCGTCATAAAAGTCCATCAAGCACTGGCGCACGTAGCCCTGCTCGAAGCGGGAGGCGATCATCGGCCGAGCGTTCGCGGCTAATGCCTCGCGCCACTCTCTGTCTGTGGCCATGCGGCTCATGGCCTGGTATAGAGCCTCGGCATCTTGCGAGGGGATGATGGTGCCGTTCTGACCGTCTGTTATGATGTCGCGGGAGCCGTTGATATCAGTTACTATTGAAGGCAGACCCATGGCGCCAGCTTCGATAACCACATTCGGGAAGCCTTCGCGGTAGCTTGGAAACACCATGGCATCGGATGCAGCAAGCCACGGGCGCACGTCGGACTGGGATCCCACAGCCTCGATGCCGGGGCACGACTCGATGATACCTTGAGTCTTGTCGCTTACGGGGTCAAGGTCAGCCTCGGCAGGGCCAACTAATATCAGGCGCACATCCTTACGCTCGTTGTAGAGCTTCTGGAATGCCTCGGCCAATTCGTTAACGCCCTTGTCGCCAACAATTCGGCCTATGAAGATGAAGGTGAACACTCCGGGCTTCCGCAGAGCCTTGGCGCCTTCCTTCACTTGCTCATCCTCGGGGTTGAAACGCTCGAGGTCTATGCCTTTGCAGTTGCCGTATCCGAGCACGCGGATGGGCTTGCGGGTGATTCCATGGTTGAGCAAGTCGGCTTTCACGCCCTCGCCCTCGGGGATAACGTGGGTGGCGCATGCGCACGTAAGCCAGTCGGTGGCCATAAGTATACGCCGCTTCAGACCTTTAGATGTAGGAAAGACGAGGCCGGTGAACATGTGCACACGCACAGGGACTCTGGTGATCCATCCGGCCACCATGCAAAGCAGGCCAGCCTTTGGCGTCATTGAATGCACCATCACAGGTTTCTCCTTGCGGAAAACCTTAATCATGCGCCATAGGCTCTTAATGTCTTTGAATGGAGAGATACGGCGTGCCATCTCCACGGTGACCACGCGAGCGCCCGCATCGCGCACCTTCTGCAGCTCCGGTCCGTCAGACGAAACGGAAGCCACATCGTAACCCTTGTCCTTCAGCAGAGGGATGATTCCCGTAAAGAAACTCACCGACTGCGCCACGGTGCATGCGCGGATGATTGTTTTTCGTTTCATCTGTTCCCGTTTATAATGTCTTGATAGAATTTCAGCACCTGTGATCCGTAAGCTTCGTTTGTGTATAGCTGTCCGATGGTCTCAGCTGCCCGCAGACGAATGTCGTCGTAGTGGTGTGCGTCGTGCGAGAACACTTCTACAAGCCTGTCGGTAAGCTCGTCGAAGGTGCTGAATCTCAAAGCGATCTCGCCGCCCATGAGTTTTAGACCATTGTCCATCTGCTCGCGGGTGCCAGCAGTGTCGCGCCCTATCGCCAGACACCCTACGGACATGGCCTCAGGCATCACACGGCCGAAGGCCTCGAAGGGCGACGGAATGATGGTGGCCCGGGCGGTGCGCATAATTTCTTGCACATCGTTGCGTATGCCAAGCCAGTCAACGTCTTTGTCCAGCCCGGCCGCGCGGAGTTCGTCCTTTATTTGTTGCTCTAAGGCTTCCACGTTGTAATGCGCTCCGGCTATTTTCAGGCGAGTTTTCGCCTGGGGCATGCGCTTGCGAAAACGGATAAACGCGCGCACCATCTCCTCCCATCCCTTATAGGGGTCCACTCGCCCGGCGTAGAAGAAATAATCCTCGCGCTCGGCGTTCAGGTCTACTTCCGGGGTGGTGTTGATGATGCCGTTGTATATCACTCGATTAGTGTCGCGCTCTGCTACATGCCTATGCTCTGCGATGCCGCGGGTGATAGAGATGGAATAGTTATTTTGCGCTTTGACTCTGTGGTTAAGCCTGATGATCTTCAAATTGAAATCTTTATCGCCGTATTCGCGAATGTGCCAAATGTGAGGGATACCGAGTGCCTTGGCCGCAAGGTATCCGACATCGTTCACTGAGGTATTGGTATGTATCAAATCAGGCTTCCAGCGCCGAGCGAAGCGGGTCAGTTTCACCGCTGCTATGAGATTTTGCGTTAATCTGATAGGTTTACCGACATAGTTTCTGAAAGTTCGCGGCCAAACATTTGGCCAGTAACGGCACACGAACACTTCAATGCCCATTTCTTTGAGCATAGGATAGATGCCGTAGGTTTCAGGCACCGCAACGGCAATCTCCGCGCCCTGTCGGCGCATGAAATTAAGGAGATTCAGAAAAGACTTGGTAGCCCCGCCGCTTGGGTCTGTAGAGTTTAAAACGTATAGAATTCTCATAGGGAATTAATCTTAAGAGGGTCCCAGCCAGCGGGCAATGACGATGTTGCTTTTGCTCTCAATAACCTTGCCCAGCGCGCTGATCGCTTTCCACACTGGCGAGAGCAATTTGTCAATCGCAACGCATCCGGAAACAATGACTATCGTCAAAAGGAATATACCGCAAAACAGCTCTGCCTGCGAGGACGAATGATTAAGGATGCTCACGGCCACTGGTCCGATGCAGCCAAAGAATAATAAATTGCTACCGTGAATCATGTAGATTGCCAGCGATGATTTGGCAACATAGTTGACGAACCTGCTTCTGAAATCCATACTTCCTATCCACAAGAAGAACAAAATGGAGCTCACGAGCAATCCGAAACTGCAATATGCGAAGAATACTCGGCTATACAATAAATCTAAAATTCTATTCGAACCCATGGAAAATACAAAGACCAGAATCGCATTCACTGCAATATAAGCTATCCCGTACCAATATCCTCTGATCTTTTTCCATATATGCTCATACTTGTGGAGCGCATAGCCAATGGAGTAGAGGAAAAGAAAAGTTATAAGGTTTTTTCCATCTGTAAGCGACGGGTCGAAACCGATGGTGCCAACATAATGGCTAATGAACCCTAAAACCAAAATAAGATATATCAATTGCTTTTTGCTTGCCGACTGCAAAATCATATTGATGAACGGTGCAAAGAGATATAGGAACACATAGGTGCGCATATACCAAAATGGCTGCGCGGAAATGAGTAGGAATATGGAAGATAGCTCATTTTTACCCCCCCCCCTCATAATCAAGTAGTTAGCTAAAGCAAGCGGTATATATAGCACGGCCATCATGCCCACGAGCTTCACAAAGCCTCTGATAGACGCCTTGATGCCGAAATAGCCGCTGATCAAGATGAATAAAATCACTCCTATGTGCAGCGGCAGCCATATAGCACGATGCAGAGGATTGTGGGTGGATGGATAAATAAAGAAGCCGAAAATATGGTAGAACACAATAAAGAATTGTGCGAGAATCCTGATCAGCTCGAAATTGCTCTGTCTTACTTTATCCATAATCTACGAAATCAATAATCCGTGATTCGTTGCTGAACGCAGCGATGATGTGCCAATCTGTGTAATTTCAATATTTTCGGGTATGCTTTAGAGATTAGCTTCGGGAACGGAGCGTGGAGCAGAATTTTGACAAGCCTTCTTTCGCTTTTAGATTGACACGCCTCTAATACTTCCTTCTCATACTGGAGGTAAAAATGTCTCTCTTTCACCAAAAGCTCTATCAACATGTGCATATCGTAGAAGTGTGTGTAACGCAGTCTGTGATGCCAAATTTCTCCTACCCCGGGGACGTATTTCTCCAAGTCCTTGAAAATGTTTGTCATGCCTACGATGAGGTACAGCAAGCCCTTCCGCGACCAAGCTCTTGGAGGATTTCTCATTATTACTAATGGGAAATAGTAGTACAGGCACTTGGTGCCAATTGCTCCGAAATAGAGATTCGCGAGCCATCCATATCCGAAATATCGCGATGTCTGATAATGCTCGCTGCCCTTCTCCCACGTCTGCCTTGAAAAAATATTTGAAGATATGAAATTCGGGCTCGACATCACTCTTTTCACAAAGCTCGGGAAATCAAATTCCTCTACGCTTTTGGTGAAAATATTGTCGTGAAGGTGATTGAATGAGCAAGATTCATTGCCAGACAGTCGGTTGAAGTGTATGATCGAATATTCTTCGGTGCTTAAAAAAGGGAGGACGGCATCGATGAAATTAGGACTGAGGATGTCGTCGTCACCCATTAAGTAAATATATTTGCCGTGAGAGCGACTAATCACATCTTTAAAATTCGCATCGGACCCAATGTTACTACTATTGCGTTTAATATCAATAGTATAGTTGTGGGCGCGGGCATATTCGCCTATTTTCGCAGCCGTGTCATCTTCGCTTGCATTGTCGTTAACCAGGACCTCAATGTCAGGGTTGCCTGTGACCTGAGGCATCAGTGCATCTAAGGTTTCCGTCAGAAAGCCTATCCTATTATAAGTGGGGATGCAGATGGAAAGAAGCGGCTGGCTCATATTGGCTACTGTTTATTTCTTTTCCTTGAGGCTTGCGATGGTGCGTTTAAACGCTTCCAGTGCTGAGTATCGTCTCTGCCATCCGAGGTGTTCTAACTTAGAGGTGTCAGGCACTTCGCGATGCACAGGTGTCTTCATCTTTCCGTAGGTCATATCAGAAGGATTAATATCGAAGACGAGTCTGATGCCATCGTTCTTGTATTCCTCGGCAATCATCTCAGCGAGTTGGCGTATAGTTACTTCGTTGGCTTTGCCGCCACCGACGTTGTATGCGTTGCCATTCTCTCCTTTGAGGAGTATTAAGAAGAATGCCGTCGCAGCATCTGCAACGTAGCCGAATGACCTTACGGCTTCACCTTTGCTGCGAAGTACAATGTCTTTGCGCTCGACCACTGCTTTGCAGAAATCCGAGAAAGCGCGGCCGTCGTTGAGGTTGATCAACGGGCCGAGGGTGTGGAATATACGCACGATCTTGGCATTCGTGCCGAATTGGTGATTATAGCTAACGCACATATTCTCGGCCATGCGTTTGCTTTCGAAATAACAGTTGCGCACCGTGAGCGGGTCAACAGGGCCGTAGTCCGTTTCGGAGATTAAATCTGCGGGGACGGAGCCGTACACTCCGCCAGTGCTGAAAAACAGGAAAGACTCAGCATGTTTCTCCTTAGCGAGCTCAAGTAAGTTATGGGAGCCTATTATATTTGCATTAAGTGTGCCGACAGGGTCGATGCCGTAGTATTTGGGGCTGGCCTGGCTTGCGGCATGTACTATGAAATCAATTTCTCCGGCATACTTGATTGGTTCCACCACATCTTGGTTTATAAGAACCAAGCCGTCGCTCTCGGAGTAGCCGTGATAAACTTGGTCGAACTTTTCCTTTGTGCGACATACGGCGAGCACCTTAACCCCCAACCCTTGGCGTCTATTAAGCTCAAGTAAAGTCAAGGCCATATAGGACGGGAGCATACCAGTAGCACCGGTAATGAGCACAGTCTTGCCTTTGAATCTGCTCCAATCAATGTCTGATGATATGATCTGGTCAATATCTTCTTTTATTATATTGTTCATTTGGCTCCTTGGATGCGTTTAACAATAAGCTTGTGCGCTTTGTCGATAGCGATGGATATAAGGAGGATGGCTGCGAACATTACGAATGATGCAACGTAAATATTGGTTCGGTTTATCAATCCCACGAAATATCTCTGCATCAATATTATCTGAACTAAATACACCTGCAGACTCAGAGTGCCCAGCCACGCGAAGGCTCGTCTGACCTTTGGATGCACTACTGGGAGAATTCTTGTAAGACACCAAATCACCACCGGCGTGGTGAAGAACATTGCATAGTGAGCGTTAAGATTGATAAAGTCTGCATTTTTGCAATACAACGTATATAGATAAATTAGGCACAAGCCGATGATTCCGAGAATAATGACATTCTTTGTAGTAAGCCATTTAGCTCTGGAGGCGGCGAATGCAACACCAAGAGCGAAAATCGGAATACGTGTGATGGCGCAGGAATAGCTGTTGCTCCACCCCGCTTTTTTAAAGTACAGCATAACGAAAAGAGCAATTGAAATTGCTATAGCAAGTAGTAAAAATGCCCCCCCCCGTTTGCTGTTTACAAATCTATGAATGTATGGAAAAAGAGCGTAAGCCACCATTATGAACCCCACGAACCAGAACATCCGATACCAGAACATAGGATTGATAATATTAAGATCCAACTTAAAGACAAGCAGGCAATAAGTGGCCATGCTTAACAGCAAGGTAGGAATAAGACGGTATGCTCTATGCTTGTAGAAATCAGCCACTGAATTCTTTTGCATAGAGTAGTAAAGACCAATTCCTGAAAGGAACAAGAAGACGTCTACGCCGGAGTAACCGAACCTCAAGGCATAAAATGGACCGAAATCCACAGTACGCCTACCAAAGAATATTATATGCCCTAAATAGACCATGAGCGTTGCCACGCCCATAATCTCAGCCCTGTAGGCATTTATCTTATTAATCTCCATCAATTAGGGGTATGAACATATTGTTCTTTAGCTCCTCGCGATCCAGGAATGGAGCCATATCTTCAATGGCTGTGGAAATGAATTTGCCGTCTTCTGTCTTACGGGAAGCCGCTTTGGGAGATACGAACTGAGTCTTAGTCACAAACACTTGGCAAAGACAGTAGCCATCATGGTTTAAGAACTCTGAGAGCACTTGCTCAAGATCGTCCACGTTGCGCGATTCGAAATATGGGAATTCGTAAGCGCCTGCGATTTTTTCCAGGTCTGGGAAACTCAGGTCTCCGCTCTCTTCGCCGATTCCCACATGAGTGTGGTCTTTGAAAAAGTTGTTTTGCGTGGTGCGGATGGAGTGGTAGCCTTCGTTGTTAATTACAATTACGTGCACAGGCAGTCTGTTCTGCTTAATGGTCTGCAGCTCTTGTATATTCATCTGGAAGCCTCCTTCGCCAGTTATAAGCACTACTGGCTTCCTGTGGTTAGCAATGCACGCACCAATAGATGCGGGGAGGCAATAACCCATTGGCGAAGTGGAGTGGTTAGTAATGACGCGTTGGCCTTTCTTCACTACGATGGCTTGTCTGCCGATTACTCGCGAGTTGCCGGAAGTCATAACGTACACACCTCCTTCAGGCATGAGCTCAGACAGTACTTTGTAGAATACGTATGTGCTGCCGCGGCCGTCAGGCGTGTTTGCGAGTTCAGGTGTAACCACGGGATATTTTTCTACCCAATGGTTGCACTGTTTAATCCACTCGGTATGAGGTGCCAGTGGCTTTTTCAGGCGATCGTTCATCATCTCCATAAAGACCTTAGCATCAGCGCATACGGGAAGGTCGATATTAAGATAGTCTCGTTTGAGCTCCTCAGGGTCAACGTCGACCATGATTTTGTATGCACCACGAGCCCATGTGGCAGTGTTGTAGCCTGTTTGTTTGTAGCTTAGGCGACTACCAATGGAGAGAAGGAGATCAGAATTCTGAATCGCGAAATTGCCAGGACGGTCTCCTGTTGCTCCAGGGCGACCAGCGTAAAGAGGATGGTCGTTAGGCACACAGTCTACAGTGGTCATGCCAGTAGTCACTGGTATGCCAAGCTTGTCAATCATGGCAAGGAAGTCGTCATAACCACCCGACAAGCGTACACCCTGACCGATGTAAAGCACAGGGCGCTTTGCGGAAGAAATCTTTTCTATTATGAAGTCGATGAGATTAGGACTTAAAGACACTTCACGAGGGTATTCTTTCTCTGGATCGAAGCCCTCAAGGTCGTCAGTCTCGATAGTCGCAGCCTGCACGTCAAGGGGCATATCCAGCCAAACGGGGCCAGGGCGCCCATGCCGTGCAAGGTAAAGGGCCTTTTCAAGAATGTATCGAATCTTTTTGGGGTCAGACACCATTTCGCAGTATTTGGTCATTCCCGCCACAGAGCGGCAAATGTCATACTCCTGTTCGCCGTTGGTACGGAGGTCAAGGCCCAAACCTCTCACTGTTAAAGCATAACGCACCTGGCCGGAGAATATTATCATTGGAATAGAGCCCATGTATGCGCACAGGCAGCCAGTTATAGCATTAGTAGCACCAGGACCGGATGTTACGCATACTGCGGCCATTCTATTGCTCAATCGAGCATATGCCTCAGCGGCAATAGAGGCGGCCTGCTCGTGGTGATGATATGTGACAGTGAGGCCTTTTTTGTGGCCAAAGGAGTCGTTTAGGTGCATAGCACCACCGCCAACGACTTCAAAAACATTTGTCACATCATTCTCAACGAGAAAATTCGCAATATAATCTGAAAGCTTAATTCTCATGATTCAATTCTATAGTCAGGAGCGGATGAATTTTTGGATTTGGGTGGTGCAGAGGGTGTAGACGTCGCTGGAGGGGTAGGCGTCGTACCACTCTTTTACCAGTGCGATGCACTGGGGTAGGCTCAGCCGAGGGCGCCAGCCCAAGCGGGTGCGGGCCTTGGTGATGTCGAGCGTTAGCAGGTTGGCCTCATGCGGGGCGTCTGAGCGGCTTGCGTCAACGAGTTTGCCAGGAGCAAGCAGGGATGCCACTTCCCATACAGTGGAGGTGCCTTCGGGGTTGGGGCCGAAGTTCCAGCCTTCGCTGTACTCGGCGGGGTGCTCCCACATCTTCTTAGCCAGCAGCAGATAGCCCGACAGGGGCTCGAGGACGTGCTGCCAGGGGCGGACGGAGCGGGGCGAGCGGATTTCTATGGACTTTCCGGCCTCGAGGGCGCGGATGCAGTCGGGGATAATGCGGTCTTTGCACCAGTCGCCTCCGCCGATGACGTTGCCGGCGCGCACACTGGCTATGGCAGCGGGGTGGGAGCCGGGCGTGGCGGGGTTGAAGTAGCTGCGGCGCCAGGAGGATATGGCGATTTCGGCCGCGCCTTTGGAGGAGGAGTAGGGGTCGTAGCCGCCCATGGCGTCGGTCTCGCGGTAGCCCCAGATCTGCTCTCGATTCTCGTAGCACTTATCGGTGGTAATCATCACGCCCACGCGCACAGACGGGGTGTGGCGAATGGCCTCGAGCACGTTGATGGTGCCCATGACGTTGACCTCATAGGTTTCAACGGGGCATTCGTAGCTCAGGCGCACCAGGGGCTGGGCCGCGAGGTGGAAGACAATCTCTGGCTGCACCTGGGCGAATATCTCGCGCAGGCGCGCGCCATCGCGGATGTCGCACCGGATATCACGCGAGCCCATCTTTTCGTGTAGGCCGGAGAGCACGAAATTGTCTTTGGGCGTGTCTGGATCAAGGGCCACGCCCCACACCTCGGCGCCGAGCTCGCGGAGCCAGATGGTGAGCCACGAGCCTTTGAAGCCGGTGTGGCCCGTCACGAGCACACGCTTGCCGGCGTAGAAGCCGCCGAAGATGTCCAGAGGATTATTCATGCTTTGCGACGAAGTCTTTAATGGTGCGGATCATGTGCTGGAGCATCTCGGGTGTCATGCCGGGGTATACGCCGATCCAGAGCGACTGGTTCATGATGCGGTCAGTGTTCTCGAGGGTTCCGACCACGCGGTAGGGATGCTCGGCGGCGTCGACGGTGGTGAATACGGGGTGACGCAGCAGATTGCCCGCGAAGAGGTTGCGGGTTTGAATCTTGTGGTCTTCGAGATATTTCGCCAAGTCGGTGCGAGTGAAGGGGGCATCGTCAGCGACCGTAATTATGAAGCCGAACCAGCTGGGGTCGGAGCCGGGCAGCGGCTCGGGAAGGATGAGATAGGGTGTGCCTTCGAGACCTTTACGGAGCACGGCGAAGTTCTCGCGGCGGCGCTCCACGATATGGTCGAGCTTCTCGAGCTGTGCGCAGCCGATGGCGGCCTGCATGTCGGTGACCTTGAGGTTATAGCCGAAATGGGAGTAGACGTACTTGTGGTCGTAGCCCAGGGGAAGGTCGCCGTACTGCTTGGTGAAGCGGCAGCCGCAGGTATTGTCCACACCGCCCACGCACCAGCAGTCACGGCCCCAGTCGCGGAAGGAGTTGACGAGGCGGTGGAGCAGCGGGTTGTTGGTGTACACGGCTCCGCCTTCGCCCATGGTCATGTGGTGTGGAGGATAGAAGGAGCTGGTGCCGATATCGCCCACGGTGCCGGTCTTGCGCACCTCGCCGTCGATGCTGACGGTGGAGCCCAGAGCGTCGCAGTTGTCCTCAACGAGCCACAGACCGTGCTTGTCGCAGAATGCCTTCACGGCGGTGAGGTCGAATGGGTTGCCCAGGGTGTGGGCCACCATCACGGCTTTGGTCTTTGGCGAGAGGGCTGCCTCGAGCTGGGCCGGGTCGATGTTATATTGAGGGATAGCTACGTCGACGAAAACGGGGACAGCGCCATATTGGATGCAGGGCGTGACTGTGGTGGGGAAACCGCAGGCCACGGTGATCACTTCGTCGCCGCGGCGTATGCGGCGCTCGCCAAGCTCGGGAGCGGTGAGGGCGGAAAAGGCCAGAAGGTTGGCAGAGGAGCCGCTATTGGTGAGCGAGCAATAGCGCACGCCCATCCAGCGGGCGAACTCGCGCTCGAATTTCTTTGCCCAAGGGCCCGCGGTGAGCCAGAAGTCGAGGCTGGAGTCTACGAGGTTGACCATCTCTTCGGCGTCGTAATAACGGCCGCCGTAGTTTACGAAAGACTCGCCTGGGGTGAAAGGTTTCTTATCTTTCTGAGTTTCAGAGTAGTATTCGCGTGTCAGCTGCAGGATTTGCTGCTTAATTTCGTCTTTGCGTGTCATAGGGGGGATTACCATACTTTCCACGGCGCAGTGCCGTCGTTCCACATTCGGTTAAGCTCAGTGTTGTCGCGCAGGGTGTCCATAGGCTTCCAGAAGCCATCGTGGCGGAACGCGAACATCTTGCCCTCCGCCACTAATTCCTCCAGAGGCCCGCGCTCGAAGATGCAGGTGTCGTCGCCGGCGGGGATGTGGTCGAAGACCTCGGGCTCGCAGACGAAATAGCCGGCGTTGACCCAGTTGCGGTCTCCCACGGGCTTTTCGCGGAAGGCGGTGACTTGGCCAGAAACGTCGTCAAGGCGCAGAGCGCCGAATTTGCCAGAGGGCTGGTAGGCGGTGAGGGTGATCGCTGCGCCGCTGGCGCGGTGGGCGCGGATGGTGGCAGCGATGTCAAGGTCCGCCACACCGTCGCCATAGGTGAGAAGGAATGGGTGACGGCCTATGTACTTCTCTATGCGTTTGATGCGTCCGCCGGTCATAGTTTCGAGTCCGGTGTCGACCATGGTGACGCGCCAATCCTCGGAATGCACATCGTGAATCTCGATTGAATTGTCAGAGAGGTCCACGGTCATGTCGCAATTGTGGCGGAAGTAGTTGGCGAAGTATTCTTTGATTACGTACTGCTTGTATCCGCAGCAGATCACGAAGTCCTTGATGCCGTAGTGAGCGTAGGTCTTCATGATGTGCCAAAGGATGGGCTTGCCGCCGATTTCCACCATGGGCTTGGGGATGAGGTTAGTGGCCTCGCTCAGGCGCGTGCCGAAGCCGCCGGCCAGAATCACGGCTTTGAGGGAGCTATATTCAGGATTTGTTTCCATTGCAGGTGCAAAGTTACAAAAAATATGGGGAGATGCAAAAAAGCGC
>CAZSHV010000007.1:0-24444 GCA_964606815.1 uncultured Bacteroides sp. | reverse complement strand
TTTGGGGGAAGAGCACGCCCGCGCCGTCCACCACCTGGTGCAGCCCGGGCACGTCAGAGGCCAGGAACGGGCGCCCGCTGGCCATGCCTTCGACAGAGGATAGGGACAGGCCTTCGTAGTGCGAGGACATGACCACGAAGTCAGACTCGCGTAGCACCTGCGCAACGTCGCTGCGCACGCCGAGGAACTCCACGCGGGAGCAGACGCCAAGGTCCTTCGCGAGCTTCTCGAGCTCTGCGCGGCGCGGGCCTTCGCCAGCGAGACGGAGGGAGAAGGAGTCGGGCAGGTGAGTGAGCGCGTGGATGATGGTGTCCTGGTCCTTCTGCGGGCGGAAGGCAGCGACCATTGTAATGATGAATTTATCTTTTTTAGAGATGTCCTTCGGCTCGGAAAGGAAGGTGCCAATCTCCACACCATTATTTATGAGGGTGTACTTATCTTTTGTGCCTAAATAATCGCGTAAAGCGACCAAGGCTTCCTCCGAGATGCAAATAATAGAACTATAACGAGAGTAAAGCCAGCGGTCAAAGGGCTTGAGCCAGGGCTTGTTGCGGCGTCGGTTGCTGGTGTTGTGCTCTGTGGTGACGAAAACAGGCTTGGACACAAGGCTGGCTACAGCCGCGAAAAGCTGCGGGGAGGTGTTATGGGTGTGCACAATATCGTATCCCTTGCCTCGAATGAGCGTAACCAACTTTGAAAGATTGGCAGGAGAGTAGACATTCCGGGGCGTCTCAGAGAATCGATGCACGGTTATGCCCTTATCCTGAAGCATGGTCAAGAAGGGAGTCTCCTCGCCGGAGAATACGGCGAGCTCCACCTCATGGCCGTGGGAGGCGATGCGAGGCAGCAGGTCAACCATCAGCTTCTCAGCGCCCCCGGTGCGCAGGGATGTGATAACGTGTAGGATTTTCATCGGCTGAGCTTGTATGGGGGGATGCTTCTGAATTCTTCGCTCGAGGCCATGCGCACGCCGTCCGCAAGGCCTTTGACGTATTGGACGATGCCGCCGGGGCTGCCCATAGCCAGTGCGCCTGCGCAGACGAACGGGAACGTTGCTATCTGCTTTGTCCAGAAAGCGAGCTTGCTGAGCGCTTTGAGGGGACGCGGCTGTAGGATGGCGCGGTGCCAGATCAGGTATGACGCGATGGCGCGGATGTAGAATCGGCGAGTGTCGCGTTTGTATCCCGTGCTTGAGGTGCGACTGTCCATGTGCGCGATGCCGCTATCGAAAAGAATGCCTAACCTGAAGCCGTTCACCGTGAGTTTGTAGAACGTGAGCAGGTCTTCGCCATATGGAAAGCCCCATTTTTCAAGCCACAATTCGTCACAGAGGTTTAATGAGGTGAATACACTTTTCTTCCAAAGCGAAGCAGGCCCGGAGCAACTTTCAGAGAGGACGCAGTCCTTGGGTGCAGAGTTGATATAAGAGAATGTGCCCCAACGATGTATTTTAAACGCTGTGTTTTTGTCGGCATGAGGAAAGACCCAATTGGAGAGGGCTGCTTTAGTTTTCGCCGACATGCTCATTTCATGATTTTTGAAAGAGTCCGGACCCACCACGTCGAGGTCATATTTCTTCATGGCGCGCAGCAAGCGCTCCACGCTGTCGGGCTGCAGCTCCACATCATCGTCCAGAAATAGTATGCACTCGTCCTCAATTTCGTTGTAGGGCAATATGCGCTGAGTCATCATACCCTTATCAACTATAACGTACTCCTCGCGGCCCACGGTGAAGTCGGGCTTATCATATCCCTTGGCCAAGTAAATCAGAATCCTGGTTGGCGGCACGGTCTGGGCATGCAGCTGCTCGAGCTCGCGGCGGAACACTTCGCCGCCTTTGCCGAGGGTGCGGATGGCCACGGAGTATGTCATTTTCTGTTCTTCCATTTAATCAAAGCAAAGGCGGCAATACCCAAAGGGGATGCAAGCACCTCCATGGCCGGAGAGCCGCTTCGCAGCAACGAACCGTAGTCGCCGGCCAGAAGGCAATCTGCGATATAGTGGGCGGCCGAGCGGACGCGGTTTTTAAACGTGTTATGGCTTAGAGTAAGCTCAAGTTTACGCATCTTGGCGAAGCTGCGCGGGCTGTTGGCATACTGGCGGTATATGCCGGCCGACATGCTATCGCCCTGCTGGTACTCCACGGTGCAAAGGTTCTCGTTTATAACCGCCAGTTGGTGCTTGTCGCAGACCTTGAGGATTAGATAGACAGGATTAAAATTCTTTTCACCGGGAAAACCTACCTGCGGCACGGCCTTGCGGCAGAGGTCTGTGCGTAGCGCCAACTTGGTGTCGCCGTGGTGAAGATTCTTTGTAAACAGCTCGAAGAACCAGCAGCGATTCATTCCCTCTGGGAAATATCCGCCGATTGGCTCCCCTGTGGCAAGATTGAAGTCCAGACCGATGACGCCAGCCAAACGGCTACGTTCTGCCTGTGAGATAGAATGCCAGGTATTAACGATGAGCTCCACGGCGTTGTCAGGCATGAAGTCATCGGAGTCTATGCACACGTTCAGCTCCGTGTCTATATTGGCGAAAGCCGTGTTATAACCTGTGTAGAGGCCGCCGTTAGGCTTTTTTATGTATCTAATAGGGATTTTGTTATCTGCAATCCATGAAAGCACGAGCTCCTGTGTGCCGTCGGTAGAGCCGTCGTCTACCACAAGCCATTCGAAATCAGAGCAAGTCTGCCGGCAGAGGCTCTGATAAGTTCGCGGAAGCGTGTGCGCGCGATTATATGTAGGGGTAAATACGGTGAGCGTTTTCATTGCAAAAGGAAGTCGGCGATGCGAGAGCATGCGTGGCCGTCGCCGTAAGGATTGACTGCATGGCTCATGGAATCGTACGCAGAGGTGTCGTCAAGCAATGTTGATATACCGTCGACGATTTTCTTGAAATCCGTACCCACGAGCTTGACCGTGCCGGAAGCGAGGGCTTCCGGGCGCTCGGTGGTATCGCGGGTCACGAGCACGGGCTTTCCGAGTCCCGGGGCTTCCTCCTGGATGCCTCCGCTGTCGGTAAGGACGATATGGGATAGGCCCATCAATCGCACGAATTCCAGGTACTCTAGGGGTTCGATGAAAAAGAGGTTAGGATAGATTGAGAGATTCTGGCCGAAAACTTCGTGAATCGGCTTGCGGACATTCGGATTCAGGTGCATGGGATACACGAAATCTACGTCCGGATATTTCTCGGCAAGAGTCTTGATGGCTTGGCACATGGAGATGAATCCTGAACCGAAGTTCTCGCGCCGATGCCCAGTGATGAGCACGATGCGACGGCCGCGAGCTGGATTATATCCTGCCGTAGCCAGTTTTTCGTCAAGATGATGAGCAAGCTCAGGTGATGAGGCAATTTTCTGCGTGACCATTTGCAGGGCGTCAATCACGGTGTTTCCCGTGACTATAATCTTGCTCTCATCAACGTTCTCCTTAACCAGATTCTCTTTCGATAGAGGGGTCGGGGCAAAATTATATGCGGCGATGCGCCCCGTGATTTGACGGTTCATCTCCTCAGGCCATGGACTGTAGATGTTGCCCGTTCGGAGTCCTGCCTCGACGTGGCCCACTGGAATCTGCTGGTAGAAAGCCGCAAGAGCGGCCGCAGAAGATGTTGTGGTGTCTCCGTGCACGAGCATGACGTCAGGTTTGACCTCGGAGAGCACATCCCTCATGCCTTGAAGCACACGGCATGTCACGTCGGTGAGATCCTGGCCAGCCTTCATAATGTTTAGGTCATAGTCCGGCTCAACGTCAAAAATGTTCAGCACCTGGTCGAGCATCTGTCGGTGCTGGCCTGTGACGCAAACAATGGTTTCAAAAGCGCCGGGGTGTTTTTGAAGCTCCTTGACCAGAGGCGCCATCTTGATAGCCTCCGGCCTGGTGCCGAATACGAGCATTATCTTTTTCATTTCCTAAAAGTGCGAAGGGTGATTAAATCAGAGAGAAACACAATAGGCCGCTCGCCAAAGATGCGCACAAGTTTTACCTTTAGCTCGTGTCTCCATCCCTTGCTTGTCCCAAGCCAGCTGCCAGCGAAATGATGAATGCAAGCAGTTTTGGCAGTGCGATGAATCGCACCAGTGCGGTGGTCTTTGGGACAGAAATACTCCGAGGGATACATAGCGCAGAGACCGGGGAATTCCTGATATGTATTGTTGAGCACCAGTCCTTTTTTTACCATATAATTGGTAATTACGGTTGTGTTGGTGGTGAGGTCCATGGTGCCGTCTGGCTTGATGAAATGTCGGTCTTTGTAGTCGTCAAGCAACTCCTTAGCCCATACGGAACCTTTTTCGGCAGCCATCATTCCCGTGGGCACATTGCCGTCAGTTTCAAAGCCGGAGAAAGCAGGGTGGTGGAGGAAGGCATCGAAGGGGCCCGTTACTTCCACATCGGTATCCATGTACACTCCCCCCTCCGTAAAAAGGGCGTAAAGACGCACGTAGTCAGTGACGAAGGCGAACTTCCGTGCCTCGTAAGCCTCTCGGACATACGCATTGGAATTGATATCGAAATTATCCTCGTTCCACTCCTTGATGGTGTATTCAGGAAGGAATCTTTTCCAGGACTCAATGTATCGGGCCACGGACTCGGGTTTTGGCCCGCGCCCGAACCAGCAGTAATGTATAGTTTTGGGAATCATGAGCGAAAAAATTTGGAAGATATATGCGAAGTTGTGCTGCTATGATTGTGATTGCTTCACATATTTCTTCTTAGACGGAAATTTGCCTATAACGTAATTCGTCATTAGCTGACTAATGTACGCAAAAAGTATAGATAACCCAACGATGAGCAGCAGAGAAACTCCCGCTGGGAGCTTTAATGGCAAAATGATTACAAACGCAGCCCCTTGGCATAGGTAAATCTCATAACTTATTTTCGACAGGAACTTTGTGACTTTCATCATCTTTAGTTCCACGAAAGGGAGCACTGCAAGCAAAGAGAGTATCCACACGCCTTTCAACACCATGTTATACTTCATGATGCCCCACACGCACAGTGCGGCGTTGACAATGAGCACGATGCCAAAAACGTACTTCGCTTTGCCTTTAAGAAAAAGAAGTACTTTCGGTTCATATTCACAGTAGAACACACCCACCAAAAAACCGATGTTCGAGCTGTAAAAATAGTCTGGAGTGCCTAATAGCCTCGATGCAACCATGATCGCGGCGGTAAACGCACATAGCGAGAGGTTGAAGCCCCTGCGTGAGCTGAAAAGCCTATCGCTGGCATAAAATGCTATATACTGCAATGCGAGGGAAAGTATAAACCAAGCAAAGGGAAGTGGAAAGTATCCATTTCTGAAACACTTCTCAACTGACTTTAGTATGTCTCCACTGTATATAATGAGAGTGATTAAATATATGCATACTGGAATGATAGTGGGCATATAAAGACCCCACACTCTTTGGGCTAAACTTTTGTTGTGTAGCTTATTCCGGTGTCTGCTATAAGTAAGTCCATAACCGGAAATTGCGAAAAATAACCACACGACGGCTGCTCCCGCAATGAGGAAATCCTCATTCACCCCGGGAGGATAGTGAGAAGCCATGCAATGGTGGTGGATAATAATAAGCACGGGCAGAACGGCTTTGAGTATGTCGCACCGCTCTTTAGTCAGAGCCCAGATGCTATTTGTGGGCTTATGTACGCTTTGTGCTAATGCAAATAAAAGGATGCAAATTAAGAATAGGTACATAAAACTTCAATAATCAATAGAAAAGATAGAGGTTTCCTCCACCCTGATTACCATAATATGAGATTCAAGAATAGAGTGAAGCCAACGTACGCCATTAAAATTGTCACTGTTTTGCGGTCCTGGTCAGGCCAGATTTTTACACAAAGCAGAGGATAGGCGAATACTATTGGGTACATGAACCACGAAAGGTATGCAAAGCGGTTAGAGAAAGCTGCGCGAATGACCATAACCCAAAAAGAATTCGCGAGTACATACGTGTTGAAAAGGAAAGCGTATCCCCTGTTCACAATCCTTTTTTTTATGAAGGTGTAATAGCCCAACAGAATCGGCATGAAGCTATACAATGCGAAATCCCAACGGAAACCGACATGAGAGAACATCCTTGCCTTTCCTGAGTCCTCGTCTAACGCTTGCCCGGCATATGAGGCCATTCGATCGTCAAAACCAAGCGAAGCAAAAAAGGATTGAAGCGATCCGCCGATGAGAAGTGAAAGAATAACCGAAAAAAACCACCATGCTATAGTGAGCCGAGGTTTTAAATGGGTGAAGTAAGAAACTAAAGCGCATAGGGATGGCAATGCCGTGCTACGATGTATACCCAATGCAAGAAATGAAAAGAAAAGTCCTATTATAAGACCCTTTTTGTTAAAGTCAAGGTAAAAGCTCAGCGCAAGAATCACAATCGAGCATGCCATGCCATTTCGCAAGCCGTTGTAGCTGAAAGTGAAGAAAGAAAATGAAGTAATGCAAAAAAGGAGAGCGATCCATTGGTTTTTAGGCATCATGCGAGATATGCCCCAAAACATGAATCCGATATAACATACGGAAATGCACGTGAACCACCAAGCGATTGGCGCTCTTGCCGCAGCAAAAGATTTCATAATGAAAGCCCATAACCACTCACTTCCCGTATTAACCACCAACTCAGTCGATAGAGTCTTGTCTCCCATGGCTAAATAATAGGAATGGGAATAGATGTAAGAGTCTGCCCACTGAGCTTGGTCCATAGGCCTAAAGCCGATGGCGAGCGCAAAAACAGCACAATAAAGGATTGCGGGGACGGTGGCCGACGACCTGCTGTGCAAAAGAGAGTCGCCCCTGGAGTTGACGTACTTCAGAAATGCAAAAACGCAAAACGCGAACGAGCTCCAAAGCCAAGTCTGCTGATATATGGCAACTATATTCATACGCCTATGATATGAAATGCTATGATAAGCTTATGTATGATGATAAATTCAAACTTAAATTAAACGACACCTTAATCGTTTGCATGTCAATAATCGAAGCCTGGGCTTACAAGAATAAAGAATATCTGTGAGCTATGTGTTCCCCATTGTCCCTTAAATGGTTCCTGCGTTACTACGCATAAAGATTCTGTATCCTTGTTCATATCGGAAGTTACTATTCGGTTGTTGGAGAACATATTCATTAATTGCCTGTCGTTACAGAAGAGGTTATGGATGATATATTGTCGTATAGTTGACGTAATTTTGTTCCTGTCAGCATTTGCATGAACCATTGTGAGCTGCATGAGATAATGATGCTATTGCGTCGCAATTTATAAAGATGCGGGCTTTATGGATATTGTATTTAACAATTAATTCTACAGTCTCAGAATTTCTTTTATATATGGGGCTTTATGATACTGTTAACGGGTTTAAATTCAAGCGTTTCAGCATTAAGGATATAACTCCGTAGCACAACCTGTGTTAAACCTTGTGAAAAATGCAAATCTGTCTGGTATGAGAGGATGTTTTCTCGTGGAAACCATATTCCCAATGGAAGTCTCCACCATGGACCTGAATTAGAATTCAAAGGACTTTAATTTGTGCGGTCAATTAGCAATAATCGAGATTTGTGACATGTAATAATCCGTTTTTTGGATTTATAAGAAGGATAAAATTCTGCGAACGAGTCGGGTTTTCCATTGCTCGGCGTATCTTTTCTTCATTTTGTCACAAATTGCGCATGCGTCTTGATGCATTATAGCCACTGCAAGAGGATTGGATGTTTGTGACTCGAAAATCTGACGCTCTTTGCAAAGTTGTGTATTCAGCAGATGTTTTTGAATGGCCTCTTGGATGTCTTGATCGCCAACCTTAGCTTTTATTAATGGATAGGTGAATCTTTCGAGAACTTCAGTCAGCACTTCCATAGCCTCGTGGGTAATAGAGCGGCGGGATTGGTCGACGCTGTAACGGTCAATTAAACGTAGCGCAGCCTCGTATCTCCTACTATATGTGGAGAGAATTCTATCTACTTTGAAATACTCATAGGGCTTAACCATCGAGGATATGCCGCCATAACGCCAGTTGTATCCGGAATATGATATGAATGTGACACTATCCAAGGTTGGGAGGAAGTGTCGCGTGAAGTCAAGATCCTCAGCATAGGTGTCTTCCTTTGATGAGAATTCGAAATTGAAAGACTTTAGCTTATCAGCTTTGTAAAATTTACTCCAATATGCAGATAAAAGCCGTGTCCCTCCGAGCCAAATATTATAAAATCGCTCAAGAAATTCCTTCTGGCCGATACGGCGGTTGTAGTCGCTGGAGTCGAGGCATAAAGATATCCTGCGCTTTACCCCCAGAGGATAAACGCGGTAGTACTCCATTATGACAATATCTGAGCCAGTATTTGTGGCTGAAGAATACAATGTGCTAAGCGCGTCTTTCTCAAACCAATCGTCCCCGTCAGTGAATGCTATGTATTCGCCATTTGCAGCGTCTATGCCGACTTTCTTTGCTCGTGCCAGACCAATATTCTGCTGAAGGTCAATGACACGGATTCGGGAATCTTTATTCTCCCAACGGTGAAGAATCTCAGAGTCGCGACCGGGGGAGCAGTCGTTCACGGCTATGAGCTCCCAGTCTGTGAATGTCTGCGCCAGTACCGACTTTATGAGTTTGTCGATGTATTTCTCGCTGTTGTAGAAATTGGCGACTATAGATATTGCGGGCATAGGATTCAAATACCAATTAGTGAATATAATTTATTTACCTCGCTCTCGTTGCCGAAGTTGATATCGGCCATTGATGTCCTAATCCTGTCGATAGCCTCCTTGTCTGCGATGAAGTCGCTCAATGCGACCGCGGCTTCATCGGTGTTAAAAGGCAGGATGTGACCATCCACGCCGTCTCTCACCTGGCTGGCAGCTGTAGGATAGTTGGTTATCGCAACAGACTTGCCTAAGATTTGAGCCTCGCGCACAGTGACGCTTTTACCTTCGTAGCGGCTTGGCTGCGCATAGATGTCGCAACGGGCGATGTACGGATACGGATTAGTTTTCTTGCCCAGCAAAATCATCGTGTCAGCAACGTCATATTTGTCAATTGCAGCACGGATGGCTGAGGCATCCCCGTAACCGATGATGTACCATTTGAATTTAGCGCCCCTGTCAAGCATGATGCGGCACATTCTCGGCACCTCGTCGAAGCGCTTGGGATAGGAGAAACGGCCGATGGATAAAACCTTGGTCTCGCCGGGAATATCGGGCATCTCGTCAGTCGGTGTAAACTCGCAAGCCTGGTCGCGGACAAATGCAGGGGAGAGGATATTCTCGACTTCAATCATCTTGTCCTTCAGCTCGGGAAAGGTGGTCAGGAATGCCTTAGTGCACTCTGGTGAAATACTGGCTATATGGTCGTAGCCGCCCCAGATGGGCAGTTCCATGTCGCGGTTGATGTGAATGGTGGAGTAGTCAGTATGAATCCAACACACTTTCTTCTTGGCTTTCACTTTGGTCAGCACGAAGTTATGTGGGTTCAAGAAACTAATTGCCAGATCATATTCTACGTCGGGATTTATTTTGGGCAAACCAGGCTCCACTTCGGAATAAACGTATTGAAACACGCTGCTGTCGATTGCTTTCTGCTCTGGGGGCAATGACGAAAAATACCGGGCCGCTTTCCTGCGAGCGACAAGTCGACGGGCAGCGATGCCCACGTGACCTTCAAACACTATATCTTTAATAGGCCTTTCTATACTGGAATACAGGGCGTTTTCAGCCAGCAAGTTTACATGCTTGGGTATGAGATGCATAAATTCCCCCGTATGCTGGTTGAGGAATAGATCAACATCCACGCGTTCCGCGTCAAAGGCGTTGAGCAGCCCCAAAAGGGCGCGCTCAGCCCCTCCGATCTCCAGATAGTGAAGGTTTATGAAAATGCGTGGTTTCATACGTTGTCTAACAGCCACTTGCGCGAATATTCAGCGTCATCGTTCACCAATGGACTAACCTTACCATAGTCAATGGAAGCACTCAGCGCGCTGTCGGGGCTTTGAGCCGAAACTAACCGATCGCTGATACCGTAGTGTTCAAGAAGGTCCGACATCCGCTTGTTAAGGCCATCAGCTCGGTTCACAACAAAAAAGTCTTTCTTGAAAATCAAAGCAAACGCTGAGCCGTGGAATGAGTTGCTAACCACGCACTCAGCATGACGGATAAGAGACACAAAAGCGTCCGGTCCCTTAAATCTATAGTTATAATTAGCGTAGCTTAGCGTAATGGGAGAAACAGACACAATTTTGTAGCCCTTAAGTCGAGCAATTCTTTTCGCAACAGCCTTTAATTCAGCGGAATTTTCGAAATCGTATACTACGAGGTATGGGTTACTCGGAATTTCAACACTGCCGTCCATTTTATCCCAAAAGGACTTGTCAACAAGGAACACAGGATCAGCCACTACTGTTCCGTTGTAACCCAGAGATTTAAGAATCTTAATACCAGATGCCTCTCTGACAGATATTGCGTCGAAGTTGCCTAATTCCTTCTTTACAAAATCTTCGTAGCCCGTAGCGATACTTTCGGTAGCGAAGCTTGCGGCATAGCTAATTCGTTTAGTTTCCGGACTTCCGAAGTCAAGATAGAAAGCCGGATCTTTGCCATTTTTAAAGGCGGTGTTCCAAATTTGGTCGCTGCCGGCAATATATGTGTCAGCTTGCGGAGGGTCAGACCTAAGAGCGTCAATGTTAATATATATATTACCTCGTATAGGCGCGATATATTTGTTATAGAAGCGCAGAAATACTCTAAAGCGCTTCTGTGTATAGTGTCGTTTTATGTAGTATCTAATCAGATATAATTGCTTCAAGGCAGGAAAGTTAAACTTGTCTGGCACTATTTTTGTCTTTGGCGCGTTCTTTGGCGCATTCGGAAGATAATTAATTATAAATGCGTCGTAGCCCTGCATCCGAAGAAAAGATGTCAAAGACAGTGCTTGCAGCATGGCTCCGTGGTTTCGAGCAAAGTGACAAGTGATTGTGCCGATTCTTTTCGCCATTGAGAAATATAAAATTTAGGAGCTTAATGTTGATTTTTATCAAGAATAAGCATATTTACTTTCTTGCTTTCCGTCTCAGAAGTTATGTTTATCTCGCCTTCTGTACAGTTAATTAGCCGATTTCTGAGCTTAGGATTATTCACTAATTCCGTAATACGTGCCGAGAGAGCTTTTAGCTACAATCGGAGCATAGTTTATATTATGAGCATTGTAGCCGTTCTCATAAAGAAAAGGATACTGTCGCAAATGATTGAATCATGCGCCTTGATTCCATACACTATGGAATGCGATGGTTGTGACTCGCTTCGCCAATCTATGCGTTAATTTGTTAAATACCGCATCATCTTTTCAGACTCGGTCAGTGCAGTAGTAAAATTTTCTGCTTCTACGGCGTGTGTAATGTAATTTCGTAACTCAGCGCTATCCATCAATTTGCCTATGGACTGAGCGATGTTTTCCGGAGTCATGTTGCAAATTAGTCCGTTTTCCCCATCCCTAATCTGATCGAATATAGAAGGGAAATTTGTGCTTACGACGGGGCGGCCGAGAATCTTAGCCTCCGTGACGGTGCGACCGAACCCTTCAAACCTTGAAGTTTGCACGTAAATGTCGCAATGCCCCATATAGCCATAAGGGTTGGGCTGCATACCCAGTAAGGTGATATAATCATTTAAGCCAAGGCTGTCCACCATCGCTTGAATCTGCCCTTGCAGCTGTCCGCCCCCCACGAAATACCATCTGAACCGACGGCCTTGGTCTTTCAAAATCTTAGCAGCTTTTAAGGCCAGATCATAACCCTTTTGCTCAACCATTCGGCCTGTGGTGGCAATGCGCAATCCATCGAAACCGTCATCGTAAGGATTGTCCTTCCCGAAATTGCGTATACTATCAACGCTGAATACGTTGAACAGTGTGAAGATTTTTGACTTGTCAGTCACATAGTCCGTCGTTTGTAGCTGTTGGTTTATGGCCTCTGAAATAGCAATTACATTGTCTACCTTGTCGTAAAACTTCCTGCAGAAGGCCGCATCGTAATTTGCATGAACCATGTCAATGTTAACGCGAGCTGCCTTCTTTGTGGCATTGACCTTAGTTGCGAGGAAGAAGGTAGGATATCCCTGTTGGAAGGATATAGCAACATCGTATTTCTTTGGCAATTCTCCGATAGTTGGGCCAGTGTACTTCCATAATACCTCAGCTAGGTGCGCTTTCGGACGCATGGCTCTTAAATGTAGCGAATACAACTTTGTGCTCAATGCATATGTAAGCTTATTCCTCGGTACGCAGCTGTTGAAGTCGATTATGTTTACCTCCTTGGGCACATATGGCTCAAAGACACCTCCTCGGCGCCACAACAAAAGGTCTACGTCAATTATTGAATAGTCAAGTGTGGAAAGTAATGAAATCAGGCTTCGCTCGGAGCCGCCACAACCTAAGAAATCACAAAGGAAAAGTACTTTTTTCTTCATGGGCTTTTTAAAGTCTGTATAATTAGATTATGTTGAGACCTCCAATGAAATCTCAAATTGTCTCAGATTGAGGGTAGTTTTATCCAGCCGCCGATTATATTTTCCCATTCATCGGGGACAAATCGGCCGAATCCTCCAGCATGAGTGAAAGTGAACTCCCCAAAATATATTTTTCCATTTATTAAGTACAGATCGATTCGCACGTAAGGGAATCCGTTTGCGAGTTTCTTGGCGATCCGGAGCATCTCATCGTATTGCGCAGGCTTGGGGATTACCGCCGATGGGTCGTTTGCTGATCTTGTGCTGCGTATTGGGAGGAGGTTCCAGTTTATATCATAATAGTTAAAGGCTGGCTTTGCCGTACTCCTTCCGGTGATAACTTCACACATTTTTATTTCGCCATCGAAACAATGGAATTTGTAGTCGGTTAGGTCGTCCATCCCCTCCTCTTCCATATATGTTTCAGCGATAATAAGTGGCTTGATTTCGCGATATTGGTGCTCCTTGGCCATCAAATGAAATTTCTCTTTAAGGCCTGCAGCGAGCTCTGCTCTTGCCGCTGCAATGTCAAGCTTGCTCTTGTCGCGGCAAATTATCATTCCTTTGCCTGAATTATGGTTGCATTTGAGTACGAATTTGTCTGGAAGGGAATCAAAGTTAACATCTTCAGCTCTTTCCCAGACGCCAAGTAGAGGGATGATATGCTCAAAACCTATTAAGTTACCGGCTATAGTTTTAGCCTCATATTTATCTGCATATTTTGAGTATGCGTCAAGCACCTTGTTGACCTTCATCCATTGAATCTTTTCTGTGAAGCCCTTAGGGGCTGTAAGATTCAATTTCTTACCGAAATGCAACAGGTAGCGAAGTTTTAAATATAACCGATCAGGTATTATAGGCGAGAGAGCGGTTAACCATTCAAGGGCTAAATATCGCATCCTGGATTTCCCAGCATTAATTACCTTGTTAATCATTCTTAGGTGTTATATTTGTTACATTTTGCGCCGAAGCACTTTTGACCGCAAAAAAACTATTGCCTGCCCCCGTTGTGTGTCGTTCAGAACTAGCCAGTAAGCGCTAAATCCAAACAATGGTATGGATAGTAATGTTGATGTGAAGAGCCACCACCATGAATCTAACCCGGTGAAATACTTAAAGATATAAACAAGAACATACACAAGCACAGAAATGCCCCATATTTTGAGGACGGGTTTGAGGTTCTCCCTGATTCTCAAAAACGGAATCTGGCGCTTAACAAGTATTAGATTCCCTACAAACATCAATGGAGTACCGGCATAAAAAGCGATGAAGGCCCAAACGAGAGGGAGCTTTAACCATAGAGTACCCCATAATATGAAAAAGCCAATTAGGAAGGAACACCCTGTAATAAGGGTGCGGTTGCGGTTCTTTCCAGTGGCATTGATGGCCAATGTGACTACAGAATTTGAAATTCCTACCCCATTGAAAATTAAAGCGATGGCACAAATCTCGTTGACATATTGCGGCACGTTTTTTAGCCAAAGGTTCAATATGAAATTTACATTAAGAAGGAATGGCACTGTGACAACGGCTAGAATTAAAGTGCACATCATTGAGGCGCTTCCAACGAGGATATTGAACTCTTTTTCTTCTCCAGCTGCATAAGCCTTGTAAATTGGAGGCTGGAAGGCTGCAAGCATGTTGTACGAGAGCGATGTTAGTGTGCCATACAGCATGCTGGATATGCCAAGGGAGGCGTTTAGCCTTACGCCATAGTAGATGTTCATCAAGAAGTTCTGGCCTTGGGTTTTAAGAGACATGGAGAAGCTCGAAAACATTTGCCAGAAGGAAAAGCCGAGCATCTTTTTTGACAGAAGTCGGTCGAATTTCAGTGAGGTGTGCGTCTCCGGGTAATGTTTCCAGCTGTAGCCCAAGTAAATCCATGAGATTATCAATGTCACTGCAAGGGAGAGGGTGGCGTAAAGCTCAAGCTTGTCAAAGTTGCCTATTTCAAGCAGATAGACGATGAGCAGTTTCAAACCTACGTTGAGGAGCTCGATGTAGGCGAATACGCCCATGTCCTCGTGCGAGACGATGGCCGCATTGTAGGGAACCTGGACAAATGTCAGTACGCTCGTGATGATCGAGCACTGATACACCCATTTCGCAGCTGCCATGCGGTCTGCAGGAATCGAAAGCTTAGTGTCTAAAAACCAATAGCCTATCGTTTCGAAAAGCAGCAATATGACCAGGCCGAAGAAGATGTGCAGAAGCAGAGATGTGGAAAACAGTTTCTTGAGCCGAAGGAAATCTCCGCCGCCCATCTCGAACGAATAGAAGCGGCTGGTCGACGAGCTCAGCGACGACTTGATGAAGCCCAGAAATGCCGTTACGCCGCCCACCACGGTATAGATACCGTAATCGGTAACACCCAGCACCTCGAGCACGACCCTGGTGGTGTATAGGCCCACGAGGGTGGCAATGATCATGCGTATGTACAGCATGATCGTGTTCTTGGCTATTCGCTTTGAGTTTACTGCCATAAATGTTACGGTGGCGTCTGATCTCTCAGGCGTTCGCTTCCAGGTCGGCGCGGGGGATGACGAGCGTGGCGCAGCCTAAAAGGCCGATGTTCACCAGCAAGCGCCCGTTGCCTTGGCCGGCGTCGATCACCTCGCCTTGCAGGCCGGCGAGGCTGCCGCGAGCCACCTTTACCTTGTCGCCGCGCTCAAGCGGTGTGTCGATGATGCTCACGGGGCCGTCGGCGTGGCGCAGCATGAACTGCAGTCGCTCCATCTGGGCCTGCGGGATGGTGGCCAGCGGGCTGCGGCCAGTGCCGGTGCTCGCGCCGGCGCGGTTGGTCATGAAGCGGTTGATGAACGGGAGCTTGACGGCTTCCAGTCGCTCTGCCTCTGTGCAGCGCATAAACACCAGAGAGGGGAGCAGCACTCGGTCCACCTTTTTCTTGCGTCCGTTCTTCCACACGCGGGTCTCTTCCTGCGAGGCCACATATGCCTCGAGGCCCTGTGCGGCCAAGCGCAGGGCGCTCGCGCGCTCCGTGTTGTTGTTCACTATGGCCACGTACCATTTGCGGTCGGGCACGCCTACGGCGTCGCCAGCGCACATTCGCGCTGCCGTATCGCTGTCGGTTGTGCCCAATTTTGCGTCTATTTCGACGCATTCCCGTGGGGCGCGGGCAGGGGATAATGACGGGTTCATGCCGTGATGAATGGCGAGAGGCCATTCAAAGTGCAAAGTTAGCTATTTGTGTCTACATAATAATTATAACAGCTGTTAAAAATCTAAAACAGCCTTATCCGCTTCATCCACCTACTGCCGCGACTCCACTACAAATGACACATTCCCGCAATCAAAAATCAAAACCGCGCCAACCCTCAGTAGGGCGGCGCGGCTTTGCATGGGCGTAGGCTCGGGTCAATCGTCGTAACCTATGAATTTGCCATTTAAGTCGAATTTGAGCTCAAGGCCGGAGGCGAGGCCGACCTCTTGGTGGTTCTTGTCAAGCTCGTAATTGACAAAAATGGGATCGATGAAGTTTTCGTTTATGAAGTTGCGCAAATCCGCGGGCACGGCAGCAGAGGGAATCGAGTCGCCTGGAGCCGCAGAGATTTTGTCCATCGTTCCGTCGGCGCGGAAGTCAAGGCGAGCGCCGTTGTTGAGCGTCACCTCATACTCGTCGCTTCCGAAATTCTCCTTTTCGACTTTCACCAGTGCCACCTTGGCGTTGGGAAAATATTGAGAGATAGTCTGGCGAGCAGCCTGGGGGAGTGTGCTCGCATCCGTTGTGACGGTGTCTTTGCTTCCGCACGCCGTCAGCACTGCAGCTGCGCAAGCAGCGATGATGAGGGAGAGAGTTTTGAGTTTCATGTTGTCTATAGTTTTGTTATATAGACATATAACACTCGCTGCGCGCTAAAGTTCGGTGCGTATGCGCAAAGCTTCAGAAGAAGTAGGCCACGCGCAGCGTCCACTGGCGGTTTTTGGCGCTGAAGTCCTGAAGCAGACGTGTCTTCAGTGCGTAGGTCATGCCCCAGGTATAGGAGGCCGACACCTGCCACCGCGTCATCAGCTCAACGCCAAGGCCTGCCGTCAGGCCAAAGTCGCCGCCTGAATATTTTATCGCGTCGCAGCGGCTGTGGGCCACGGTGATGTTGATGTCCGGACCGCCGTAGACAAACGGCGCCACCACTTCCTCCAGGCCGTTAAGGCGCGTGTATTTGAAGCGCAGGTGCAGCGGGATGTTAATCTGGTGCAGTATCAAATGCTCCTTGCCGTAGCCTTCGCTGGCCCATATGGTCTTCTGGCCAAGGTCAACCTTCGCGCCAGCCATGTTGTAAATCAGTCCCAGGTCGATGCCGAAGCCAAGGCCGGGGAACATCATTTCGCCCTGCACGCCGGCCTGGAAACCGGGCACTTGGCTCACGCTCACCAAAGGCTGCTTGAAGGTGAGGCTGGTGAGGGTGGGGCCCGCCACGGCGGCGTAGCGGAATTGGGCGCTGGCGCCCAGCGCGGTGGCAAGGGCTATGAAGAGGAAGAGGATTCGGAGTGAAAATTTCATTTCTTTTCTGTGATTTCTTGTGATAGAGTAGGGGCATTAGCTATTAGCCAAGGCGGAGGCTACGGCGTCAAAGGCCACCTGGCGCTGCTCGCCGCTGACCATGTCCTTGATCGTGACCATGCGCTGCTCAAGCTCGGAACTGCCTATGATGGCCACCAGCGGTATATTCATAGAGTTGGCGTATGTCATCTGCTTCTTCATCTTGGCCGCGTCGGGGTAAATAACGGCGGGGATGCCCTCCTCGCGCAGGACCTTGATCAGAAGCATCGACTGGCGCGCTTCCTCCTGGCCAAGATTCAAGAACATCACGCGGGGCCCGGCAGCCGTGTCGGCCGGGTAGAGGTCGAGGGCGTTGAGCACGTCGTAGATGCGGTCTGCGCCGAAGCTGATGCCCACGCCGGAGATGCCCGGCATGCCGAAGACGCCCGTGAGGTTGTCATAGCGGCCGCCTCCGCAGATGCTGCCGATCTCCACGTCGAGGGCCTTAACCTCGATGATGGTGCCGGTGTAATAGTTCAGTCCGCGGGCAAGCGACACGTCCAGGTCCAGCTCGGCGCGCAGCCCCAACGTCTGGGTCAGGCTCACCACCTCGCGCAGCTCCTCCACGCCCTTGGTGCCGATTTCCGAAGGCGCTAACAGCGTCTGCAGGGCCTCCAGGCGCTGCTCCATCGTGCCGGAGATACCCAGGATGGGCTGCAGGGCGGCGATGGCCTCGGCGGTGAGACCGCGCTCGGCCAGCTCCTCGTTCACCTTATCAATGCCGATTTTGTCGATTTTGTCGATGGCCACGGTGATGTCGATGAGCTTGTCGGGCGCGCCGATGAGCTCGGCGATACCGGCCAGCACCTTGCGGTTGTTGAGCTTGATGGCCACGCGCACGCCCAGGCGCGCGAAGACGGCGTCGACCATCTGCAGCAGCTCGGCCTCGTTGATCAGCGAGTCGGAACCCACCACGTCGGCGTCGCACTGATAGAACTCGCGGTAGCGACCCTTCTGCGGGCGGTCCGCGCGCCAAACGGGTTGTATCTGATAGCGGCGGAAGGGCATGTGCAGGTCATTGCGATGCTGCACCACGAATCGCGCGAAGGGCACCGTCAGGTCGTACCTTAGACCCTTCTCGCAGATGCGGGCCGCTAACTTTGCTCTCGCCTCGGGGTCGGAAAGCAGCTCGGGGGCCACGCCGTGCAGGAAGTCGCCAGAGTTCAGGATTTTGAAGAGCAGCTTATCGCCCTCCTCGCCATATTTGCCCATGAGGGTGGAGAGATTCTCCATGGCCGGCGTCTCGATGGGTTGGAAGCCGAAGAGCTTGAATACGGAGCGGATGGTGCTGAATATATAGTCGCGGCGCGCCATTTCGGCGGGAGAGAAGTCGCGCGTGCCTTTAGGTATGGAAGGTGCCATTGCGGGTGGTTAATGAGATAGATTGAGGTGATGATTATGCGGTGCTTGCCCTCCCTGCTTCAGGCGGGGAGGGCAGCATAGGGTGTCAGTCCAGCTTGTGGATCACCAGGCCGGAGCGCAGCTTGGGCTCAAACCAGGTGGTCTTCGGGGGCATGATGTTGCCGGAGTCGGCGATGTCCATCAGCTGCTTCATGGTCACGGGGTAGAGGGCCAGGGCTGCTGCCATCTCGCCAGAGTCCACGCGGCGCTTGAGCTCTTCCAGGCCGCGGATGCCGCCCACGAAGTCAAGACGCTTGCTGGTGCGCAGGTCGGTGATGCCCAGCACATCGCGCAGGATCAGGTCGGAGGATATGGTCACGTCCAGCACGCCGATGGGGTCGTTGTCGTCGTAGGTGCCTTCGCGGGCCGTCAGCGAGTACCAGCGGCCCTCGAGGTAGAGGCTGAAGTTGTGCAAAGCCTTGGGGTAGTAGATGGGCTCGCCCATATCCTTAACCTCAAATTTGTATGCCAGGTGCTCCAGGAACTCCTCAGGCGAGAGGCCGTTGAGGTCGCGGATCACGCGGTTGTAGTCGATGATCTTAAGGTGCGATGCGGGGAATGCCACGGCCATGAAGTAGTTGTACTCCTCCTCGCCCGTGTGCTCGGGGTTGGCTTTGGCTTTCTCTGCGCCCACCAGGGCGGCCGCTGCCGTGCGGTGGTGGCCGTCGGCTATGTAGAGGGCGGGGATTTTCTCAAAGGCGCGGGTGATGGTGCCGTTCAGCTTCTCCGGCACGATCCAGAAGGCGTGGCCGAAGCCGTCGGGGGCTGTGAACTCATACTCAGGCTCGGTGGCCGACACCTCGGCTATGATTTTCTCCAGCTCGGCATTGTCGGGGAAGGCGAAGAACACGGGCTCCACGTTGGCATTGGTGTGGCGCACGTGCTTCATGCGGTCTTCTTCCTTGTCCTTGCGGGTCAGCTCGTGCTTCTTGATTTTGCCGGTCATATAATCGTCCACGCTGGCGGCCAGCACTATGCCGTACTGCGTGCGGCCGTCCATGGTCTGGGCGTAGATATAGTAATGTTCCTTGTCGTCCTGCACCAGCCAGCCGCGGTCCTGGAAGGCCTGGAAGTTCTCAACGGCCTTGTCGTAGACCTTGGGGTCATGCTCGTCCGTGCCGGGCTCGAAGTCGATTTCGGGACGTATGATGTGGTAAAGCGAGCTATCGTTGCCGTCGGCCTCGGCGCGGGCTTCGTCGCTATTGAGCACGTCGTAGGGGCGCGACGCCACCTGGTGGGCCATATGGCGCGGCGGTCGCACGCCTTTGAAGGGTTTTACTGTTGCCATGGTGTTGGGGGGATTTAGAGGGTTAGAGATTTTCTGTGATGATGGTCTGCGTGCGGTCGGGACCCACGGAGATGATGGCCACGGGCACACCCAGGTATTCCTCGATGAAGCGCACATAGTCCTTGAACGCCTGCGGCAGCTCGTCGACGCTTCGGCACTTCGACAGGTCTGTCTGCCAGCCGGGCAGTGTGGTGTAGACGGGCGTAACCTCCTCGGGCTCGATAGAGTAGGGGAGCTCGTCGGTGACGGTGCCGTCGGCCAGGCGGTAGGCTGTGCAGGCCTTGATCTCGGGCAGCGTGTCCAGCACGTCGCTCTTCATCATGATCATGTGGGTGGCGCCGTTGAGCATCACGGCGTATTTGAGGGCCACCAGATCGATCCATCCGCAGCGACGCTCGCGGCCCGTCACGGCGCCGTATTCATGGCCGCGGTCGCGCATCAGGCGCCCAGTCTCGTCGTGCAGCTCGGTGGGGAAGGGGCCGCTGCCCACGCGGGTGCAGTAAGCCTTGAATATGCCGTAGACGCGGCCAATGCGGCCGGGGGCCAAGCCGAGGCCGGAGCACGCGCCGGCGGCTATGGTGTTGCTTGAGGTCACGAAGGGGTAGGAGCCGTAGTCGATGTCGAGCATCGTGCCCTGCGCGCCCTCGCACAGCAAGGTGCACCCATCGTTCAGCAGGCGGTTCACGGCATGCTCGGTGTCGATGATGTCGAATCGGCGCATGTAGTCGATGGCCTCGAAGAACGCCTTTTCTTTCTTCAGCAGGTCGGCGGTGAGCTTAAGCTCAAGCATCTCCAGGTGCCGGTTGCGGGCAGCCTCGTATTTGCGCTCGAAGTCGTGCAGGGTGTCTCCCAGGCGCAGGCCGCAGCGCGAGATCTTGTCGGTGTAGGCCGGGCCTATGCCCTTGCCCGTGGTGCCGATCTTGGCGCTTCCCTTGCTGGCCTCGCTGGCGGCATCGAGCAGGCGGTGGGTGGGAAGTATGATGTGAGCCTTCTTCGAGAGCTTGAGCACGCGCGTGATGTCCACGCCGCTCTCCTCCAGGGCCTTGGCCTCTTCCATGAAGAGCACGGGGTCAAGCACCACGCCGCCGCCTATGATGTTGGTCTTCCCCTCCTGGAAGATGCCTGAGGGGATGGAACGCAGCACGTATTTCTTGCCGTCGAACTCCAGGGTATGGCCGGCGTTGGGGCCGCCCTGAAAGCGCGCCACGGCGTCATAGCGGGGCGTGAGCACGTCCACCACTTTTCCCTTTCCTTCGTCGCCCCACTGGAGGCCTAAAAGCACATCGGCTTTCATCTTTTTTTCGCTCATCGTTATCGCAAATCTTGAGTGTAAGATATTTTAATGTCTATTCCTGCGCCTTTTTGCGTCGACGCTCGCGCCTGCGGCACGCTGGGCACACGCCGCGCACCACCACGTCCGCGCTTTCCGGGCTCCAGGCCTTGGCGGCGGCCATCAGCGCTTGGGCGATCCCATCTGGCGTGGCGGCCTTCTTCACCGCCCCGCAGTGGGAACACACCATCAGCACCGCGCACGCCTCCGCGCCCCGGGCCTCATACAGGGCCGCCCCTTCGCCCACATAGTGGCTACGCAGCAGACCCAGCTCCACCATCAGTCCCACGGTGTTGTAGACCGTGGCCCGGGCCACCTTGAACGTCTCCAGCTCTGGGCTCGCGCACAGGTCGGCGCACGTCCAGAGCCCGGGCCGCTCGGCCGCCAGGCGAGCCACGGCGGCACGCTCCTGGGTGTGCCGCCCGCCGCGCTGCCGCACATAGTCGGCCAGCAGCTGCGCCGCGTCGGGGGTGGGGGTGGTGTTGCTCATTTCTGCGCAAAGTTAACGCAAATTATTATGTATAGCAAAATTTTTTCTAACTTTGCTGCATGCTTTGACGTTTTATATGAGCCTGTCCCATAAAATCTGTTAAAGCTGAGGCGATGAAATCTTTCACTGATTGAAATATCTTAATAAAACGAATTAATTTAACTTTTTGATTACCTATGTTTCGCATCTCTTGGGCGCTTTTGAAGCCTCCGCTCGGTCACAATGCGCCGGCATTGCTCCCTCCCGTCGCCTCCAAAATCCCTACAAGATATGCGACCTCAGCGTAAACATATTTTATGGGACAGGCTCTAAACAAATAAAACACTGAAACTATGACTATAAACTCCGCAAAATTCGTCACCAGCGCCCCCAGCGTCGGAAAGGCCCCCGCCACCGACGCACACGAGTACGCTTTCATCGGCCGCTCCAACGTGGGCAAATCCTCGCTCATCAATATGCTCACCGGCCGCAAGGATTTGGCAAAAACCTCCGCCACCCCCGGCAAAACGCTGCTCATCAATTATTTCCTTATAAACGATAGCTGGTATATCGTAGACCTTCCCGGCTACGGCTATGCCCAGCGCAGCAAGACCCAGCGCGCCGAGCTGGAGAAGATGATCAAAGGCTACATCCTCGGCCGCGCCCAGATGACCAACCTCTTCCTGCTCATAGACTCGCGCCACGAGCCCCAGAAAATCGACCTCGAGTTCATGCGCTTCCTCGCCGAGAACGGCGTGCCTTTCAGCATCGTGTTCACCAAAGTCGACAAGCTCAGCTCGCAGGTGGTCAAGAAGCAAATCGATTCCTACCTGGCCGTGCTCCTGGAGGAATGGGAGGAGCTGCCCCCCGTCTTCGTCACATCCAGCACCGACGCCCGAGGCCGCGAAGAGCTCCTCGACTATATAGACGAACTCAACAAGCTCCCCATCGAGTAAAAAAAGTGGCGCGCCAGGCCCTCCCTTTGCGAAAAAACGCGTACCTTTGCGGTGGAATTTCACCCAATACCCATTATGCTTAATACATATCCACCACTTAAGGTATTCTCAGGCACAAAGTCAAGGTACATCGCCGAAGAAATCTGCAAAGAGCTCGGCGTGGAGCTGGGAAAGATGAACATCACCCATTTCGCCGACGGAGAATTCGAAGTATCGTTCGAAGAGTCAATCCGCGGCTGCGAGGTATACCTCGTGCAGTCCACCTTCCCCAACACCGACAACCTCATGGAGCTCCTGCTCATGATCGACGCCGCTAAGCGCGCATCCGCAAAGAGCACCATAGCCGTCATCCCCTACTTCGGCTGGGCCCGTCAAGACCGCAAGGACAAGCCCCGCGTATCCATCGCTGCCAAGCTCGTCTCCGACCTGCTCATGGCCGCTGGCGTCGACCGCGTGATCACCATGGACCTCCACGCTGATCAGATTCAGGGATTCTTCAACGTCCCCGTCGACCACCTCTACGCCTCCTCCGTCTTCCTGCCCTACATCCAGAGCCTCAACCTCGAGAACCTCGTCATCGCAACCCCCGACGTCGGCGGTGCCAAGCGTGCCAACAGCTACGCCAAATACCTCAACGTCCCCCTCGTGCTCTGCCACAAGCAGCGCGCAAAGGCCAATGTGGTGGAGAAGATGACCGTCATCGGCGACGTCAAGGATAAGAACGTTATCCTCATCGACGACATGGTCGACACTGCCGGCACCATCACCAAAGCCGCCGAGCTCATGCTCTCCGAGGGCGCCCGCAGCGTGCGTGCCCTGTGCTCCCACGCCATCATGAGCGACCCCGCCACCGAGCGCGTCAACAAAAGCGGCCTCGCCGAGATCATCTTCACCAACTCCATCCCCTACACCAAGGACTGCAAGAAGTGCACCATCGTATCCATCGCCCGCATGTTCGCCGACACCATTCGCCGCGTGCACGACAACGAGAGCATCTCCTCGCAGTATCTCATTAAGTAATCCCAACCGCCTATCCCCAATAGCGGGCGCGGCGCCACTGCCATCATTGGCCCTGGCCCCGCGCCCGCATTCCTTTCCCCCTCCTCCACCCCCATGTCTGCCCAAAGAAAAGATTCTAACGCAATGTCGCGCGTCGACTATGCAGTATGGATGGCCGCCCTAATCGCCCTCGCCGCCCTCCTCGCTCCATACGCCTGGGCCGTCTTCAAAGCCATCTTCCTCCCCTCCGGCTCGCTGCTCGATTCTCTGCTTCCCTTCGCGTGGCTCGCCGCCGGAGCAGCCGCCTACGGCCTATTCCGCTATTTCGTAAAGCGCAACATGGGCTGGCTTGAGACACAGTCGCACGAACTCACCCACTCCGTCGTCGCCATCCTCTTCGGCCGTCGCATCCATGCCCTCCAGGCCAAGGAGGACGAAGGCGTCGTCTATACCAGCGGCCGCTCAAGCCTCGGCCTTATCCCCATGAGCCTCGCCCCATACTGCCTGCCCTGGATCACACTTCTGCTCCTCGCTCTGCGCCCCATCATCACCCCGGCGGGACTCTGGATCTTCGACTTCATCCTTGGTGTTACCCTCTGCTTTTACATCGTCTGCTTCTGGACACAGACACGCACCAACCAGACTGACATCAACACCTATCCCCTCTCATTCTCATATACCTATATCTACTTCAGCCGCGCCGTCTGCATCCTCATCATCGCCGTCGCATTCCTCCCCGACCACAACGTCTTCACATCCATTTGGGCCATGCTCAAAGGCATGTACCACAGCATTCTCATGTACTGGCATCTGCTGGTGTGAAATTTTTTCGCGAAAAAACACCCCGAAAATTTGCACAGTTCAGAAAAACCGCTTAACTTTGCACTCGCAAACAGCAAATGGCTCGTTAGCTCAACTGAATAGAGCATCTGACTACGGATCAGAAGGTTACA
>CAZSHV010000006.1:0-50548 GCA_964606815.1 uncultured Bacteroides sp. | reverse complement strand
CGAGCCCACCAACCACCTCGACGCCGAGAGCATCGACTGGCTCGAGCAGCACCTGCGCCAGTACCCCGGCACCGTCATCGCCATCACTCACGACCGCTACTTCCTCGACCACGTGGCCGGCTGGATTCTAGAGCTCGACCGCGGCGAGGGCATACCCTGGAAGGGCAACTACTCTTCTTGGCTCGACCAGAAGACCAAGCGCATGGCCCAGGAAGAGAAACAGGCCAGCAAGCGCCGCAAGACCCTGGAGCGCGAGCTCGAGTGGGTGCGCATGGCCCCCAAGGCCCGCCACGCTAAGGGTAAAGCCCGACTCTCGTCCTACGACCGACTGCTCAACGAAGACCAGAAGCAGAAGGAGGAGCGCCTGGAAATTTTCATCCCCAACGGTCCCCGCCTGGGCAACAAGGTGATCGAGGCCCACGGCCTGCGCAAAGCCTTCGGCAAGAAGCTGCTCTTCGACGACCTCTCCTTCATGCTGCCGCCCAACGGCATAGTGGGCGTTATCGGCCCCAACGGCGCGGGCAAGACCACCCTCTTCCGCCTGATCATGGGCCAGGAGGCCCCCGACGCCGGCACTTTCGAGGTGGGCGAGACCGTCAAGATAGCATACGTCGACCAGCGCCACCACGACCTCCTGCCCGAGCGCACCGTCTACGAGGTGATCTCGCAGGGCGTCGAGAGCTTCCGCATGGGCGGCCGCGACGTCAACGCTCGCGCCTACCTGTCGAAGTTCAACTTCACAGGCGCCGACCAAGAAAAGAAAATCGCCGTGCTCAGCGGCGGTGAGCGCAACCGCCTCCACCTGGCCATGGCTCTCAAAGAGGAGGGCAACGTGCTGCTGCTCGACGAGCCCACCAACGATATCGACGTCAACACCCTGCGCGCCCTTGAAGAAGGCCTCGACGACTTCGCCGGCTGCGCCGTTGTGGTGAGCCACGACCGCTGGTTCCTCGACCGCATCTGCACCCACATCCTCTCTTTCGAAGGCGACGGCCGAGTGGTCTTCTATGAAGGCTCTTACAGCGACTACGAGGAGTACAAACGCCAGCAGAACGGCGGCAAGGAGCCGCCCCGTCGTCGCTACCGCAAGCTCATGGAGTAATACTCCTCCTAGCCCTTCTCACTCAATTTCCATTCCCTCCCTCTCTCTCCACTCATGAAGCGCACTGCAATCCTCATCATAGCCGCGGCCATTGTGGCCGCGGCGGCTGGCGCGGCCTGGTTCCTCCTTAGGGGCCAAGCCGCCGCGCAGCATGTGGATGTTGACCGAGCGGCGTTCCCAATCAAGGGCATCGACGTCTCGGCCCACAACGGCCCGATCGACTTCGACTCCGTGGCGTTCGACTCCGTGAGCTTCGTCATGATCAAGGCCAGCGAGGGCGTGAGCCATCGCGACAGCCTATTCCGCCGCCACCACAGCGGCGCACGCACCGCCGGCCTCAAAGTGGGCGCCTACCACTTCTTCCGATTCAACACCCCCGGCAGCGACCAGGCCGCAAATATGCTCGCGGCCATCGACACCCTCCCGCTCGACCTCCCTCTGGCCATAGATGTGGAGGAGTGGGGCAACGCCTCTGATTTCGACAGAGACGACGTCATCCGTCAGCTCCGCGGCATGGTCAGCGTGCTCCGCGCCAGCGGGCGCCGTGTAATGATCTACACCAACAAAAACGGCTACGGACGCTTCGTGGGGTCTAACTTCGCCGACGTGCCCCTCTGGCTCTGCTCCATCACCCCCGCGCCCCCGGGCGTGGAGTGGACGCTATGGCAGCACAGCCACGCAGGCCGTGTGCGCGGTGTGCAGGGCAGCGTCGACATCAACACCTTCTCCGGCGACTCCGCCGCATGGGCCGCTTTCCTCAACCTGTGCATTCCCACGGGCGGCGCGCAATAATAGGCCCTGCTTTACGTTAATATAAGGAATAGCAATCCCGCATCTAAGCATGAACATCATATCACACATCTCCCGCATCATCATCCTGCCCCTGCTCGCGCTCTGCGCCGCGGCTGCTCATGCGCTGCCGCTGGAGCACTATGCCTCGCAGTCGCGCCTGGCGTCGGGCCAGTGGGTGATGGTCAGCGTGCCCGAGTCGGGCCTCTACCGCCTCACGCCCTCGCAGCTGCGTCAGTGGGGCTTCGCGCGCCCCGACAGCGTGCGTGTCTACGGCTACGGCGGCGCCCGCATCCCCGATGAGCTTTCGGCCGCCAACTATGTCGACGACCTGCCCCCGGTGCAGACCTTGCGCCAAAGCGACGGCAGCATCGTATTCTACGGAGTGGGCTCCGAGCAGTGGACGCGCTCGTCAACGGGCTATTACCATCGCGAGAGCAACATCTACACCACTGCCGGATATTACTTCCTCAGCGACGCCCCCCTGGGCCAGCCAGAGCCGCAGATCCCGCAGCAAGGCGTGGCCGAGGCTAAGGCCGACGCTGCCACGTCTTTCATCGACTATGCTCAGCACGAGGTCGACGCCGTATCGCCCGGCGAGGTGGGATATGTGCTTGTGGGCGAAAGCTTCAAGTATCAGCCTTCGCTCAAGGTCTCCCTCCCGACTCCGGGAGCCATTGCGGACACGCCGGCATGGATCGAGGTCTCTACTGTGGCCAAGATTTACTCCAACACCTCCATTAGCATCAGCCTTAATGGCCGACCGCTCGACGCCAATGCCAGCGACGCCTTCGACGCTACCACCAACTCCAGCTATGTCTCCGCCTCCATGAGCGTGGCCCGCCACAGCGTGGAGTATTCTGGTGAGAAGGCCGAGCTCACCATCACGTTCCGCAACGCTTCCGCCGCCCTGGGCGCATGGCTCGACTATGCGGCCCTGGCCTATCAGCGCGAGCTCAAGCTTCCGGCCGAGCAGTACCTGCATTTCACCACCGACGCCCCGAGCGCGCTGCTCGCCGGCGCCGAGGCAACGGTGCTCGATGTCACAGACCCCGCGCGCGTCACCCAGCTGCGCACCACCCGCGCCGGTGAGGCCACAGCCTGGAGCTCTGACTTTCACGGGCTGCGCTCCTACGCCGCATTCACCTCCGCGGCGCGCCTGCCTCAGCCTGCGTTCGTCAAGCACGTGGCCAATCAAAACCTCCATGCCCACCAGCCTGTCGACATGGTCATCATCACCGTGCCCGAGGCCCTGGCCCAGGCCCAGCGACTGGCGCGCATACACGCCTCCGCCGCCCAGCCCCTCAACGTCGCGGTGGTCAACGTCAACGATATCTACAACGAGTTCTCCTCCGGAAGTGCCGACGTCAGCGGCTTGCGTAAGTATCTGAAGATGCTCTACGACCGCTCGCAGGCTTCCGACACCGTCGCCCAGCTGCGCTACGCCCTGCTCATGGGCCGAGCCACGGTCGACAATCGTCACCTCACCTCTGCCTTCACCGGCTCTTCTGCTCATAGCACCATCCCCGTATGGATGGGCGGCTCGGCAAAGACGCAGTTCTCCGACAACGACGCCTTCGGCACCGACGACTTCATCGCCATGCTCGAAGACGGCTCCGGCCTGCGCCTGGGCATCGACAACCTATGCGTGGCCGTGGGCCGAATACCCGTGCAGAGCACCGCCGACGCCAAGAACGCCGTCGACAAGCTCGAGCAGTACCTCAACAAGCCCAAGGCCACAAGCTGGAAGAACCAGTACCTCTTCCTCACCGACACTGGCGACGAAGGCATCCACGCACAGCAGAGCGAGCAGGTGATCAACAACCTCCTCTCCACCCCCGACAACCAGGCCATGGCTTGGCGCGTCTACTCCGACTGCTACGAGCGCACCGGCGGCGTGCGCACCGGCGCCCGCGAGGAACTTTACCGACTGCTCAACGAGGGCGTGCTCTGGTGGAACTATATCGGCCATGCCAACAACCACTCCATGACCAAGAGCGGCATCGTCACCTTCACCGACATCAACAACATGTACCTCTCGCGTGTGCCCATACTCATGGCTGCCACCTGCGACTTCCTGCGCTGGGACTGCAGCACTCTCAGCGGCGGCGAGATTCTCTATAACGAGCGCTACGGCGGCACCATCGCCGTGATCAGTGCCACCCGCCCCGTATACATCAGCGACAACGGTCGCCTCTCCCGCGCAATGGGCCTGCAGATGGCTCGCCGCGATAAGGACGGCAACCTCCCCCGCCTCGGCGACATTTACCGCGGCGCTAAGAACAACATCCTCAACGATGCCGGCGCGCACATGAGCAACAGCAACCGCCTGCGCTATGTGCTGATGGGCGACCCCGCGATGCCCATGCTCACGCCCTCCAACATCGTAACTCTCGACGCCATCGACGGCGAGCCCCTGACCGAGGATGCGCAGCTCACACTCCAAGCTCTCGGCCGCCCCGTGCTCTCCGGCTCGGTGCGCGACCCAAAGGGCAACATCCTCTCTGACTTCAACGGCCTGGTTGACGTCACCATCTACGATGCCGAGACATCGCGCGCCACTATGGACGACGACCCCAAGGCCGTGGTGGTCTATGACCAGCAGGGCCCCAAGATTTTCGCCGGCGTGGCAAAGGCGCAAGACGGCCGATTCACCATCCAAGCATCCATGCCCGCGGAGATTGACAACAATTTCCGCCCCGCCACTATCAACATGTACGCCCACTCGGCCTCCGACCCCCGCGAGGCTATCGGCGTGAACCGCGAGGTCTACGTCTACGGCTACGACGAGACGCAGCCAGCCGACACCATTCCCCCCGTGATCGAGTCTATGGTGCTCAACCATGAGTCCTTCCGCCCCGGCGACACCGTCAACGAAAGCCCCATGCTCATTGCCCGCGTCAGCGACAACGTCGGCCTCAACCTTTCCACCAACGGCGTAGGCCACCAAATGAGCATTGCCATCGACCGTCTGAACACCAGCACAGACGTCTCCCTCTACTTCACCCCCGACTCCGACTTCCCCGGTGCCGGCACCATCAACTATCCACTCGACCGCCTTGTCGACGGCGCGCACACCCTGCGCCTGAAGGTCTGGGACACCGCCGGCAATTCCACCTCACAGGATATCGACTTCTTCGTCATGACCGGCGTGGCCCCCACTATATATAATGTGTACACCGACACCAACCCCGCCAGCACCGAGGCTAACTTCTATATCTCCCACAACCGCCCCGACCAGATCCTCCAGGTGGAGATCACCGTCTACAGCTTGCTGGGTCGCCCCGTGTGGAGCGGCAAGGCGCAAGGCGTGAGCGATATGTTCACCTCGGCCCCCGTCACCTGGGACCTCCGCGACAGCTCCGGCCAGCGCGTAGGCCGCGGCATTTATCTCTACAGCGCCAAGGTCACCGACCAGAACGGCCTCGAATTCGACACCGCCAAGCAGCGCATCGCCGTCACGGCTCGCTGACATTATTCATTAACCCTCCACAATCCGCATCATACAGCCATGATCACCGACTCCATCAATTCCCCGGCCAGAGAGCTGCTGCCCGAGCCCACGCTCAGGCGCCTGCCTTGGTATCTGGCCCTGCTCACATCGCTGCGGCGCAAGGGCGTGGACAATGTGTCGTCCACCCGCATAGCCGCGGAGCTGAACGTGGAGTCGTCGCAGATCGCCAAGGACCTGTCCTTCCTCAACATCAAGGGCAAGACGCGCATAGGCTATGAGGTGGTGAAGCTGGAGAAGGCCCTGCGCGAGTTCCTGGGCTTCGACGTGATCCACCCCGCCGTGGTGCTCGGAGCCGGCAGCCTCGGTGGCGCCCTCATGCGCGACTCCGGCCTGCAGCGCTATGGCCTCAACATCGTGGCCGGCTTCGACGTCAACCCCAACATCGTGGGCACGCGCATAGCTGAATGCCCCGTCTACGGCATCGACGAGCTGCGAGCCACCATCGAGCGCCTGGACGTGAAGGTAGGCATCATCACCGTGCCCTTCGAGGCGGCGCAGAGCACGGCCGACCTCTGCGTGGCCGCCGGAATCACCGCCATCTGGAATTTCACCCCTGTGCGCATCCGCGTCCGCGAGGGCATCGTGATCCAGAACACTTCAATCTACTCCAACCTCGCCGTAATATACAACCGCATGGAGTGCCTCAAATAATCCTCTTCCTCTCCTCCGCCCCAACCAATCATCAGCACCAGCACATTGAAAGTAATCTACATAGATAACATTCCCGCCGAAGGCGAGCCCAGCGTGACGCTCTACGCAGACTCATCCGTCTGCCGCGACGGCGCGCCCTTGTTCCTGCCCGACCATTACGGGCCCTGGGCGGGCGAGGTGTGCGTCGCCGCCCGCGTCGGGCGCCTGGGCAAGGGCATTGAGCCGCGGTTCGCCCACCGGTATATCGATGGGCTCACGCTGGTGCACGTGCTCCGCTCGCCCGGCAGCGACCTGCCCCGGATCGTCGACCAGGCCGTGGTCTGCGGCCAGTGGCACGCTCCAGTGATGGAGGGGATGCTGCGCATCCAGGTGATGGACGGCTCCGAGATCACGGAGACGGCCCTCGAAGTCGACAGCCTGGAGCTGCCTCGCGCCGTGGCAGCCGTGAGCTGCCTGAGCACCGTCAAGACCGGCGACATGCTGATATTCTCAGCCGGAGCGGTGCCCACTTCCCTTACCCCTGACACATATATTTCAGCCAATCTAAATAATCAACACTGCATAAGATTCAAAGTAAAATGAAGAATACAGCCATATCATTGATCCTACTCGCTGCCGCCGTGGCGCCGTCGCAGGCGTCGGCCGTCGACTTCGCGCGTCGTTCGGCGTTGGCTTCCGGCCATTGGGTGAAGGTGAACGTGAGCCAGACGGGCATCCACCAGATCACGCCCGAGCAGCTGCGCCAGTGGGGCCTCGACCCAGAGAAGACGCAGGTCTATGGCGTGCCGGGCGTGGAGCTGCTCGGCAATGAGTTCTCCACCCGTGTGGTTGACGACTTGGTGCCCACCTACAGCGAGCTGGCTTCCGACGGCCGTCTGCTGTTCTATGTCCAGGGCGATAAGAAGTGCGAGATCACCAGCACGGTCAACAACACGGCCGCCACATGCGAGATTGCCACCTCGCGCAGCATCAACACATACTCCACCACCAGCACCTATTTCCTCACCGACACTGAGCTGGCGCCTAAGCCTAACCCCAAGCCCTACTCCCCCACGGCCCGCGTCGCGCTGACATCGCACCTCAGCGTGGTATATGTGGAGGATGAGCTGGAGAACGCCTACGAGGCGGGCGCGCACTTCTTCGCCCAGTCGTTCGTCAAAGACGACATCCCCGTCTCCATTCCCATCCAGGACTTCTCCACCGAGGGCGCGAAGATGAGCCTGAGCGTGAAGGATACGCACGCCACGCTGTTCTATCGCTACGTGGCGCGCGTCAACTTCACTCTCAATCTCGAGCCCCGCGTCAACGGCACAGTGGGCTACCCCACGGGCTGGAAGTCGTCGAAGACTCGCACGGAGTCTGTGCTGCCCAGCGCCAAGGCCCTGGTATCGCAGGGCTCGCGCTACACGGAGCTCTCCACATCGCTCTCTGCCGGCGAGCTGGAGAACTACAACCTGGAGTTCACCCTCGTGCCCAACAATCGCAACGCCGTCGCCTACGTCGGCTCGCTTGACTACCTGACCTTCGTCTACCCCCGCCGCAACCGCCTGGGCTCTAACTCCGAGCTGCTGATGCGCTTTGTCTTTGCCACCGCCGGCTATCACATTCGCATCTTCGACGCTGCCGAAGACACCCGCGTGTGGAACGTCACAGATCCCACCAACATCTATCCCTACCGCGTGAGCGACCGCAATGCCAGCGGCGAGGTGAACATCATGTGCGACGTCAACCTCTACAGCAGGAACCAGGAGCTTTTCCTGGCCTTCAACGCTGACAGCACCTTCCCCGAGCCTGAATACGCCGGCGAGGTGTCCAACCAGAACCTCCACGGCAGCGCAGTGCCCAACATGCTCATCATCAGCACCGAGGAGAACCTCCCCTACGCCGAGGAGCTGGCTCAGATGCACCGCGACTATCAGGGTCTGGACGTGGCTGTCTGCACCCAGCAGCAGGTGTTCAACGAGTTCTCGAGCGGCACCCCCATGGCCAACGCTTACCGCCGCCTGGCCAAGATGTACTATGACCGCGACCCGCAGAAATTCCGCAGCATCCTCTTCTACGGCACATCCTACTGGGACAATCGCCAGCTCACCGGCAAGCTCAAATTCGAGGTGCTTCAGGGCTATCAGAGCGAGGACGTCGCCGACCTTTCCTATGCCACCGTCTACACCGCCGACACCTTCTTCGGCATGCTCAGCGATAACTTCTCGCAGAGCAACATCATGTTCGAGCCTCAGCAGGTGGCCGTGGGCCGTCTGCCTGTCTATAACGCCGCCACGGCCAAGAACATCAACGGCAAGATTCGCCGCTATCTCGAGAATCCCATCTCGCCCCTTGTGGCCACCCGCGCCATGATGGACAGCGACGAGGGCGACGACGACAGCCACTTCCTCCAGAGCGAGGAGGCTTGCGCGCTCTTCGAGACCAATAATCCCGCCGTAGCCATCCACAAGGTACACCGCGCCGCTATCCAGGGCGCTGATTATAACGCTCGCAACATCGACATGCTTAAGAACGGCTTGACCCAGGGTGTGGGCTTCTTCGGATATTCCGGTCACGGCAATGCCAACGGCTTCGCTTGGAGCAACGCTCTGAACTCTGCCACGGCCTACGACGTGCCTCCCTTCACGCTGCTCTCCACCTGCGACCCTCTCACCTTCCAGCACATCCGTGGCTCTATCGGCGAGAACATGCTGGCCAAGCCCGACGGTGGTGCCATCGGCGTGGTGGGTGCGATGTGCTCCGTGTACCTGCCTTACAACCAGTATTATAACCTGTCTGTCATCAACGCCTGGAGCTCGGCCCGCGCCGGCGACACCTTTGGCGATGTGATGGTGGGTGCCCGCAAGTATCTGCTCGACAACTTCAGTGAGGTGAAGGAGGTCAAGGCTATGATGATCAACTCCATGTGCTACAACTTCTGCGGCGACCCTGAAATCCCCGTGCCCGGCGCTCCCGCCTATGGCGTTAGCGTGTCCGCGATCAACGGCGCCGCTCCTTCCGACGCTGGCGAGCTCTATCCCCGCGTGCCTGTCACCATCGAGGGCGATGTCACTGCCGCAGACGGCGCTGTGGTCTCCGACTTCAACGGCAATGTCACCGTGCTTGTCTACGAACCCGGCTTCGAGCAGCAGACCCGCGTGCTTGGCAATAAGTTCACAACGGCCAGCGATGTCCTCGCCCAGGCCACGGCTACCGTCACCGACGGCCACTTCTCCTGCCAGATGGTGCTTCCTGACCCCGTGCGCTATGGCGCTGCTCGATTCACCATCCTGGCTGAGAACCAAGACGGCGCGCTTGCCACAGGCTCGCTCCGCGATGTTGAGCTTGCGATGGCCCCCGAGGATACTCCCGGCGAGGTCGACCTCCCCGCTCCGCAGATCACGCAGCTCTACGCCAACACCCCAGATGGCGTTGACGGCACTGTGGTTGGCACCGACGTGGTGGTGAAAGCCCTCATCGAGGCTCCTGCCGGTCTCTGCGTGGCCGAGGGCAAAGTGGGATTCGCTCCCCGCGCCATCCTCGACGGCACCAAGCCCCGCTCCCAGTGGGAATATGCCGTCACCTCCTTGCCAGACAACGTCTATGAGGTGTCGGTTCCCCTGAAATCGCTCACCGCCGGCGAGCACACACTGTCGCTCTCCGTGGCTGACAACCAGGGTCTGCGCGCCGACCGCACGCTCACGTTCGTCACCGCAGCCACCCCCGAGGGCCGACTGATCGTGCCCGACGGAGCTGCCCGCGAAAGCGTCACCTTCGACCTCGACGCGGCCGATGCCAACCTCGCCGCCGCGCATACCCTCATCATCGAGGACGCCAACCGCGGCCAGGTCTTCTCCGCCAACGCCACTTTCCCCTATGAGTGGGATCTGACCGATGCCTCCGGCGAACCCGTGGCTGAAGGATTCTACAACGCCTACGTGCTCTTCACTGGCGACGGCGTCTACGGCTCCACCCCCCGCGTCCGCGTGGCAGTCATCCGCTGATGCTCGCATATAGTTACCGTATCCGCTCGGCCCATAGGCGCTTTTTAAGCCTGTGGGTCGAGTGTTTTTATGTGCCGACCGTATGTCGGTGAGATAGGTGTAGTGCATTGAATGAGTGTGTTTTAATGAATTATTGAATTAAGGATAAAATTGAAATCTAACTTGGATTTCTCGCAATCGTGTGCAAAGTTACAACAATAATTTTGATTATGCAAATATATTTGTCGATTTTTTGTTGAATTTTCGGTTTTTGGCGGTACACCCGATTGTGGAGCCGCAAATTTGTTGCGGCCGCGATAGCGCCAGCGACGTAGTGCAAATAGTAATGCTGAACGGTCGGTTCTGTCGCGGTGACGCCAGCGACGTGGTGCATATTGTAGGGCCGAACGGTCTGTTCGGCCACCGATAACGTAAGTGATGCGAACTGGCGAAGCCCCGGAGGGGCGCATTTCGACAGCCGCATGTTTTAACCCACTGAATACAAGATATTTAACAACAATTTCCCCCTCCCCGAATTTTGCGGGGAGGGGGTTAGGGGGTGGGGCGAGATGATTGTCATTGCGGCGGTCGCCACAGGTGGCGACCCTACAATTTGGTGATAACATGTTGGTGACGTGGGTGTTATCGGGGCTGCACCGTGGTACAGCCCTACGTGAGGGCGTTATTCAGTGCGGGTGACCTTGGTGGTCGTTTCCGCGGACGCACCTAGTGCCCCTCCAATTTGGTGGTAAAGCGGCATGGGGTGGATGTTTTTTCTACCATATCCCGCCCACTCCGTGGGCTCCGTTGACGTAGTCGTTGTTGATTCCCAGAGCGTTACACCCGATAGTAGGGCCGCCTTTGTTGCGGCCGCGATAACGCCAGCGACGAGGTGCAAATAGTAGGGCCGAACGGTCGGTTCGCCCTTGTGACGACAAAGACGTGAATCAACGAAGCCCCGGAGGGGCGCGTTTTGGGAGCCGTGGGTTTTTTTAACCCACGGAATACCAGATATTTAACAACAATTTCCCCCTCCCCGAATTTTTCGGGGAGGGGGTTAGGGGGTGGGGGACATCCCAATTGCATTGCGGCGGTCGCCACAGGTGGCGAACCCTACAATTTGGGATTTCGCTTTATGCTTGGGTTACTTGACGACGAGGAGGGTGTAGTTCTTTTTGCCTTTCTGGGCGAGGATGTATTTGTCGCCGAGGAGCATGTCGGGTGTGACGGTGGCGTTGATGTCGGCCACTTTCTCTTTGTTGATGGATACGCCGCCGCCTTGGGCCATCTTGCGGAGCTCGCCGCGGGAGGCGAAGACGGGGGCGAGGTCAACGAGCAGATCGGCGATCTTGGTCTCGCCGTTGAGGGCTGTCTCGCGGCTGACCTCGAAGGAGGGCACGCCGTCGAACACCTCGAGCAGGGTCTGCTCGTCGAGGGTGTGCAGGGCTTCGGAGGCTTTGTTGCTGAAGAGAATCTGGGACGCGGCGACGGCAGCCTCGTAGTCTTCGGCGCTGTGGACCATGGTGGTTAGCTCCTTGGCGAGACGCTTCTGCAGGGGGCGCGCTCCGGGGTCGGCTTGCTGCTGGGCTACGAGCTCGTCGACTTCCTCCTTGGTGAGCTCGGTGAAGATCTTGATGTATTTCTCGGCGTCGGCGTCGGTGACGTTGAGCCAGAACTGGTAGAACTTGTAGGGCGATGTGTATCGGCGGTCGAGCCAGACGTTGCCGCTCTCGGTCTTGCCGAACTTGCCGCCGTCGGCCTTTGTGATGAGGGGGCAGGTGAGGGCGTAGGCCTCGCCGCCGCTGGTGCGACGGATCAGCTCGGTGCCGGTGGTGATGTTGCCCCACTGGTCGCTACCGCCCAGCTGCAGGCGGCAGTCGTAGTCGTTGTAGAGGTGCAGGAAGTCGTAGCCCTGGAGGAGCTGGTAGGAGAACTCGGTGAAGGACATGCCCTCGCGGCTCTCGCCGGAGAGGCGCTTTTTGACGGAGTCCTTGGCCATCATATAGTTGACGGTGATGTGCTTGCCGATGTCGCGGATGAAGGCGAGGAAGCCGTAGTCTTTCATCCAGTCGTAGTTGTTGACCATGAGGGCTGCGTTGGGGGCGTCGCTGTCGAAGTCGAGGAACTTTGCGAGCTGGCGCTTGATGGCCTCCTGGTTGTGGCGGAGGGTCTCCTCGTCGATGAGCTTGCGCTCCTGGCTCTTCATGGAGGGGTCGCCGATCATGCCGGTGGCGCCGCCGACGAGCGCGATGGGCCTATGGCCGGAGCGCTGGAAGTGCTTGAGCATCATCACGCCCACGAGGTGGCCGATATGCAGGGAGTCGGCCGTGGGGTCAATGCCGAGGTAGGCCGTGGTCATGCCTTTTTTGAGTTGCTCTTCGGTGCCGGGCATCATCTGGTGGATCATGCCGCGCCATGTGAGCTCTTGTATGAAGTCCATTGTGTGTGAGATATTTAGAAGTTGGTGGGGATGCTTATTTGAGTTTGCTGACGGCCAGGGCGATGCGGCGGAAAGCCTCGCGCAGGGCGTCGTCGGAGGTGGCATAGCTCAGGCGTATATAGCCGGGGAGGCAGAAGGCGTCGCCAGCCACTGTGGCCACGTGGGCCTCCTCCAGGAGGTAGAAGCAGAGGTCGGAGGCGTTGTTGATGACCTTGTCGCCGGCGCTCTTGCCGAAGAGCGCAGAGACCTCGGGGAAGAGGTAGAAGGCACCTTCGGGCACGTTGACCTTCCATCCGGGAATCTGGGAGGCGAGGTCGACCACCAGGTCGCGGCGGCGGCGGAAGGCGTCGCACATCTCGCGCACGCACTCCTGCGAGCCCGTGTAGGCAGCCTCGGCGGCTTTCTGTGCTATGGACGAAGCGCCGGAGGTGTACTGGCCCTGGAGCTTGGTGACGGCTTTGGCCAGCCAGAGGGGAGCCGCGCAGTAGCCGATGCGCCAGCCCGTCATGGCGTAGGCTTTGGAGACACCGTTGATGACGACGGTGCGGTCGGCGATCTCGGGGTAGGAGGCCATGGAGCGGAAGGTGCCGGTGAAGTTGATGTGCTCGTAGATTTCATCGGCAACCACGAGCACCTGCGGGTGCTTGGCGAGCACGTCCACCAGGCCTTGGAGCTCGGCGGCAGTGTATACGCTGCCGGTGGGGTTGGAGGGCGAGCATATGATGACCATGCGGGTGCGCTCGGTGATGGCACTCTCGAGCTGCGCGGGGGTGATTTTGAAGTTCTGCTCAATGGCCGCGGGCACGAGCACGCTCTCGCCGCCGGCGAGCTTGACCATCTCGACATAGCTCACCCAGGCCGGGGTGGGGATGACGACCTCATCGCCGGGGTTGATGGTGGCGAGCACCACGTTGCAGAGTGCCTGCTTGGCGCCGTTGCCCACTACGATCTGCTCCGGGGCATAGCTCAAGCCGTTCTCGCGGGCGAGCTTGTCGGCCACGGCCTTGCGCAGGCTCATGAAGCCGGGCACGGGGGAGTAGAACGAGAAGTTGTCGTCGATGGCGCGTTTGGCGGCCTCTTTGATGTGGGCCGGGGTGGGGAAGTCGGGCTCGCCCACCGAGAGGTTGATCATGTCGGCGCCCTGCGCCTTAAGCTCGGCGCTGCGCTGCGACATGGCCAGTGTCTGCGACATGGCCAGGGAGGCCACGCGGGTGCTGATGTGCTCCATAATTAGCGGTTTTGCGTATTTTCTGGCAAAGGTACGAATTTTTTTCTTAACTTTGCATGGGCTTCGCATGTTATAAAGTATATATAACACATGCGGCCCGCGCCGCTACAAAGCATCAATAATATGGAATCAACAAGACAAGCAAAAATCGCAAGACTCATCCAGAAGGAATTGAGCGAAATATTCCGCCAGCAGACGGCTATGACCCACGGCACCCTGATCTCGGTGACCACCGTACGCGTGTCGCCCGACCTGTCTGTGGCGAAGGCTTACCTCTCGGTGTTCCCGCCGGAGAAGGCCACTGAGATGCTCGAGAACATCAACCGCAACGCCCGCACCATACGCTACGACCTGGCCCAGCGCGTACGCTTCCAGCTGCGCAAGACGCCCGAGCTGAGTTTCTTCGTCGACGACTCCATCGACTATCTGGAGAACATCGACCATCTGCTCGAGAAGTAAACCCCTCCATCCCGGCTCCGGGGGCGCATCCCGCGCCTTTAGAGCATTAACTACATATCACCCACTTGCTGGCTCTTAGAATCGCGCTCCGCTATCTGCTGTCGAGGAAGTCGCATAATGTCGTCAACGTCATTTCCGCGATTTCCGTCGCTGGTGTGGCCGTGGCCACGGCTGCCATCGTGATCGTGCTGTCGGTGTTCAACGGCTTCACGCAGCTGGCCCAAAGCAAGCTCTCTATCCTCGAGCCAGACCTCAAGGTGGTGCCCGCCCAGGGCAAGGTGATAGTGCAGGCCGACTCTTTGGCCGCTGTCATCCAGGCCCTTTCGGAGATAGAGGCTGCCGCGCCCACGCTGCACGAGCGCGCTCTGCTCGTGGCCGGGCAGAAGCAGATGCCCGTGCGCATGCGCGGCGTGCCTGATGACTTCGACCGCGTGGCTGAAGTAGACCGCGCCGTGATCGACGGTACCTACATGCTTCAGGCCATGGACATGGCCGCCGCCCAGCTCTCGATAGGCGCGGCTGTGAAGACAGACCTGCGCCCGAGCCCCTCGACGGTGTTCACCCTCAACGTGCCCCGCCGCGTGGGGCGCATCAACCCTGCCAACCCAGGCGCCGCTTTCCGCCAGGAGCAGTTTGTGGTGGCCTCGGTGGTGAGCGCCAAGCAAGACGACTTCGACGCCGAGGGCGTGCTCGTGCCCCTGCACAGCGCCCGCGCCATGCTCGACTATGACAACGGCGAGGCCACGTCGATATTCGTGCGCTTGGCTCCCGGCGCCGACGCTGCCAGCGCAGCCCAGAAGGTGCAGGCCGTGGCTCCCGGCACGCAGGTGCTGACGCGCATGCAGCAGCTGGCCCATGCCATGCGCATGATCAGCATTGAGAAGTGGGTGACATTCATGCTGCTGGGATTCATACTGGTGATCGCATCCTTTAATATCATTTCCACCCTATCGCTGCTGGTGATCGAGAAGCGCGACAACATGGCCACGCTCCGCGCCCTGGGAGCCCCCGAAGGGCTGCAAACCCGCGTGTTCGTGCTCGAAGGCTGGCTGATCACGGCCATAGGCGGCATCTCCGGCGCTGTGCTCGGCACGGTTCTGGCTCTGGCCCAGCAGGTGGGCGGTTTCATCAAGCTCTCCGGCGACCCGGCCGCCCTGGCCATAAAGGCGTACCCCGTGCGAGTGCTTCCGCTTGACATCGCGGCGGTAATTGCCCTGGTGCTCGTGGTGGGGCTGGTAGTGAGCCAAACCACGCGAATATTCGCTAAATAACGATTCAAAGACCAACACAATATGCAACGCGTGCTATTTCATGAGACAGTGTTCGGGCCCATCCACTCGCGCCGCCTGGGCACATCGCTGGGCATAAACCTATCGCCCGTGGACGGCAAGATGTGCACCTTCGACTGCCTCTACTGCGAGGCGGGCTACAACGCCCAGGGCCCCGGCAAGGCCGGTCTGCCCACGCCCGCCGCTGTGGAAGAGCAGCTCCGCGCCAAGCTTGCCGAGCTGCACTCCAAGGGCGAGAAGGCCGACAGCATCACCTTCAGCGGCAACGGCGAGCCGCTGATGCACCCGCAGTTTCCGGAAATCATGGACATCGTGCTGCGCCTGCGCGATGAGTATAGCCCTGAGGCCGTGGTGAGCGTACTTACAAATGCCACCCTCGTGTCGCGCCCCGACAAGGCAGAAGCCCTGGCTCGCGCTGACAAAGCAATACTCAAGCTCGACAGCGCGGTGGGCGGCACTATGGCCGCCCTCGACCGCCCCGGCAGCTCCGGCTACACGCCCCGCGCGGCCATTGACGGCATCAAGGCATTCGCAGCCTCCAAGCCCGCAGCCCGCGTGATAGTGCAGACCATGATCACCCGCGGCGAGCACGACGGCAAGCCCGTTGACAACAGTACCCCCTCCGAGATTGACGCCCTCATCGAAGCCTACCGCGAAATCGGTCCGCAGGAGATTATGCTCTACTCCGTAGACCGCCCCACGCCAGAGCGATCTTTGCAGAAGGTGCCCCGCGAGGAGCTCGAAGCCATCGCGGCCCGCGTGACCGCGGCCACGGGCGCGCAGGTGGACGTGGCATGACTCACCCCCCCCCCGAAAATCAACCGTAATCATTAATCACATATAATATATAGCAACATGAAAATTCCCGTCATCGCTTTCGCGGCAATGGTCAGCGCATCGGCTGCCTTCGCTCAGGGTGCGTCCGGCTCGGCTTCGACGCCTGCCGATAACCCCTTCCTGGCGCCCTACGACACGCCGTTCGAGATCCCTCCCTTCGACAAGATTCAGCCCGCTCACTATCTGCCCGCCCTGCAGGCCGGCATCGACGAGCAGAACGCTCTGATCCAGGCCATCGTGCTCAACACCGAGGCCCCGACCTTCGAGAACACCATCCTGGCCCTGGAGAACTCCTCGCCCACGCTTGAGAAAGTGGCCTATGTATTCTTCGCCCTCACCGAGAGCAACGCCTCGCCCGAGCTTGACGAGATCTCCGCCGAGTTCATGCCCCGCTTCAGCCAGCAGAGCGACGAGATAATGATGAACGACGCCCTCTTCCAGCGCGTGAAGGCTGTCTATGACAACCGCGACTCACTGGCCCCCGACCAGAAGCGCCTCGTGGAGCACTACTACAAGAACTTCACCCGCGCCGGCGCTCTGCTCACGCCCGAGCAGAAGGAGGAGCTGAAGAAGGTCAACACCGAACTGGCCGAGCTCTTCCTGAAGTTCAACAAGAACCTGCTGGCCGCCACCAACGAGTTCCAGATCGTGGTCTCCGATCCGGCTCGCCTCTCTGGCCTGCCCGAGAGCTCTGTGGCCCAGGCTGCCGACGAGGCCAAAGCCCGCGGCCTGGAGGGCAAGTATGTCTTTACTCTCCACGCCCCCTCGCGCCTGCCCCTGCTGCAGTATGCCGACGACCGCGACCTGCGCCGCGAGATGTACGAGGGCTACACCTCCCTCGCATCCAAGGGCCAGTATAACAACTACCCCGTAATCAACGACATCCTCAAGGCTCGCACCCGCAAGGCCGCCCTGCTGGGCTTCGACAACTTCGGCGCATACGCTACTGACAATGTCATGGCCCACAACGTAGCGGCTGCAGAAGACCTGCTCATGCAGATCTGGAAGCCCGCCGTCAAGAAGGTGGAGCAAGAGGTGGCTGAGATGCAGGCCCTGGCCGACAAGGAAGGCGCTAACATCACCATCGAGCCCTGGGATTACTACTACTATGCCGAGAAGGTGCGTAAGGACAAATATGACCTCGACGAGAACGAGGTGCGCCAGTACTTCGCCCTCGACAACGTGCGCAAGGGCATCTTCGCCATGGCCGAGAAGCTCTACGGCGTGAAGTTCACCCCCATGCCCAACGCCCCGAAGTATTACCCCGAGGTGGAGGTATTTGAGGTGACCGACGCCGCCACTGGCGAGCATGTGGCCGTGTTCATGACCGATTACTTCCCCCGCGCCTCCAAGCGTCAGGGTGCATGGATGAGCGAGTTCAAGGGCTCCTGGACCGAGCCTGACGGCACCTCCTCGCGCCCCGTGATCTACAACGTGGGCAACTTCACGCGCCCCACCGCCACGCAGCCCTCACTGCTGACGCTGGACGAGGTTGAGACCATGTTCCACGAGTTCGGCCACGGCCTCCACGGCATGCTCTCCCGCGCACGCTACAAAGGTCAAGCCGGCACTAACGTGGACCGCGACTTTGTGGAGCTCCCCTCGCAGATCCACGAGCATTGGGCCATGGAGCCTGAGATGCTCGCCATCTACGCTCGCCATTACAAGACCGGCGAGGTGATACCCCAGGCTCTCGTCGACAAGCTCCAGGCCGCTGCCACCCACAACCAGGGCTTTGCCACAGCCGAGCTCGCCGGCGCCGCTCTGCTCGACCTGCAGTATGGCAAGCTCAACGTCACCGACAGCATCGACATCCCTGCCTTCGAGCAGCAGGTGTCCGCCAAGCTCGGCATGCCCGCCCAGCTCACCTACCGCTACCGCTCGCCCTACTTCAAGCACATCTTCGGCAGCGACGGCTACGCCTCCGGCTATTACACCTATCTCTGGGCCGAGGTGCTTGACACCGACGGCTTCGAGCTCTTCAGCGAGAAAGGCATCTTTGACCCCGCCACCGCCAAGTCGTTCAAAGAGAACGTGCTCGAGGCCGGCGACTCCGAGGATCCCATGACCCTCTTCGTGCGCTTCCGCGGCCACCAGCCCTCCGTTGACGCCCTGCTGCGCAACCGCGGCCTCGACGACACCTCCATCAACGTCACCGACAGCGAGAAGAAGTAATCCCCCGCACATAATTCACTTTTCCTCTTGAGGCATTACGTAGCCTCAAGAGGATTTTTTTGTCTAACATTTTGTGTATTTTAAATTTTGTGTTAACTTTGCGAAAATATAAAACACTTCCTGTAATACAAACGTTGAGATTTGGATATTTCATTTAGTACATCGAAGTTGGAGAAACTGGCCAACGATGACAGGCTCGCCGTGAAAAAACTCGGCGCCCGACGTGCAGAATTGCTCAAGATTCGGCTCGATGACTTGGCCGCAGCGTCAACTCTTGAAGACGTCAGATACCTGCCTGGCCACTATCACGAATTGAGAGAAGACCGTAAAGGTCAGTGGGCGTGCGATTTGGATCAACCATTCCGACTGATTTTCCAGCCCCATGAAGATCCGATTCCAGAGGACGAAAACGGCAGGTATATATGGATAGAGATTACAGGAGTGGAAATTTTAGAAATTACAAACTATCATGGTAAATAATATGACACAAGCAAATCAATACACCCCAAGCACAGTATCTCACCCCGGCGTCACCCTGGGCGCGAAGATACAGGAAATGGATATGTCTGTACGTGAATTCGCCGTTAGAGCAGCTAAGCCCGAAAAGACCATTCTGGCAGTACTTCGTGGCGATAGTTCGATAACGCCCGATATGGCCATTATTTTTGAAAACGTAACACAAATTCCAGCTCATTTTTGGATGGCGCGACAGCGTAATTACGACGAGGCGATGGCGCGCAAGCGTATGGCCCAGCGTATTGAATCTGCTGCTGAATGGGCGGAGTCGTTCCCCGTTGAAGAGATGATTAAATATGGCTGGATTGCGAATTCTGAAGATTCGGCCGCGAGAACGAAGGCACTTTTGCAGTTCTTTGCAGTGACCTCTCCTCAAGCATGGGAAAACTATTATATGAATCAGCAGCTGAAGGTGGCGTTTCGCATATCACTCCGTTCCACCAATGATCCGTTCTCTATTTCGGCATGGTTGCGGCAAGGAGATAGGCAGGCCGAAGCTATAAGCCTCAAAAATGAATACGCCGAGAAGAATCTGCGTAAGGCGCTTCCATTGATGAAATCTTTAATGGTAGAGAGGCCCATTGATTGGCCAATGCAATTGAAGGAGCTGTGTGCAGACTGCGGAATTAAACTTGTCTTCACGCCCGCGCTCCCGAATGCACACATCAGTGGTGCCACCAGATGGTTGGCGAGTAAATATCCTTGCATCCAGATGACGGCGGATGAGGGAAGATATGATATTTTTTGGTTTACGTTCTTCCATGAAATCGGTCACTTGATTCTTCACGGCAAGAAAGAGTTCTTTCTTGAGAATGTAGATTATGACCATAAAGAGGTGGCTAAGGAGAAAGAAGCGGATGATTTCTCGGCTAATCTTCTACTGACAAACGACCAAGAAGCTCAAATTGTGGTGAGTAACGACTATTCGTCGGACTCAATAAAAAGGTTTGCGGCTAAATATGGCACCCACCCATCAATAATAGTTGGGAGATTGCAGCACGATGGCCACGAGCTGCCCGCTGATGCAATCAATTTGTTAGGTGAAGCTTAGAGGGCCAACGGATAGCAGGGTATAGCATGGTAATTGGCCCTCAGCGCAGCTGCTGGAATAGCTAATATAGCTAATAATAGCTAAGATAGCTAATTCAGCTACAATAGCTAATCCTCAGATAAAAAACCTCCCCGCGGGCGTGCGGGGAGGGAGATGTTATTGGCTCCTGCGTCATTGCGGCCGCAACGAAATTGCGGCCATGCAATGCGCAGGTTTACAGAGCGTTATGTGCTGGAATTTGATATCGGTGGGTCAGATGGAGAGGCGGCGGAGGGTCTCGAGGAGCTCGGTGTTGACGGGCTTGTCGTTCTTGATGGCTTTGAAGAAGGGGACGTAGACAATCTCGTCGTTCTTGATGCCGATCATGACGTTGCGCTGGTCTTCGAGCAATGCGTCGATGGCAGCTGAGCCCATGCGGGATGCCAGGATGCGGTCGAAAGCCGTGGGGGATCCGCCTCGCTGCAGGTGGCCCAGGATGGAGACGCGCACGTCGTAGTCGGGATACTCGCGCTCCACGCGCTCGGCCAGGCCCATGGCGCCACCGGTGACGGGGCTCTCGGCCACGAGCACAATGGAGGAGTTCTTGCTCTTGCGGAAGCCGTTCTGGATAAGCTCGGCGAGCTGGTCGACCTTTGTGGAGATCTCGGGGATGATGGCGGCCTCGGCACCGGACGCTATGGCGCCGTTGAGGGCGAGGAAGCCGGCGTCGCGGCCCATGACCTCGATGAAAAATAGGCGCTCGTGAGAGGTGGCCGTGTCGCGGATTTTATCCACGCAGTTCATGATGGTGTTGAGGGCGGTGTCGTAGCCTATGGTGGAGTCGGTGCCGTAGAGGTCGTTGTCGATGGTGCCGGGGAGGCCAATGCAGGGGAAGTTGAACTCGTTGGCGAATATGCGCGCGCCGGTGAGGGAGCCGTCGCCGCCGATGACGACGAGGGCGTCGATGCCATGGCGCTTGAGGTTGTCGTAGGCCAGCTGTCGGCCTTCGGGGGTCTGGAACTCCTTGCAGCGGGCCGTCTTGAGGATGGTGCCGCCCTGCTGTATGATATTGGAGACGTTCTGGGTCTTGAAGTCCACGATCTCGTCGGTGATCATGCCGCGATAGCCGCGGTAAATGCCTTTCACTTTAAGGCCGGCGTAGATGGCCGAGCGCGTGACGGCGCGGATGGCTGCGTTCATGCCCGGGGCGTCGCCGCCGGAGGTGAGGATGCCCACGCATTTGATTTCTGACATAAGATATGGTGTTTGAATTATTATTTGCACATATTATTTACACATTGCTTATTATTAAACGATGCGCACGGCAAAGTTAAGAAAAAATTTCGTACCTTTGCGCCATTAATATCCCCGAAATCATCATGATTGACAAAATAAACGCACTTAAGGCTGAAATCATGGAGCTTACGGCCGCGACCGCTGCCGAGGCCGAGGCTCTGCGCATCAAATATCTGAGCAAGAAGGGCGCTGTGACGGCCCTCTTCAGCGATTTCCGCACCGTGGCTGCCGACCAGAAGCGCGCGGTGGGCCAGGCTCTGAACGAGCTCAAGACCCTCGCCACCGAGCGCATCGCGGCCCTCAAGGAGGCCGCAGAGGCCTCCGGAGCCGGCACCGACGAGATCGACCTCACCCGCACCGCCTCCGCCCTGCGCCTGGGCACGCGCCACCCCCTGCAGATCGTGCGCGACCAGATTATCGACATCTTCCGCCGCCTGGGCTTCACCATCGCCGAGGGGCCGGAAATCGAAGATGACTGGCACGTGTTCTCGTCGCTCAACTTCGCGGCCGACCACCCTGCCCGCGACATGCAGGACACCTTCTTCATCCACAGCGCGCCCGACGTGCTGCTGCGCTCGCACACATCCTCCGTGCAGACCCGCGTGATGGAGACATCCAAGCCCCCGATTCGCATCATCTGCCCCGGACGCGTCTACCGCAACGAGGCCATCTCGGCCCGCGCCCACTGCTTCTTCCACCAGGTGGAGGCTCTGTACGTTGACAAGAACGTCACCTACGCCGACCTGCGCCAGACGCTCCTCTACTTCGCCCGCGAGATGTTCGGCCCCGACACTCAGATACGCCTGCGTCCCAGCTACTTCCCCTTCACCGAGCCTTCGGCCGAGATGGACATCAGCTGCGACCTCTGCGGCGGCAAGGGCTGCTCCTTCTGCAAGGGCACCGGCTGGGTAGAGATACTGGGCTGCGGCATGGTGGACCCCAACGTGCTCGACGCCTGCGGCATCGACTCCAAGGAGTACACTGGCTTCGCTCTTGGCATGGGCATCGAGCGTATCACGAATCTTAAGTACCGCGTCAAGGACCTGCGCATGTTCTCCGAGAACGACGTGCGCTTCCTGCAGGAGTTCACCTCCGCGCGCTGACCGCCTGCCTGCCCATGAAGCTTGCCGAGCGCTATGAGCGCGTGCTTGAGCTCTTCCGCGAGCATATGCCCGCGCCGCGCACCGAGCTGCGCTACGACAGCCCCTACCAGCTGCTCGTGGCCGTGATTCTGTCGGCCCAGTGCACAGACAAGCGCGTCAACATGGTCACGCCCCCGCTCTTCGCGGCCTATCCCACGCCCCAGGCCCTGGCCGAAGCTACGGAGGAGGACATCTACGAGTACATACGCTCGGTGTCGTACCCCAACGCTAAATCCCGCTCGCTCAGCGGCATGGCGCGCATGCTCGTGGCCGACTTCGGCGGCGAGGTGCCTGCCGACATCGATGCCCTGATGCGCCTGCCCGGAGTGGGACGCAAGACGGCCAACGTCATCCTTTCCGTGATCTTCGGCGAGCCGCGCATGGCCGTGGACACCCACGTATTCCGCGTGGCGGCGCGCCTGGGCCTCACGCCTCGCTGCAAGACCCCGCTCGAGACCGAGCGATGCCTGATGCGCCACATCCCCGCCGCCGACGTGCCCCGAGCCCACCATTGGCTCATACTCCACGGCCGATACGTCTGTAAGGCCCGCCGCCCGCTCTGCGACGAATGCTTCCTCGCCGACGTTTGTCTTCACTATTCAAAGAGCCTAAAACATGAAGATTGACTCCCGCACAGTCGTGCAGTTTCTGAAATATGCCATTGTGGGCGTGATGAACACCATTATCACCCTCGGGGTGATATTCGTGTGCAAGTCGCTGCTCGGCGTCAACGACTACGTCTCTAACGCGCTGGGCTACGTGGCCGGTGTCATCAACTCCTTCATCTGGAACAAAAACTGGGTGTTCCACTCCCGCGGCGGCGCCAGCCGCGAGCTCACGCTCTTCCTCGTGGGCTTCGCCGTGTGCTACGGCCTGCAGTTCCTCGTGGTGTGGCTCATCAACCAGTCGTGGTTCGGCGACGAGCTCTTTGACCTGGGCTTCTTCGTAATCTCCGGCTATGGCATCGCCACGCTCATCGGCAACGTGGTCTATACCCTGGCCAACTTCGCTTTCAACCGCCTGGTCACCTTCAGTCGAGGCTCAAACAAGTCCTAACCCACCACGCATATGCGCATCGATATCATCACCGTGCTGCCCGAGATGCTCCAGGGCCCCCTGAACTGCTCCATACTCAAGCGCGCGCAAGACCGCGGCCTGGCCACCATCGCCGTGCACAACCTGCGCGATTACACCACCAATAAGCACCGCAAGGTCGACGACTACCCCTTTGGCGGCGACGCGGGCATGGTAATGCAGGTAGAGCCCGTGGACCGCTGCATCTCGGCCCTCAAAGCCGAGCGCGACTATGACGAGGTGATATTCACCGCCCCCGACGGCGAGCTGCTCACTCAGCCCATGGCCAACAGCCTGTCGCTGCTGCAGAACATCATCATACTCTGCGGCCACTACAAAGGCATCGACTATCGCATCCGCGAGCATCTGGTCACACGCGAGATTTCCGTGGGCGACTATGTGCTCACCGGCGGCGAACTCCCCGCGGCTGTCATCGCCGACGCTGTGGTTCGCCTGCTCCCGGGCGTGCTGGGCGATGAGCAGAGCGCCCTCAGCGACTCCTTCCAGGACAGCCTTCTGGAGCCCCCCATCTACACCCGCCCCGCCGTGTATAATGGCTGGGCTGTGCCCGAAGTGCTCCTCTCCGGCCACCAGGCCAAAATCGACGCCTGGAAGCAAGAGCAGGCCCTGGAGCGCACCCGCCGCCTCCGCCCCGGCCTCCTCGAGGAGTGATAGGATGACGTGTAAGGCTGTATCTGATGCAGCCCCCCATAACACCTACGGTAATAACGCGATGGTTACCCCCACCCCCTAACCCCCTCCCCGGCTTGCCGGGGAGGGGGAATAATATATAAATGCCTCATATTCCGTGGGTTAAAACCCACGGCTGCCATATCCCCGCCCACTCCGTGGGCTCCCATTATCCTCTACGTGGGCGTTATCGCGGCCGAAACGAACTTTCGGCCTTACAATTCATTTCGGGGAAAATTGAGGGGTGCACAATATTTCGCGGGTTTTGCAGTTATTATTATTAGTATGTCTGCGCTGTGCCCGCCCATGGGCTGTTCGCGACTAATCACTATCACTCTTTTTCAGCATGAAAAATCCCGCGAAATATCTTCTCTGCCTCTTCCTCGCCGCTGCCTCGGCTCTGGCCGCGCAGGCGCAGGATAAGAATGAGTTCAACCCTATCCAGACTGGCGTGACGTCGCTGAGCATCGCTCCTGATGCCCGCGGCGCGTCGATGGGCGACCTGGGCGCTGCCACCGACCCCGACGCGAACTCGCAGTTCTGGAACCCTTCGAAGTATGCCTTCGCTTACTCCACCGCGGCCATCTCGCTCAACTACACACCGTGGCTGCGCAAACTGGTCAACGATATCTTCCTGGCAGACCTGTCCGGTTACTGGAAAATCGGATCGGGCGACAATCAGGCCATCTCGGGCTCGATCCGCTATTTCTCTCTCGGTGAGGTGAACCAGCAGAGCATCACCGGCGGCGAGGGCCAGAGCCTCAGCCCCTACGAGATGTCGTTCGACGTGGGCTATTCGCGCAAGCTGTCGGAGAAATTCTCGATGGGCGTGGTGTTCCGTTATATCTACTCCGACCTGGGCTTCTCCGACTCCTATGCCGGCGACCAGAACACAGGTGCCTCGGCTTTCTCGGCCGACATCTCGGGCTATTACACCACCTTCCCCATCATAGGCCGCAACGAGTGCCAGTGGTCGTGGGGTTGGGATATTTCGAACATCGGTACGAAGGTGTCGTACAACAACGGCGAGGACCCCGCCTTCCTGCCCACCAACCTGCGTCTGGGCACAACCTTCAAGTTCCCCCTGGCCGACTATCACAACCTGGCCGTTTCTCTCGACCTGAACAAGCTGCTCGTGCCCGCCAAGCCGCGAGAGGCTGACTATGATATGGACACCACCGAAGGCCAGCAGCAATACCTCGACGCCCTGGAGAACTGGGAGAACATGTCGCCCATCTCCGGCATCTTCAAATCCTTCTCCGACGCCCCCGGCGGATTTAAGGAGGAGCTGCGCGAGATCACCTTCTCGCTCGGCGCTGAGTACAGCTACAACGACCAGTTCTTCCTCCGCGCCGGCTATTACTATGAGAACGAGTTCAAGGGCAACCGCCAGTACTTCGGCTTGGGTGCCGGCTTCTCGCTCAACGTAGTCCGCCTCGATGCTTCCTACATGCTGGCCACGGCCCAGACCTCGCCTCTTGACCAGACCCTGCGCTTCACTCTCACCTTCGATATGGATGGCCTCAAGGACATCCTCGGCAAGCGTCGCTAATAGGCTTATCTATAGCTATGTACAGGATAGGTAACGGATTCGACGTGCATGCGCTGGTGGAAGGCCGGCGTTGCATCATTTGCGGCGTGGACATCCCCTACGCCAAGGGCCTGCTGGGTCATAGCGACGCCGACGTGGCTCTCCACGCCCTGTGCGACGCCCTGCTCGGCGCCGCGGCCCTGCGCGACATAGGCTACCATTTCCCCGACACCGACGCCCGCTGGGAGGGCGCCGACTCGCGCCGCCTGCTCCGCGCGGTGGTGGACATTCTCGCCGCCGCGGGCTACGAGCCTGTCAACGTCGACGTCACCATCATAGCCCAAGCACCCAAGATGCTGCCGCACATCGAGCAGATGCGAGCCAACGTGGCCGCCGACCTGGGCATAGACCTGGGCTGCGTGTCGGTAAAGGCCACCACCACCGAGCATCTCGGCTTCACAGGCCGCGGAGAGGGCATAGCGACCCAGGCCTCCGCCATGATTCGCAAAGCGGAGGTGTGATGAGGCAGTCGTCCTCACCCTTTCGCGATCCTTCATCGAACCACAACCCACGTTCAAACGTTTATTTATAAAAGAGAAAACCTAACCATTATGGACAATAAAGATTTTGACAAGTTCAGCTACGCCCTCGGCTTAAGCATGGGCAACAATTTCCGCCGCTCCGGAATCGAGGAAATCAACATCCAGGATTTCGCTGACGGCGTGGCAGCCGTGTACTACGGCTCCGACCCCAAAATGAGCTATCAGGAGGCCCAGCAGACCGTGCAGGAGTTCTTCCTGGCTCTGCAGAAGAAGCAGGAGGCCGAGGCCGCCAAGATGGCCGACATCAACGCCAAGGCCGGCGAGGAGTTCCTGCTCGAGAACGGCAAGCGCGTGGAGGTGAAGACCACCCCCTCCGGCCTGCAGTACGAGGTGCTCACAGAAGGCACCGGCGACAGCCCTAAGCCCACCGACCAGGTTACTGTGCACTACACCGGCAAGCTCATCGACGGCACCGTGTTCGACTCCAGCGTTGACCGCGGTCAGCCCGCCACCTTCGGCGTCACACAGGTGATCCCCGGATGGGTTGAGGCCCTGCAGATGATGAAAGTGGGCGCTAAATGGCGTCTGTTCATCCCCTCCGGCCTGGCTTACGGCCCCCAGGGCGCAGGCGGCGTGATCGGTCCTAACCAGACCCTGATATTCGATGTGGAGCTGATGAAAATCAATTGATCATGCGCCGCATACTAATCCCGATTCTTACGCTCGCCGCGATGCTGCCCGTCAGCGCCGCGGCGAGTGCGCCCCAAGCCTCGGAGAAAAATGAGTACGAGGCCCTCAGCGACAGCGTGACCATTGCTGCCGCCACTGCCATCGGCGAGATTGTGAAGCACAACCTCGACAATTTCCGCAGCATGGGCGCCAACATTGACTATAAACTTTTCTCTGAGAAGTTCGCATTAGCTCTCGAAGGCAAGTCGACGGGTATGACCGTGGCGCAGGCCAACGACCTGCTCAACGACATCTTCGCCGCTCCGGCCGCTCCCAAGCGTCTTGATGCTGCCGAGCAGCAGGCCTATGTAAACACGGCCGCCGCAACAGAAGGAGCTGTGACGCTGCCTGAAACTCATACCGTCTTCATCGTCATCACCGAGGGCGAGGGCAATATGCCCAAGGCCAGCGACGACGTAAGGGTCACATACACAGGTCGTCTCGCTGACGGCACAGTGTTCGACTCCACCGACGAGCCCGTCACCTTCCCCGTGGGCAAGCTCGTGCCCGGCTTTAGCGAAGGCCTGCAGCACATGCGCCCCGGAGGCACCTATCGCCTGGTGATTCCCGCACCCGCGGCCTACGGCCCAGACGGTATTCCCGGAGCCATCCCTGGCAACGCCACCCTCGACTTCACCGTCACCCTTGTTGACATCCTCAAGTAAGATCCACAACGTCACCATCATAATCCCCTCCCCGACATTTCGAGGAGGGGATATTTTTGTGTAATTCACCCATTGATACCCCAAATATTTCGGTGCGCCCGCGGAAACACCTGCGTCAAAGCAAAGGATTCCAAAAATAGTAGGGCCGCAAATTTGTTGCGGCCGCAAAAACATAAATGATCAATTACCCTGTCGTTATGATGTTATCGGGGTGACTTCTTTGAAGGCGTAGGTGCGTGGTTGGCCGGCGGCGGTGGTGAGGGTGAGGTGGCCCATGGGGCCGACGCTGGCGATTCGGGCGTTGAAGCGTTCGCCGGTGGAGGCGTCGCGATAGGGCCAAAAGCCTTCGCCGCGCCAAAGCTTGGTCATATATTCGCGGGTGAGAGTTTCGCTGTCGGGGTGGCTCTCATAGGCGTCGAAGCTGGAGACTATCTCGTCGACAACGCGCTGCAGTAAATCCTCCAGCAGATACTCGTGCCCTGCTATCTGCCACATGCTCACGGGGTTAGGCGCATCGGATAGGAACTCGCGCTGGTTGACGTTAATGCCTATGCCCGCTATGGAGCGGCTGATGTCAGAGCCCTGCAGAGTGTTCTCGATAAGGATACCCACGAGCTTAAGGTCGTCATAATAGATGTCATTTGGCCACTTGACGCGGACACGTTCAGGCTGGCCAAGCTCTCGACCCAGGGCACGTGCCACGGCCATGCACACGAGTTGCGACAGCTCAAACTGCCGCGCCGCCGTGATGGTCGTCGGGCGCAGAAGCAGCGAGAAGGTTAGATTCTTCCCCGGCTCGGACTCCCATAAGTTGCCCCTCTGGCCGCGGCCTGCGGTCTGGGTATGGGCTGCCAGGGCTGTGCCGTGCTCAGCGTCGGGGATGGCCGCGAGGGCGTTGTTGGTGGACGTGGCTGTGTCCACCCATATTATTCGGCTCACGGCTGGGTGACGGTGATGGTGCGCGCGTCGGTGTCAGGGTCGACTATGATGTCAACGCGCACGGTGTCGTCAGGCAAGATGTCCTCGATACGTTCGGGCCACTCCAGCAGGCACACCGCGCCGCTGTCGAAATAGTCCTCCACGCCGATGTCGAAAGCCTCCTCGAGCGACTCCAGGCGGTAGAGGTCGAAGTGGTAGATGAGCTCGGCGGTGGTGTCGGAGCGGTATTCGTTGACAATGGAGAACGACGGCGAATTGGCCAAGTCCTCGTCCACGCCCAGGGCTCGGCAGAGTTCGGCGATGAAGGTGGTCTTGCCCGCTCCCATGTCGCCATAGAAGGCGTATACGGTCTCGTCGCCCATCAGAGCGGCGAACTGGCGCGCAGCCTCGGGGAGCCGGTCGAGGGAGGCGACGTTGATGGTGGTTTTCTTCATGTCGGGGGTGTAATTATTTGGGAGAGAGGGTGATGAGAGGTATGAGCATTTCCTCCATCGACACGCCGCCGTGCTGGAAGGTGTCGGTGTAGTACTGCACGTAGTGGTTGAAATTGTTGGGGTACGCAAAGAAATCGTCGCCCAGGGCGAAGATATATGTCGACGACAGGTTGGGGGAGGGGAGGCCCACAGCCTCGGGGCGCTTCACCTCGAACACCTGCTTGGCGGGGTAGGCCAGGTTGCGGCCGATTTTATAGCGGAGGTTGGAGTTGGTGCTCTTTTCGCCCACGACCTTCACGGGGTTGTCGACGCGGATGGTGCCGTGGTCGGTGGTGAGCACGATTTTGAAGCCACGCTCGCCGATGCGGCGCAGCAGGTCGAGGATAGAGTTATGGCGGAACCACGATAGCGTGAGGGAGCGGTAGGCGGCGTCGCTGGAAGCCAGCTCGCGAATCATCTTCGACTCGGTGCGGGAATGCGAGAGCATGTCAATGAAGTTGACCACCAGCACGTTGAGGTCGTAGGTCTCAAGGCGCTTGAAGTCGCGCAGCAGGGCCGATGCCGCAGCGGAGTCGTTGATTTTGTTATATAGGAAGTTCACCTTGCGGCGGTAGCGCTCGAAGAGGGTGCGCACCAAGGGGCTCTCGTTCAGGTTCTTGCCCTCCTCCGAGTCTTCGTCGACCCACATCTCCGGGAACATCTTCTCGATTTGCGCGGGCATAAGACCGGAGAAGATGGCGTTGCGAGCATACTGTGTGGCTGTGGGGAGGATGCTGCAATACAGCTGCTCGTCGAAGGTGAACATATCGGCCAGCAGGGGTTTGACGGCGCGCCACTGGTCGAGGCGGAAATTGTCGACGACGATGAAGAACACCTTCTCGCCGGCGTCGAGCAGTGGCACCACCTTACGCGGCATCACGCGTGGCGACATCAGCGGGGCGTCGTCCGCTGGGCCCATGGGGGTGAGCCACGAGGCGTACTCACGCTTAATGAACTTGGCAAATTCGGCATTGGCCTCGCGGTGCTGCATGGCCAGCATCTCGTCCATGCTCGTGTCGGCGTCGGCCAGCTCCATCTCCCAGAAGACAAGCTTGGAGTAGAGCGCATACCAGTCGTCGATGCTTGATGCAGAGTTGATCAGCTGCGAGATGTTGGCGAACTCCTGGCGATAGTCGGTCGAAGCCTTGCGCGACACCAGGATGTCGCTGTGCAGGATTTTCTTGATGGCGATGAGAATCTGGTTGGGATTGACGGGCTTGATCAGATAGTCAGCGATCTTGTTGCCCACGGCTTGGTCCATGATATTCTCCTCCTCGCTCTTGGTGATCATGATCACAGGCAGCTCGGGGCGCATCTGCTTGATGCGCGAGAGCGTCTCCAGGCCGGAGATGCCCGGCATGTTCTCGTCGAGGATGACGAGGTCGAAGTGCTCGGCCTCGGCCAGAGCCAAGGCGTCGCTGCCCGAGGTGGCCGTAGTGAGGTTGTAGCCCTTGCCGCGGAGGAATAGGATGTGCGGCTTTAGCAGGTCAATCTCATCGTCGGCCCAGAGTATGTTGAATTTATCGTTAGTCATCGAAAAAATCGTGGAGATAGGTGTTAGATTTGCGGGAGAGAGCGCCAGCGGTCAAGCAGAAGGCTGAAGTCGGCGGGGAGGGGGGCGGAGAAGTCCATCTCCTGGCCTGTGACGGGATGCCGGAAGCCGAGAGTGCGTGCGTGCAGGGCCTGGCGGGGGCATGCCTCGAAGCAGTTTTGCACGAAGCGGGCGTAGCTGCCGGTGCGCAGGCCGCGGAGGATCTTGTCGCCGCCGTAGCGGGCGTCGCTGAAGAGGGGGTGACCTATGTGGCGCATGTGGGCGCGGATCTGGTGCGTTCGCCCCGTCTCGAGCACACATTTCACCAGGGCGGTGTGGGTGAAGTTCTCGAGCACGGTGTAGTGGGTGACGGCGTGCTTGCCCTGGTCGCTGTCCGGGGGGAAGACGTCCATCACAAGGCGGTCGCGCACGGAGCGGCCGATGTTGCCGACGATGGTGCCCTGCTCGGGCGAGGGCACGCCCCACACGAGGGCCAGATACTCGCGGCGAGTGGTTTTGTTGAAGAACTGACGCCCCAGGTCGGTCTTCGCGTCGGGCGTCTTGGCCACCACCAGGAGGCCGGAGGTGTCCTTGTCGATGCGGTGCACGAGGCCCAGGCGGGGGTCGGTGACGTCGTAGTCGGGGTTGTCCTTGAAATGCCAAGCCAGGGCGTTGACCAGCGTGCCTGAATAGTTGCCGTGGCCGGGATGCACCACCAGCCCCGCGGGCTTGTTGACCACCAGCACGGTGTCGTCTTCATAGACAATGTCGAGGGGAATGTCCTCGGCCACAATCTCATAGTCGTAGCGGGGACGGTCCATGACAACCTGCACCACGTCGAGGGGCTTGACGCGGTAGTTGGACTTCACGGGCTTGCCGTTGACGAGCACGCATCCGGCGTCGGCGGCCTGCTGCACGCGGTTGCGGCTGGAGCGTTCGAGCCTCTCGGTGAGGAACTTGTCTACGCGCAGGAGCGCCTGCCCCTTATCGGCCACGAACTTGAAATGCTCATACAGCTCCACGCCCTGCTCTGTGACGATCACAGGGTCGGGGCGCTCCAGCTCGTCGGGCTCCACTATTTGGCGCTGGTCGGTCATATGTCAAGTTCTTCGTCGAGGAGGGATGCGTCAGAGCCGTCGGAGTCCTCCAGTACGTCGTGGTGATATTCAGCCAGGGAGCGGTCGCCCACCTCGAGCACGACGGTGCCGTTGACGGGGATCTCGGAGCCCACGGTGAGCTCGCGGCCGCGGTAGAGGGCGCGCACCACGTCGTCGAACTGCGACGGCACGGTGTGAATTTGCACGTTGGCGATGCCCAGCGAGTGGAGGGTGCTGATGGCCTGCTGCGACGACACGCCCGTGAGCGGACCGTTGATTTTCACCTTTTTAGGCTGATATGAGGAGATGGTGACGTAGATCTCACGGCCGGGCTTCACGACGGCTCCGGCGTGGGGCCACGACTCCAGCACGGTGCCGGGGGCGATGGAGGAATTGTAGACGGAGTCTGTGACGGCGATGTCGAGGCCGGCGTCGCGCAGCTTCTGCTTGGCGTCGGTGTAGGACTTGAAGCGCACGTCGGGCACTGTGGCCGTCTCGCCGTGGTGGGTCCAGAAGTCAAGGAATATGAGGGTGCCGTAAATCAGCACGAAGGCCGTGATGAGAATGTAGCACAGGTTCATTATTATAGGATGGGCGGTGCGGAAGCGTTTGAACCATCCTGGGCGGGAAGCGTTTGCGTTTGCCATAGCGTGGGAGGGGGTGGGGGTTAGTCCATAAAGACGAGGTAGACGGCTGCGATAAGCAGGGCGAAGGCCGCGAGATGGTTCCACTTCAGGGCGAAGCCTTGGAACATCACCATGGCCACGATGGTGAACACCACCAGCGTGATGGCCTCTTGCATCACCTTCAGCTGCATGAGCGTGTAGGGGCCTCCGGTGCCCTTGAAGCCGATGTGGTTGGCGGGGATCATGAAGAAATACTCCACCAGGGCCACGAGCCATGAAAGGATGATGACCACCCACAGGGGCCACGACGAGGATATGCCCATCTGGTCGAGCTTCAGGTGGCCGTACCAGGCCAGGGTCATGAACACGTTGGAGATCACAAGGAGCACCACGGTGAGCACCGCGGGCGATAGGAAGAATGTCTTAAGAGCTTGGAGCATAATGGATTGCCGAAGAAATGTTAGCGTGTGCTGGGAGCCGAGGCGGGGCGCCCCCAGCGGCGGTACTCCTGGAGGCTGCGCTCGCGCATGGCGGGCATCACGCCTCGCAGATAGTCCATATCAATATATCCGGGGCCGGAGCCGCGCTTGATGGGGAAGGCCATGCGCTTGCGCTCCACGGCCTGCATGCACAGCGCCGACCTGGCGTCGGGGCAGAGGGGGCGCAGCCCGTCAGGCACCTTGTCGAGAGTGACGGCTTGCACGCTGGATACGGGCGGGTAGCCGATGACGGTCCACATCACCATGTCCTCGGGCTTCTCGCCGGGGGCCATGCCCTCGATCACCACCGAGGCGGAGGATATGCGGCGGGGTATGAAGTCGCGGTCGGGCACCCAGCGGCCGCCCTGACGCTCCATGTCGGCATGCATCAGCGAGTGCCAGAACGAGCGCGAGCATAGCTCGGTGAACGTCTCCGGAGCCACGGCGGCGGCCTCCACGGCGGGGCCCAGCAGCTGGCGGGCGTTGTCGTAGCGGATGTAGCCCATGCCGTCAGTGGCGTTGCCGCTGAAGCTGAAGTTGGTGCGTATGGTGACGCTGTCTGTGGCGTCGTAGCGGCGGAAGCCGTAGTCGTCGGTCTCGTAATAGGCCAGGGCTCCGTCGGCATCCATCACGCCGAAGTTGGCCTGCACGCCCATGGGCTTGGGCATGCGCTGGAGCATGACCTCGAAGTCGAGGGCCGTGCGGCATGTGGCGAGGGCTCGGCTCATGAGCTCGCCCTCGCGGTCTTTATATTTAGCGGTGTCGGGCATGAGGTTGTAGGAGGCGGTGTTCATGATGGCGAATCCGGCATCGTTCATGCCCATCCAGGCCTCGCGCAGCAGCGAGTCGCCGCCGTTGAATAGGGCTACGTAGCCGTAGGGGCCGCGTCCGTCCACGCGCTCCACGAAGTTCTGCTCCGCGCCCGTGTCGCGGTGCTTCCACATCAGCGGGCGTCCCGTGGCCGAATATTGGGCCGGCACGAGCGCAGAGGTGCACGCCCCGGCGGTGAGGGTGGCGACTATCAGAGCCGCGACTATGGTGATGACTTTCATTCCTTGCGAAAAAATTTGCACAAAAATACAAAAAATTTTGCACCCGCGCCGTATTTTAGCTATCTTTACACTCCATTTTTCCTGCAAAGCCCATGGACCTGTCGCAATACCACTTCACGCTGCGCATGCAAGTGCGTGATTATGAAATAGATGCCGAGGGCATCGTCAACAATGCCGTGTACCTGCACTATATGGAGCACACGCGCCACCAGTTCTGCCGCGCCTCGGGGCTGTCGTTTGCCGACATGCGCGCCCAGGGCATCGACCCCGTGGCCGCCAAGATTGAAATCGAATACAAGCGTCCGCTGCGCAGCGGCGACGAGATGCTGAGTTGCCTCACCATCACGCGCCGCGGGCCCCTATACGTGTTCCACCAGGACATCTTCACCCTCGACGGCGAGGCCGTGACGCGCGCCAAGGTGTCCATCGCATGCCTTAAGGACGGCAAGCTCACCCGCGGCGACGAGCTTGCCCAGGCTTTCGCTAAATATCTGTAATGACCGACGACCACCGCACCCTAAAGCAGCGCATGGCCCTGAGCCTGCTGCCCGGCCTCACGCAGGCCGCGGCCAAGGCTGCCGTGGAGGTCACCAAGGGCTTGGACAACTTCTTCGCAGCCAGCACCGACAGCCTGATGCAGCTCATAGGCAGCGGGGCCCGAGCCTACACCGAGCGTGCCCGAGAGAAGGCGATGAAGACGGCCGAAGGCAACCTCGGCTTCATGATCGACCACCACGTGCGCTGCCTATGGTGCGAAGACGACGACTACCCGGGGCGCCTGCGGTCGTGCCCCGACGCTCCCGCCATGCTCTACGCCCTGGGTTCCTGCAACTTCGACGCTCCCCATATGGTGGGCATCGTTGGCACGCGCGCGTGCTCGCAGTATGGCTTGGCCATCACTCGCCGCATCGTCACCGACCTGGCCAAGCTGCTGCCCGATGTGGTGGTGGTCTCCGGCCTGGCGCACGGCATCGACGTGGCGGCCCACAGAGCAGCCCTCGAGGTGGGCGTGAAGACGGTGGGAGTCGTGGCCCATGGCCTGGACAAGGTATACCCCGCCGAGCACCGCGACACGGCCGCGCGGATGGTGCGAGCAGGCGGAGCCATCGTCACCGAGTATCAGCCCGGCACCCCCATGCACCGCTCCAACTTCCTGGCACGCAACCGCATAGTGGCCGCCCTGAGCGACGTGCTGATTGTGGTGGAGTCTGGCGAAATCGGAGGCTCGCTCTCCACGGCCCGCCAGGCATCGCTCTATGGCCGCACCGTGATAGCTGTGCCGGGAAGGCTCACCGACGACACCAGCCGCGGCACCAACCACCTGATTGCCACAGACTCCGCGCGCATCTACACCGACGCCCTCGGCCTGCTGCGCGTCATGAACTGGGAGCCGCCCGCCCCCTGCGTCGAGGAGTCGCCGCGCCTGTTCACGCCTCTGACGTCCGAGCAGCAGCAGATCGTCGACTTTCTTGCCCAGCACTCGCCTGCCACGCCCCACGACGTGGCTCACGCTCTGGGCATCTCCTTCAGCGTGGCCTCCGAGAGGCTATTCATGATGGAGATCAGCGGCATCATCGGCCAGTACCCCGGCGGAGGATATACGAAGATCTGACGCCTTACAGTCTTATTTCTCTCACTCTTACACCCAAAATCCCAACTACCATGAACAAGACCATCATCCCCCCATCCGAACTCATCATCAACCCCGACGGCTCCGTCTTCCACCTCCACCTGCGCCCCGACCAGCTCACCGACAAAATCATACTCGTCGGCGACCCCTCGCGCGTCAACATGGTGGCTGAGTTCTTCGACACCAAGACCTACGACGTCGCCTCCCGCGAATTTCACGCCATAGGTGGCACCTACGGCGGCGAGCCTATCATGTGCCTGAGCCACGGCATAGGCCCCGACAATATCGACATCGTGGTCACCGAGCTCGACGCCCTGGCCAACGTGGACTTCGCCACACGCGAGGTGCGCCCCGAGCACCGCACCCTGCAGATGGTGCGCATCGGCACCAGCGGCTCCCTGCAGCCCGACCTGCTGATCGGCACCCCCGTAATCGCCGAAAAGTCGATAGGCTTCGACGGCGTGCTCAACTACTACGCCGGCCGCAACGAGGTGGCCGACCTTGACTTCGAGGCCGCCCTGGTGGAGCACACGGGCTGGAACCCCCTCTGGGCCCGCCCCTATGTGGTGGATGCCGACGCCGACCTCGTGGAGCGCATTTGCGGCGATGATATGGTGAAGGGCAACACCATCTCTGCCGTGGGCTTCTACGGCCCGCAGGGACGCAAGGTGCGCCTTGACCTGGCCAACCCCGACCTCAACCGTCGCATCGAGGAGTTCGAGTTCCGCGGCCGCCGCGTCACCAACTACGAGATGGAGAGCGCGCCCCTGGCCGGCATGGGCCGACTCATGGGCCACAAGTGCATGACCGTGTGCTCCATCATAGCCAACCGCTACAACAACGAGGCCAACCCCAACTACAAGTCCGGCGTCCGCGACCTCATCGCCACCGTCCTCGAGCGATTCTAAAAGTTGAGTAGCTAAGATAGCTTCAAAAGCTACATTAGCTATTACCCAAATAAAATCCCCCTCTCCGCCGACGCGGAGAGGGGGATTAAGCCAATAATAGGTTAGAGAATTAATCAAAACATATACCCCACGCCGATGGTGAAGGTGTTGCGGCGGAAGTGCTGGCCTTTGTTTTCGGAGCCGCCGGCCATGTTGGTCATGCCCACGCCGCCCATAATCTCGGCGAACCAGTTGTCCTGGTAGTGGAACTTCACGCCGAAGAGCCACTGCGCGTCGAGGCGGTGCCAGCCGTTGCCGTATAAATTTTCAGAGGTATACTTGCCGACATGCTCCTTCAGCGACAGGCCCACGTTGAGCTGCGGACCGGTGACCACAGACACGGCGATATCGTCTGTGAAGTCAAAGCGATAGCCGAAGATCATGGGGATGCGGAAGCCCCAGTTGCGCAGGGAGCCGTCCATGGTATAGGGAAAGTTATCGCCGACCACGATGTCGTCGATGCCGAAGGTGTTGTAGAACACGCTCAGGCCCGGCTCGAAGTACAGCGCGCGGTAGAGAGGAATGTCGTAGAACGCGCCCACAGAGAAGCCGGAGCCGTTGTTGTAGACGTTGGCATACTTGTTGTAGCTGGTAGAGGGGGAGTTGAGATCCCAGTTGACGCGCACGCCGAGGCCTTGCTGCTCGGTCTGCGCATTAGCGGATGCGCAGCCTATGGCCAGCGCGCATGCGAGGGCGGTGAGAATCTTTTTCATAGAGTAAAGCTCTGTTTTTGTGGTGATTTTGTATTATTTGACGCAAAGTTAAGGTAATTTTATGTAACTTTGCCACGATTTTTTGAAAAAACACTTCTCATTGTCTATTTATAAGCACATAACGGCTCTGACGCTGCTTTTGTTCTGCACGGCTGCAAATTCTCTGGCCCAGAGGCCAGACAGCCTCGCTGCCGACACGGCCAAGGCGCAGGGCGGGGGGCTTATAGCCCGCGTGATGCGCTATTTCGAGGAGGCCAACAAGCCCAAGGAGGCCAAGGCCTTCGATATCAGCTTCATCGGCGGCTCGCACTACAGCTCCGACTCGGGCTTCGGCATAGGCCTGCTTGCCGCCGGAATATACCGCCAGAACCCCGCCGACACGCTCTCGCAGCCATCCATGGTGTCGGTCTTCGCCGACGCCACCACACGAAAATTCTTCAAGGTGGGCATCGAGGGCTACAACATCTCCGACGGCGACCGCCGCCGCCTCAACTATCTGGTGCGCTTCGAGAGCATCGACACCAAATTCTGGGGCATAGGCTACGACAACGCCTGCCACGACTCTAACGAGAGCAACTTCGCCTACCTGAGCATGGTGGTGCAGGTGGAGTACCTGCAGCGCATAGCTCCCAACGTCTACCTCGGCCCCATAGCCAGCTTTGACTATATCCACGGCCGCAACTTCCAGCGACCCGAGCTGTGGGATGGCGAGAGCAACAAGACCTTCAACTTCGGCCCCGGCGTGGCCTTCCGCTACGACAGCCGCGACAACGTCTCCAACGCCTACCGCGGCTATTACCTTGCCGTCGACCAGACCTTCTACCCCCGCGGCATTGGCAACAAGCACCCCTTCTCTTGCACCGAGCTTACGGCCAGCGGCTACCACCAAGCCTGGCGAGGAGCCGTCATCGCCTGGCGCGCCCATTCGCGCCTTACCTACGGCCACACCCCCTGGGGCATGCTCTCGCAGCTCGGAGGCTCGCACTATATGCGCGGCTATTACGAGGGCCGCTACCGCGACAAGGGCGCCTGGGACGTCTGCCTGGAGCTGCGTCAGCACGTGTGGCGTCGCAGCGGTGCCGTGGTCTGGGTGGGTGCCGGCGAGGTGTTCCCGAATTTAAAGGCCATGCGCCTGCGCCAGGTGCTCCCCAATGCCGGCGTGGGCTATCGCTGGGAGTTCAAGCACAGAGTAAACGTGCGCCTTGACCTCGGCTTCGGCCGCGACGGCGCCGGATTCATATTCAATATCAACGAAGCCTTCTGACCCCGCCCCTGCCCGGCCGAAGGCAAAAACCACTTTGCATCTACATTTATAATGATAAAACGCTTCCTGTCCCGTCTCATACTTCCCCCCACGGCCCTGATGGTGCTCCTGCCCCTGGTGCTGATCGTGCCTAACGTCGTCCTGGCCTTCACCGAGCAGTGGACGCCCCTGGCCAAGCTCGCCGGCGTGGCGCTGCCCATGGGCCTCTACTGCCTGCTCGCTGCCTGCTCGCGGCGTATCGGGCGCACCGCACTGTGGTGCCTGCCGCTGATGGTATACTGCGCCTTCCAGATCGTGCTGATATTCCTCTACGGCGAGAGCATCATAGCCATCGACATGTTCACCAACGTGCTCACCACCAACCCCGGCGAGGCCGGCGAACTGCTGGGCAACCTGCTCGGCGCCATCGCCTGCGTGTGCGTGCTCTACCTGCCCGTGCTCGTGGAGGGCGGCGTGCTGACGTATAAGAAAGCCGAGGTGCCCGCTCCCGCCCGCCGCGGGATGCGCAAGGCCGGGTGGACGCTCGTGGCCATTGGCGCGGTGCTCACGGGGGCCTGCTACGTGTGGGTGCCGCAGTATAAGGTAGAGAGGCAGATGTTCCCCGTCAACGTGATCTACAACAGCGTGGTGTCGCTCACCCGCGCCGGCTCGTCGGCAGAGTATCCCGCCACCTCGGCGGCTTTCAGCTACCATGCCCAAAGCACCCGCCCCGACTCTGTGCCGGAGGTCTATGTGCTGGTGGTAGGCGAGACGGGCCGCGCCGGCAACTGGCAGCTGCTCGGCTACGACCGCCCCACCACGCCCCGCCTGGCCGCTCGAGGCGACGTGCTGCCATTCACCAAAGCCGTCACCGAGAGCAACACCACCCACAAGTGCGTGCCCATGATCCTGAGCTGGCTCGACGCCGACACCTTCGGCGATTCCATAGGCTCGTCCAAGAGCGTGATCTCGGCTTTCAGCGACGCGGGATTCGCCACGGCCTTCTTCTCCAACCAGCAGCGCAATCATTCCTACACCGAATTCTTTGCCGCAGAGGCCGATACCACGGTCTATATCTCCGACCTGCCCGAGGCGCAGCTCGACGGCGAGCTGCTGCCCCTGGCACGAGGGTTCATTGACGCCCACCCAGCCGAGAAGGTGCTCGTGGTGCTCCACACCTACGGAGGCCATTTCAACTACCGCGAGCGCTACCCCCGCTCCGAAGCTCGCTTCATTCCCGACACACCCGTGGAGGCCGCTGCCAAGAACCGCCCATCCTTGGTCAACGCGTATGATAACTCCATACTCTATGCCGACTTGGTGCTGTCGTCCGTCATAGCCCACCTCGACAGCATCGACCGCCCCGCCGGAATGCTCTACCTGGCCGACCACGGCGAGGACATCTTCGACGACTCGCGCCACCGCTTCCTCCACGCCTCCCCCACACCCACATACACCCAGCTGCACGTGCCCATGGTCATTTGGCTGTCGTCAGAGCACGCCCTTATGTCGCCGGGCATGCGCGAGCAGGCTGCCGCCCATCGCGACGTGCAAGTGGCCTCCTCCCGCTCCGCCTTCCACACGCTGCTCGACATGGCTGGCATCTCCACGCCCTATTTCATTCCCTCGCAGAGCCTGGTCAACGCCGCCTACAGCCCCGTGGCCCCGCGCTACGTCAACGACTACAACGAAGGAGTCGCCCTCGACGACAGCGGCCTGCGCGACCTCGACCGCCAAGCCTTCACCGCCCACGCCCTGAAGTACAAATAAAATTGTGGGTGGGGTGAGCAGAGGGCAATGAGCAGGGGGTTAAATCCCAGTGGTTGAGTGCGTTAAGTCGTATAATTTGTCCACTCGCTGATAATTAGGTGGTTATGCCCACAATTCATAATTTTGTGGCAATGCGTTAGCTGTCGCATAATCAAGGAATAGAAGGGCCGAGCGGTCGGTTCGGCCGCCAAGAGCAGTTCACTCGGAGGAGACGCCTCCGCACGTAGGGCTGTACCACGGTGCAGCCCCTAACACCATGGTTGCCAGTCAATTGTAGGGTCGCCACCTGTGGCGACCGCGGAGATGGCACTCATCATTATTACTCCCTCCCCCTAACCCCCTCCCCACATTCGCGGGGGCGGGGAAATTTTTTATACCTCCGAAATCCACGGGCTTTCGCCCGGGGCTACCTTGCACCCGCCCACTCTGTGGGCTCCGTTGACGTTAACACAATGATAGTCAGATAATTGTAGGGCCGCACGTTCGGTGCGGCCGCGATTCCATCCATGACGCGGTGCAAATCGTAGGACCGGTCTCAGCGGCCGCGGTAACACCAACGATGTTATTGCGGTCGAACCGACCGTTCGGCCCTACAATTTACTGATTTTGATAACGTTATCCCTCCCCGCGGTCGCCACAGGTGGCGACCCTACTGGTGGGTGTTTATGTGTGCGTTTTTGCGGCCAAACGAGCTGCTTCGGCTCTACTGCAGTGTGGCTTGGACTTTGCGGGGCAGGCGGCTGCGGACGTAGGCGTAGGCCATGTCGATGAGCTCGCGGGCTTCCTCCCACGGCACCACGCTCTCGCCAAGGTCAAACTGCAGCATGTGCCGCCGGTGCCAATGCCAGGCTTGCTTGGTGTAGGGCAGCCGGTCGGTGACCTCGGCAAACTGGTCAGGGCTGCACTTGAGCTGCACCACTTGCCCCAGCACTAATGCCAGGCAGCAGAAAATCTTGCCAGCTATGCGATAGGTGACGAAGCCCTCGCCAAAGGGTTCATCCTCCGTGACGCTGGGTAGCGAGAGGCAGTGCATGCGCACCATCTCCAGGTCGGTATTCATCTCCATAGCTCAAGCATTACCGTCGCCGCTCTCCATGGTGCGCTTGATGGCCACGCCGATGGCATTGGCCACGTCGGTGGCCGTGACGCCGTATTCGCCATGCTCCTTGGCGCAAATCTGGCCGGCGAGGCCGTGGAGGTAGACACCCATGATGGCGGCCGTCTCGGGCGTGTAGCCCTGGGCTATGAAGCCAGTGATGACGCCCGTAAGCACGTCGCCCGTGCCGGGGGAGGCGAGGGCTGGGGTGCCGGAGGAGTTGATGTGCACTTTGCCGTCGGGGCGCACGATGGCCGTGTATCGGCCCTTGAGCACGATGATGATGTTATAGAACGCTGCAACCTCTATGGCCTTGCGCAGGCGCGCCTCGGCCGAGGGCTGGGCGCCGAAGATGCGGTCGAACTCCCCGGCGTGGGGTGTGAGCACCGACAGCACGGGTATGTAGTTGAGCATGATGGGGCGCAGAGATATGCAGTTGAGGGCGTCGGCGTCGAGCACCAGGGGGCGCGAGTTGGCGTTGGCAACCTTCAGGAGGTTCTCTAGGGCGTTGATGGTGATGTCGGCGGTGCCGATGCCAGGACCTATGGCCACGGCCTGATAGTCGCGCGTGAGGGTGATGTTGGAGATGGCCACGTCGTGCACGTCGCGGGTGAACATAGCCTCGGGCACGGCGGTCTGCATGATGGTGTATCCGCACTTGGGGGCGTAGCACGTCACCTTTCCCGCTCCGGCGCGCAGGCATCCGCGGGCCGCCATTATGGCAGCTCCCATCATGCCGTATGAGCCCGCGCAGATCAGGGCGTGGCCGTAGTCGGCCTTAGACGAGAAGGGCTGGCGGGGGTTGAGGATGCGGCGTATGTCGGAGGCGGTGATCAGGTAGTAGGTGTACGGGGCGGTGCGCACGGCCTCCTTGCTCATACCCACGCGCAGCAGCTTCCAGCGGCCCACGGCGGGGGCGTTGTCGTCGATGAAGAAGGCCAGGCGGGGCGACTCTATGGCGAGCGTGGCGGTGGCGTGGATGATGTTGCGCGAGAGGGTCTGGCTGTTCCATTCGCCCATCATGCCGGAGGGCACGTCGATGGCCACGATTTCGGCTCCGGAGTCGTTGATATTGCGTATTAACATCTGCACGCTGCTGGGCAGGGGGCGGTCCAAGCCGCTGCCGAAGAGGCCGTCGATGACCACCGACGAGGGCTTGATCTCGGGCATGGAGAAAGGGCCCACCACCTCGTACAGCTCGCACTCGGGGTGCTCCGAGCGCAGCCTGTCGCGCAAGGCCTGGCACTCGGGGGTGAGGCGGTGGCCGCCGATGTTGAAGAGCGTCACCTTCGGGGCGTAGCCCATGTCTGCAAGGCAGATGGTGGCCGCCAGAGCGTCGGCGCCGTTGTTGCCCCAGCCGGCGAAGACGCGGATTTCGCGCGCGGGGTCGGGGTACATGCTATGGATCTGCGCGGCGATCTCACGCCCGGCGCGCTCTATGAGGTCGAGGGTGGTGAGGTCGGAATGCTGCAGGGTATATTGTTCGAGAGTTCTAAGCTGCTCGTTGGTGAATATTTTCATAGTCAGGGTGTCTTTTCGGCAAAGGTAGCGAAATAATCGATAGAAACCGCCCACTATCCGCGGAAAAATTTGGTGGTTCGGGCAAAGTGACGTAAATTTGTGGTAAATTAAGCATATAGCAGCCGTACTATGGACACTCCCGCAAAATTCACCACCGAAGAGGAGGACCAGGTCATCGAGCGCGCCTTCCGCGAGGTGCTCGACGGATACCTGGCCAGCAACCACCGCAAGAAAGCGGAAATCATAGAGCGCGCCTTCCGATTCGCCAAGGAGGCGCACAAAGGCATACGCCGCCGCTCGGGCGAGCCTTACATCCTGCACCCTATCGCTGTGGCCAAGATCGCCAGCCAGGAGATAGGCCTGGGCTCCACGTCGATATGCGCGGCCCTGCTGCACGATGTGGTGGAGGACACGGAATACACCGTCGAGGACATACGCAGCCAGTTCGGCCCCAAGATAGCCCAGCTCGTCGACGGCCTCACCAAAATCTCCGGCGGCATCTTCGGCGACCAGGCAAGCGCGCAGGCCGAGAACTTCCGCAAGCTGCTGCTCACCATGAGCGAGGACATCCGCGTGGTGCTCATCAAGATGGCCGACCGCCTGCACAACATGCGCACCCTCGGCTCCATGGCCCCCAACAAGCAATACAAGATCGCCGGCGAGACGCTCTACATCTACGCTCCGCTTGCCCACCGCCTGGGCCTCTTCGAGATCAAGACCGAGCTCGAAGACCTGGCCTTTAAATACGAGCACCCGCAGGCCTACGCCGACATCCAGCGCAAGATAGCCGAGACCGAGGCCCACCGCAGCGAGGTCTACGCCGACTTCGCCGCCCCCATCCTCCAGCGTCTCGACGGCATGGGCCTCACCTACGAGGCTAAGGCCAGAGTGAAGTCCGTCTACTCCATATGGAAGAAGATGGAAACCAAGCACATACCTTTTGAGGAGGTCTACGACCTCTACGCCATGCGCATCGTCTACGATTGCCCCGACCGCTCTAAGGAGAAGGAGATAGCCTGGAGCATCTACAGCGCCATCACAGACCTCTACAGCGTGCACCCCGAGCGCATACGCGACTGGCTCTCGAAGCCCAAGGCCAACGGCTACCAGGCCCTGCACGTCACCGTAATGGGCCCCGACGGCAACTGGGTGGAGGTGCAAATCCGCTCGCGCCACATGGACGAAATCGCCGAGAAGGGCTTCGCAGCCCACTGGAAATACAAGATCGGCGAGGGCGACGAGGAGTCGGAGCTCACCGTATGGCTGCGCACCATCAAAGACATCCTCGACGACCCTGAGCCCTCGGCCCTCGACTTCCTCGACACCCTCAAGCTCAACCTCTTCGCCTCCGAGATTGTGGTCTTCACTCCCGCTGGCGAACTGGTGACCATGCCCGCCGGCTCCACCGTGCTCGACCTGGCCTTCTATCTCCACACCGAGCTGGGCACGCACTGCATAGCCGGCAAGGTGAACCATCGACTGGTGCCCCTGAGCCACGAGCTCAGCAGCGGCGACCAGGTGGAGGTGCTTACCTCCCAATCGCAGACCCCGCAGCCCGACTGGATGGGCTACCTATCAACCGCCAAGGCCAAGACACGCCTGCGCAAGGCCCTGCTGCGTATGCGCCAGCCCCTGATTGCTAAGGGCAAGGAGAAGCTCGACAAATTCCTCGCCGACAATGGCTTGGAGCTTAACAACCTGATCCAGACCAAGCTGCTGGGCTTGTTCAAGGTGCCCAACATCGACGAGCTGTGCTACCGCCTGGGCAGCGAGGAGGTGGTGCTCAACGATTATGTGCTCAAGGCCCTGAAGCGCACCTCGGAGAAAGGCTCAACATCCTTCCTGCGCCGTCTGCTGCGCCTTGGTCCAACGTCCACCGGCTCCGCCGAACAGTCCGCCGACACCCCCGCCCAGAAGCCCAAAATCAACACCAAGGAGACCTACACCCTGCGCACCGTAGACGGAAAGCCCAACTACATCCTGGCCCCCTGCTGCACGCCCATACCCGGCGACGACGTGATGGGATACATCAACGACGACGGCGTAGTGGAGGTGCACGCCCTCAACTGTCCCCGCGCCATGGCCCTCAAAGCCAGCTACGGCCCACGCATACTCTCCACCCAGTGGGAGAAGACCGACCTGAGCTTTCCCGCCCACGTGCGTGTCGAGGGCATAGACCGCCAAGGCATACTGCAGGAGCTCACCCACATGATCTCCACCCAGCTGGGCATGGACCTGCGCAAGCTCAACATCGAGGCCGAAGACGAGGTCTTCACTTGCGACCTCTGGGTGCGCGTCACCGACGCTGCCGTTGTGGCCGACCTCTGCGGACGCATCAAGAAGATTCCCGGCGTGAAAATAGCCAGCCGCATACACTAACACCCCGCCAGCCCACGTTATAATTATATTGGCCACCGCCTCCTATAGCAAAGCATGAAAAGCAGCTCCACCTTCACCCGCCTGATCTTCGCCGCCATTGCCCTGGTGGTGATCGTGTATTTCTACCCGCAGCCCACCGTCAGCCACTACAAATTCGAGGAGGGCCGCCCCTGGAACTACGCCAAGCTCATAGCCCCATTCGACATCCCCGTGCGCCCCGACTCGGCATCCGTGCTGCGTGTGCGCGACTCGCTCGACCGCACCTTCGTGCCCGTCTTCACCGAGCTGCCCTCCGCGGCCGACACTGTCATCACCGCCCTCATGGCCCAATGGGTACGCCTGAGCGACGAGCAGGGCGTCACCGCTGCCGACGAAGCCATGCGCAAGCGCGTGGTGGCCTACATCAAGAGCGCCTACCGCGACGACGTGGTGGAAGACACCTACGGCGCGCGCATAGCCGACGGCTCACTGCAGCAGGTGCGCATCAACGACGGCTCGGTGGTGAAATCGCGCTCCGCCAAGGGCGTCAAGTCTATATCCCAGATCCTCTCGGGCATGAACAAGGCTCTGGGCGACTCGGCCGAGGCGTGGATTAAGAGATACGACGTGGCTTCCAAGCTCGTGCCGTCGCTGGCATACAACGCCGCCATGTCAAAGCAGCTCTACGACTACGAGCTGTATCGCTACACAGCCATCCGAGGCGTCATCCAGCAAGGCCAGACCATCATCGACAAAGGCGCCATCATTACTCCGCAGGATTACACTAACCTGCTCACCTACGAGCAGTTAGTGGACGAGCAGCTGCTGGCCAAGCGCCACGCCGGCTGGTTGTGGCTCACCTGGCTGGGCGAGCTGATGTTCGTAGCCCTGCTCCTGGGCGGCCTGATGCTATACCTGCGCTTCAGCGCCCCGCAGATTTGGGATAACCCCAGAGCCGTGGCCTTTGTGCTTACGCTCATCACCGTCTTCTTCCTCCTCTCCATAGCCCTCTTCCGCTTCGCCCCGCTGGCTATCTACCTGGTGCCATTTGCCGTGGCGCCGGTGCTGATGTTAGTCTTCTTCAACCGTAACTCGGCCCTGATGGTGAGCATGGTGCTGGCATTGCTGTGCGGCGGCGTGGCATCGTTTCCGCTGGAGTTCATCGTGCTGCAATGCTGCGGCGCGTGCGCTGCCATCTACTCCATCACGGAGCTGTCGAAGCGCGTGCACCTGCTGCGCACGTCGCTCTTCGTGCTCGGCGCATACCTGGCTGCCTATGTGGCCATTGAGTTCATGCTCAACGGCTCGGCCCGCGACCTGTCGCTGCGCATGGTGCTATACCTGAGCATCAGCGCTCTGCTGGCCGCCATGGCCTATGTGCTGATGCCAGCCATCGAGAAGGCCTTCGGCTTCATATCCTCGGCCACTCTGGTGGAGCTCACAGACATCAACACCCCGCTGCTGCGCGAGCTCTCGGAGAACTGCCCCGGCACCTTCCAGCACGCCATGGCCGTGAGCACCCTGGCCGCCGACGCCGCCATGCGCATCGGCGCCAACGTGCAGCTTGTGCGAGCCGGTGCCCTCTACCACGACATCGGCAAGCTCGAAAACCCCAACTTCTTCACCGAAAACCAGCACGGCGTCAACCCCCACGACGCCCTGCCCCCGGAGCGCAGCGCCGAGATCATCACCCGCCACGTCACCGACGGTCTGCGCCGAGCCGAGAAGGCCGGCCTGCCGCGTGTGCTGCGCCAGTTCATCGCCGAACATCACGGCAAAGGACAAGCCAAATATTTCCTCTACACCTGGTGCAAGGCCCACCCCGACGAGAAGCCCGACCCCAAGTCCTTCTCCTATCCCGGCCCCAACCCACAGAGCCGAGAGACTTCCGTGATGATGATGGCCGACGCAGTCGAGGCCGCCTCACGCTCGCTCCCGGAGGTCACCAAGGAGAGCATCACCGAGCTGGTGAACAAGATCATCGACGGACAGATAGCCGACGGGCTCCACAGCGAGTCGCCCCTGTCGTTCCGCGACGTGCGCATCATCAAGGAGGCCTTCATCAAGCGCCTTCTCACCATGTACCACTCGCGCATCGTCTACCCCGAGCTCAACAAACCCGCTGACAAACCTGCCGATAAACCCGCCGACAAACCTGCTGACAAGTGACCCTCCGCCGCCTTCGCATATACATTGTGGCCCTGATAGCCGCTGCCATGGCTGTCGCCCTGCTCCCATCCTGCAACGCGCAGAAGAAGAATACGGCGGCTGCCCGACAGTACACGGCCTTCATCACCCGCTACAATATATATTACAACGGCGACACCCACCTGCAGGAGACCCTCCACGACATGGAGAGCAAATACGAAGACGACTACACGCGTCTGCTCTTCCTCCATCCCGCCGAGGCCAAGGCCGACCCCAAGGCTCCGCAGCCGCAGGGCGACTTCACCCGTAGCATCGAGAAGGCGCAGAAGGCCATACAGATCCGCTCCATCAAGAAGCGCCCCCAGCGTAAGGGAGGCAAGCAGAGCGCCGAATACAAGGCGTGGCTCAAGCGCGACGAGTACAACCCCTTCATCCACAACGCTTGGATGATGATGGGCCGCGCGCAGTATCTCAACGGCGACTTCCTCGGCGCGGCTTCCACCTTCTTCTATGTCTCCAAGCATTTCACATGGCTTCCGGCCACCGTCACCGAGGCCCAGCTCTGGCAAGCCCGCAGCTACGCTGCCCTTGATTGGCTGTATGAAAGCGAACTGATACTCAACCGCATAAAGCCCGCGCAACTCACCTCCGGCACCCTACAAGAACTGTACGACTTCACTCGTGCCGACGTGTTGATTCGCAACAAGGACTACCAGGCCGCCATCCCGTTCCTCACCAGTGCAATCAAGCGCGCCAACTCCCGCCAAAAGCCTCGCCTCTACTTCCTTCTGGGCCAGCTCCACGAGCTGCTTGGGCAGAAAGAGGAGGCCTACAAGGCTTTTAGCAAAGCTGGGTCGTCGTCGAGCATCAGCTACCGTGCCAAGCTCAATGCCCGCATCAAGCAGAGCGAGGTGTTTTCCGGCTCCGATATCACCCCGGAGGTCAAGGCCCTACGCCGCATGACGCGCTACGACCGCAATAAGGACTATCTCGACCAGATATACTACGCCATCGGCAACCTCTACCTCAGCCGCGGCGATACCGCGCAGGCCATATCCAACTACGAGACGGCCGTGAGCAAGAGCACCCGCTCCGGCATCGAGAAGGCCATTGCCCAGATCACCCTCGGACAGCTCTACTTCGACCGAGGCAACTACGCCAAAGCTCAGCCGTGCTATGCCGAGGCGGTGCCCCTGCTGCCCGACACATATCCCAACCTCGCCACTCTGCAGCGTCGCAGCGATGTGCTCGACGAGCTCGCCGTGTATTCCCAGAACGTCAACCTCCAAGACTCCCTCCTCGCCCTCGCCGACATGAGCGAGGCCGAGCGCAACAAGGTGATTGACCGCCTTATAGCCGAATACAAGAAGCGACAGAAGGACGAGGCCGATGCCGCCGCCCGCGAGGAGTACGAGGCGCAGAAGCATGCCAACTCCAACCAGCTCAACGACGCCGGCCAGCGACAGTTCAACATCAACAGCGACGGCTCGTGGTATTTCTATAACCAGACCATCCGCAACCAGGGCAAGACCGAATTCCAGAAGCGTTGGGGCTCCCGCAAGCAGGAGGACGACTGGCGCCGCCGCAACAAGCAGAGCTTCAACACCAGCGACTTCGATGCCCCAGATGAGGACTCCGACTCTATCCCCGCCGAAGGCGACCGCCCAGAGATCGCCGAGGAGGAGAAAGAGAAACTGGCCTCGGAGAGCGATCCCACAAACCCCGCGTATTATCTTAAGGACATACCCTTCACCGAAGAGGCGAAGTTCCAGGCCCACGAAATCATTCAAGAGGGCCTGTACAACATGGGCGTAATCCTCAAAGACAAGCTCGACGACCCCCATGCCGCCGATATCCAGTTCCAGCGCCTGCTCCGAGATTATCCCGACAATATCTACCGCCTCGACACGTACTATAACCTCTACCTCATGGCAGCCCGCGCCGGCGACGCAGCCACGGCAGAGAAGTATCGACAGCTCATTATCAACGACTTCCCCGAGTCGGCCTACGGCGTGGCCCTGCGCGACCCTGCGTATATCGAGAAGCTCCGCAGCATGGACACAGAGCAAGAGCGTCTCTACGAGAAGGCTTATCAAGACTATCTTGACAATAACAACAGCGCCGTGCACGCCGCCCTCGCCACCATGGAGCGCGAGTATCCCATGAGCAAGATCATGCCCAAGTTCATGTTCATCGACGCTCTGGCCTACGTCACGGAGGATAATCCGGAGAAATTCAACACCACCCTCCGCGATATGCTTGAGCGCTACCCCGACACCGACCTCACGCCCATTGCCTCGGCTTGGCTCAAAGGCATGGCGCAGGGGCGCAAGCTCCACGCTCCGGAGAACGGCAACCTCCGCGGCATGCTCTGGGACATCCGTCTCTCCAACGACTCCACGCTCACAGCGGCCGACTCCACAGCCCAGTTCCAGATCGCCGACGACAGCCCCCAGCTGCTCGTGCTCGTATTCCCCACCGACAGCGTCAATGGCAATGAGCTGCTCTACGAGGTGGCCCGCCACAATTTCCAGTCGTTCGTGGTCAAGGACTTCGACCTTGAGCTGATGAACTTCGGTCGCCTGGGCATGCTCGTGATCAAGGGCTTCGACAACCTCAAAGAGCTCAACCACTACCGCCGCGTAATGGCCGCCTCGCCCACCTTCCGCCTGCCCTACGGCGTGATGCCCGTGGCCATATCCGCCGAGAATTTCAAACTGCTGCTTGACACAGGCCGCAGCTTTGACGACTATTTCCGATTCCTTCAGGAGCAAAACTACCAGGACGCCCAGGCCTCCATACTCCAGCCAGCCGAGCGCGAGACCCTTGAGGAAGCCGAGGAGGCTGCTGCTTTGCCCCCGTCGCCCCTGCCGGACGCCCCCGCAGAGACCGCCGCCGACATCATCTCCGAGCTCGACCCCGAGCCACAGCCAGAAGAGGCACCCGATACCAATGCCACGGCAGCTCCCGCAGTTAATGACGCCCCCACTCCCGCTGCTAACCCTGCTGCTAACCCTGCTGCTAACCCTGCTGCAACCCCTGCTGCAACCCCTGCTGCAACCCCCGCTGCTAAGCCTGCTGCCAAACCAGCCTCTAAACCTGCAGCCAAACCCGAGTCGCAAGCCCCTGCCAAGCCTGCCCCCAATGCTGCTGCCAAGCCTGCGCCCAAAGCCGACGTACCCGCCTACGACCCCGGCAGCGAAGGCGACGACCCCCTCCTCGACTAACGTAAACCTCACCAGTAGGGTCGCCACCTGTGGC